>NZ_JBWKNI010000001.1:0-312652 GCF_059415485.1 Caulobacter sp. GW821-FHT10C03 | reverse complement strand
CTCGCCCCCTCCACCACTTCGTGGTCCCCCTCCCCCGTTTCACGGGGGAGGAGTTCGCTCCACGCTCCTCTCCCTCTGGGATCAGCCAAACAGGCCATGCAGCCACCATTTCGGCATCTCGCCGTCGCCATAGAGCCCCTGGCGATAGATCCAGAACCGGCCGCCGGCCTCGTCCTCCACCCGGTAGTAGTCGCGGATCCTGCCCGGCCCCGCGGCGTCGAAGTCGCCGCGCCACCATTCCTGGCCGATGCGCTCGGGGCCTTCGGCGGCGCGCACGCGGTGCGGACGGCCGCGCCAGGTGAAACGCAGGGGCGGGTCGTCGGGCAGCTTGGCGATCACCTCGATCGGTTCGGGCCGGCGGAAGAGGCGCGTCGGGCGCGGCAGGTCGGGGTTCCACGGCCGGGCTGCCGCCGCAGGAGCCAGGGGCGCGGCGCGGGCGACGGCGCGTTCGGGCACATGGCTTTCGACCGGATCGGGCCGCCAGACCCGGGCCTCGCCCAAGCGATTGACCAGGCGATCGACCAGCGGGGCCAGGGCCTCGGCCGCGTCGAGCTCGGCGTCGATGCGCGACTGTCCCTGAGCCAGGGCCTCGACGGCGAAGGCGTGGACGGTGATCACGTCGATGCCGAAGCCCGGATCGACCCGGTCGAGCTTGGGGGCGACCAGCTTGGCCAGCCGCCTGGCGTCGCGGCCAGGACGCGCCAGGCCCACCGGCACGGGAAAGGTCTTGCCGTCCAGGCGGTGGAACACGACCTCGAAGCGCTTGGCCCCGCGCCCCTCGCCCTCCAGCCGCTTGCAGATCAGGACCAGCACGTCGGCGGCGACGCGGGCCAGGTCTTCGGGCGCGCTGATCGGCTCGAAGAAGGCCAGGCGCTCGAACCACGGGCTGGCCGGACGGCGGAAGACCAGGGCCTCGCCCGCCGCGCCCAGGGCCTGGTCGAGGCGCTGGGTGAAGGCCAGGCCGAAGCGCTTGGCCATCTGGGCGCGCGGCAGGCCGTAGAGTTGGCCGACGCGGTGCAGGCCAAGGCGCGGCAACTGGGCCTGTGCGGCTTCGTCCAACCGCAGCGCCGCCACCGGCAGGCGAGCCAGCGCCTCAGCCTGGCCGCCGGGCGGAACCACCGCCTGGTCGCGGCCATGGCGGGCCTCTCCATAGCGGGCCAGGGCCCAGGCCGCGCCGGCGGTGTCGGCGATCGCCGCGCGGGCCGGCACGCCCCAGCGGGCCAGGCGGTCGAGCAGGTCGGCCAGCATGGCGCCCTCTCCGCCCCACAGGTGGTCGGTCCCGGTGATGTCGAGCAGCAGGCCGTCGTCGCCGTCGACCGCCACGGCCGGCGAGAAGCGCACGCACCAGTCGCAGAGGCTCTCCAGCGCCCGGCGGTCGGCCTCCGGGTCGTGGTCGGCGGTCGCCAGATGCGGAACCAGGGCCAGGGCGTCGGCGGCCTTCTGGCCGGCGGAGAGGCCCTGGGCCAGGGCCGCGTTGTTGACGGCGGCGAGGCGGCGGGTTCCGCGTTCGGAGAGCAGCAGGGCGAAAGGGGGATCCTGCGGCGGTGAAGACCCCCTCCGGCCCTCCGGGCCACCTCCCCCAGGGGGGGAGGATTTTGGTCCGCGCTCGTTAGATGCTCCCCCTCTGGGGGAGCTGTCGGCGAAGCCGACTGAGGGGGCCTCCCCCTCACCCAACTCTGAGAAGGCGTTCGGGTGGTGTCTCAGCCAGGTCGTGATCGGCCAGTTCGGACACCACACGGAAAGGATGCGGGCCATGGTCGGCCTCCGAATGTTCCAGGATCCACGCCCCCGGGCGTCCGCCCCGGCAGCGTTCCAGCGTCACGCGCCAGGCGGGCGGGCCAAGGCCCAGCCCGTCTGGCGGGGCCCTCCCCGGCGCGGAGCCCACCCGCCATCGACTGAAGGCGGCCGAACCCGTCGCCCCCTTGGCCGGTCCGCCATAGGGTCGGCGGTGCAGGACGAGGCCGAAGCCTCCCGCCCGCTCGCAAGCCAGTTGCAGCCGGCGACCGGCGACGAGATCGGGCGCCTCGGCCTCGCCGATGGCGACGGCGACGCCCGGGGTGGCCAGGGCGTCCTCCAGCACCGAAAGCCCCTCGGCCTCGTCGCGGACCCGCACCAGCACCAGCCGCTCGACCGGAAAGCCCAGGTTCACCAGGCCCGGCACATAGAGGTCCGAACGCCGCAGCACCCAGACCACCGCCCCCTTGGCGGCCCGGGGCCGGGCCAGGAGCGCCGCGAAGGCCGCCGTGGCCGCCCCGCTTTCGCCCTCCAGGCCTTCGCCGACCACTTCGTGCCAGCCGCTCCTCGGCAGCCCCCCGCCGGGCAGATGGCCGTCGATGCGCGGATCGCCGAACGGCAGGACCGGAGTCGGAGTCCGAGTCCCCGCCTGAATGGCGGCGATCCGACCTCTGAGGGCCTCGATACGCGCCTCGCGCGAGCCAGGCATGGCGACCTCCGTTCCCATTTTGTTCTGATCCGGATGGCCGTCGGAGTCAAGGAGAAGGGATGCGGCGGGATGTCTCTGCGAAGCCCTTCACGCCTCACTTTTCTTCCCGTCATTCCCGCCCTTGTGGCGGGAACCCCTGGGTCCGCTCGCACGTGAAGCGCAAGCGGATCGCCAGCGATCCGCCCCATCCGCACCTGCGGCTGAAAGAGGGTTTCCCGCCACAAGGGCGGGAATGACGGGAGCTTAAGTGGGTGACAAACCGGCCTAGACCGGCTCCGCCCGCCGCCCCGCCAGGGCGCTGACCAGGGCCTCGGGCGCGGCCGGCTTGTGCAGCACGGGGCCGTCGTCGAGGCCGGGCTCCTGGTAGCCGGTGAGGTAGACGAAGGGGATGTCCCGTTCGCTGAGGGCCTTGGCCACCGGCGTGACCATGCGGCCGCCGAGATTGACGTCGAGCACGGCCCTGTCGATCAGGCTGTTCTCGATCAGCTCCAGCGCCTCGTCGATGTCACCGGCCGGGCCGACCACATGCGCGCCGGCCAGGGCCAGGACCCGGGCCAGCTCCATGGCCACCAGGGCCTCGTCCTCGACCACCAGCACGCGCTGGTTTTGCAGGCCGCCTTCCGACGCGGGCGACGGAGCGGCGGCGGAGCGTTCGAGACCGGCCGCCGCGGGCAAGGCGCCCCGCGTCAGCTCGAGCCGGCAATGCAGGCCCTCGGCCCGCCAGTCGTGCGAGACCCTGGCGCCCAGCTGCTTGCCGGCGTTCTGGATCAGGGTGGAGCCGAAACCGCGACGAACCGGCGCGACCGCCGGCGGACCGCCGGTCTCGCGCCAGTCGAGGACGAGGATCCCCGCCTCCCAGTCCCAGCGCACCTCCAGGGTTCCACCGGGCGCCGACAGGGCCCCGTACTTGCTGGCGTTGGTCGCCAGCTCGTGCACGACCAGGCCCAGCGACTGGGCGGCCTCGGCCCGGATCAGCACCGGCGGTCCGGAAAGGACGACGCGGGCCTCGTGCTCGAAGCCGTAGGCCTCCAGCTCCTGCTCCAGCAGCGCCCGCAGGTCGGCGCCGGTCCAGCGGGTGGTCGACAGCAGGCTGTGCGAGCGGGCCAGGGAGCCGATGCGGCCGCTGAGGGCGGTGACATACTGGCGCTTGTCCACGAAGGGGGTCAGCTGGACCAGCGACTGCACCACCGCCAGCACGTTCTTGGCCCGGTGGTCGACCTCGCGGATCAGCAGGCGCTCGGTCTCCTCGGCCTGGCGCAGGGCCGCCTCGCCCCGGGCGCGGGCGCTGGAGGCCCAGATCAGCTCGCCGACGTCGCCGACGAAGGCCACCTCGTCGGCGTTCCAGGTGCGGGGGTGTTCCTGGCAGATGAAGAGATAGGACACCAGTCGCCCGGCCTTGATCAGCGGCACGGCCACGAAGCCCAGGATGTCGAGCGCGGCATAGGCCGGCAGGACGGCCGGGTGGCGGGTGCGAACATCCTCGCGGATATCGTCGATGACCACCTGCACCCCGGCCCGCAGGTCGTCGCTCATGGCCGGTCCGAAGTCGTCGAGCACGAACAGCGGCCCGACCAGGGGCTGCACGCCCTGCCCGCCCCATTCGCCGATGATCTGGGTGGAGACGGCGGCCAGATCGACCTCGGCGTAGCCGGCCCGCTGCACGCCCAGCTGAGCGGCCAGCACCTGGCAGGCGCGGTCGGCGATGGCGGAGACCTGCGTCTCCTCGCGCAGTTGGCGCCCCAGGTCGAGCATCAGCGCCCGGCGACGCTCGCGCACCAGCAGGCGGGCGAGCTCGGCCTCGGCCTTCTTGCGGGCGGAGATGTCGGTGACCAGCACGTAGTAACCGAGCACGGCGCCGTCGGGGGTGATGTCGGGCACGTACTGCGCCTCGACATGACGCACGCCCGCCCCGGCATAGGGCAGCTCGCCCTCGAAGGTCAGGCTGCGCCCTTCCAGGGCCGCGTCGACATGGCCGCGCACCCGTTCGTAGGCGATCTCGCCCATCACCTCGACGAGGGAGCGGCCCTCGATGTCGGCGCGGCGCACGCCGAACCAGGTCTCGTAGGCGCGGTTGACGAAGCGGTAGCGGCGGTCGGCGCCGACATAGCCGATCAGGATCGGGACCGCGTCGGCCATGGTCGCCGAGAAGGCGTCCCGACGGCCGGAGGCGGACAGCGAATGGGCGTCGTCGGTCATGAAGGGCGGCGCTCGTTTCGCGAAGGAGCGGAGGCTTGCACGCCCTCTCCCCCAGGTGGAGTGAGACAAACGGTCGCGCCCCCTCGACCTTTGTCGGACGCCTCTAATCCTCCCGTCGGAAGGTGACCACCAGCACGTCGCGGCGCGCCTCGCGTCCGGCTTCGAGGGGGCTGATCGCCGTAACCCCGTGCAGGACCCTATGGTCGTCGAGGAATACCGCGTCCCCCGGCTCCGTCAGGGTGAAGGAGCCCAGGGCGCGGCCGTCCGGGGCGAAGATGTCGGTGACGCCGCTGGCCACATTGTGGCGCTCCACCAGCATGACGATCACCCAGTCGACGCCGTCGCGGTGCATGCCCTCGGGCGTCGGCTGGCCGGCCTCGCCGTCGTGGGCCTCGATGCGGAACTGGTGCAGTTCGACGTGCCAGGCCGCGGGCGGATCGGCGGTCAGGGGGTGGAAGAGCTCGAAGCCGGCCCGGAGCACGGCCGTGGTCACGGGGTGTTCGACGATGGCCTGGGTCACCGGCTCGAACCACCGCTGCACGCCACCGTTCAGGGTGTTGTAGTCGCGGCTCTGGTAGTGCGGCTGGTGCGGCTTGCGGGCGATCACGCCGTCGGCCGAGGCGGCGAAGGCCGCGAACCGCCTGCGGCGATAGCGCCCGCCGTCGGCCATGAAGCCATCGACGCCTAGGTCGTTCCAGCTGTCGGCGAACATGTCCCAGTCCGTCAGGCCGCCCAGCAGGTCGCGGGTCTGCGCGGCCGGCACGATGGCGAAGCATTCAGCTTCGATCTTTTCGGGGATCGCGCTCACGCCGGGGCTCCCGGACGGAAAAAGAGACCCAGCTTCAGCGAACGGGCGATGCGCTCGGCCTTCTCGCCAATGATCGCCGCGCGCGGGGCGTCGAACAGCTCCACGCAGGTGGCGTGGAAGAGATTGAGCCAGGGGGTGAACATCCACTCCTGGAAGCCCTCGATCCGCTGGTGCACCGCCATGGGCGAGCCCTTGTAGCGGCCCGAGCCCTGCAGCACCGTCGCCCAGAAGTTCTTCAGCGTGGCCATGTGATGGGGCCAAGCGTCCTCGGCGATGACGTGGTTGAAGATCGGCCCCAGGCGCGGATGACGGCGGACCTTGGCGTAGAAGGTCTCGACCAGGGCGTCGATCTCGGCGTCGGTGAAGGCGGGCTGCGGGGCTTCGGACTCGGACATGGGGCCTAAATGGTCCCAAGCGGCCGGCCAGCCAAGCTAGGGATGATCACTTAGGGCTTCAAAGCGCTTCACCGCGATCCCCGCCGAGGCGGGGAGCGCGGTGAAAAAGTTGGCTTACGCCTTGCCCGTCACGCCCTGCTGGGGCGCGTTGCCCTGCAGAGACCAGTCGCCGGGCTTGGCTTCGACGCCGCGATCCAGGCGCAGGTTGTTCTGGACGTTGTCGACGCCCGAGACGCTTTCGGCCAGCAGTTCGGCCCGGCGCTTGTCGTCGCGGGCGTGGACCGTGCCGCTGAGGGTCACCTCGCCGTCCTTGACCGCGACCTCGATGGACGAGGCGTCCAGCCAGCCGTCGTCGGTCAGGCGGTCGCTGACGTCCTCGCGGATACGCTCGTCGGAGCGGCGGTAGCCCTTGGGGCCGCGGCCGCGATGGTCGGCGCGCAGGGCCGCGTCGTGCTCGCGCCGGCGCTGGGCGTCGTGGTCGCCCATCCAGGCCGAGACCTCGTCGCGGGCCCGGTCGAACCAGCCGCGATCGTCGTCGTAGCGGTCATGCGAATGACGGCCACGGGGTCCATGCTCATGGCGCCCGGGCCCGTCCGTATAGTAGTTGCGCACACGCTCGTGGCGGCGGTCGAAATAGGCGCGGTCGCCGTAGTCGGGCGCCTCGCCGCGATAGCCGCCCCCGCCGTAGTCGGCCGTGGAGCCGCCGAAGTCGAAGCCGCCCACCTGGCCGTAGTCGCCCGGCGCGCGGTAGCCGCGGCCCGAAGCGTAGTCCGAGCCCGAACGGATGGTCCCGTAGCCGATGTCGCCGCCCTGGCTGACGGCCCGGCGCAGTTCGCCCCTACCGGACGAGCGGTGACGGGGCTCGCCGTAGCTGCGCTGCTCGCGGGCGGCGTAGCGGTCGCGCCAATCGGGATCCTGGGCGTAGCGGTCCTGGCGGCGCCCATCGGCGCGCGAAGCGTCGTAGCCATAGCCGCGCTCGTCGTCGAAATCGCGTTCGCGGTCGATCTCGAAGCGGCCTTCACGGTCGTTCCAGCGGGACTCGGGCATGGGTGTTCTCCGTGGTTCTGTGTGGCGTGGGGACGCGTCGAGGCGATCCCCGCATCAGAACGGAGGGTCGTTGGGCCTGTTCCTAGTGCGACGCTTCTTTAATCCACGGCGACGCTAGCTGTGGATGGCAGGGGATAAGTCCGAAGCCGCTTGTGAGGTTGTCACCTCAGGAGGAGTGTCATCCCGCGCGCGCGACCTTATGTTGGGGCCATATCGCTATGCGCTTCGACGACCGCTTCCTTGAAGAACTGAAGTCCCGACTTCGCCCCTCCGACGTGGTCGGAAAGACGGTGAAGCTGCGGCGGCAGGGTCGCGAGTACGCGGGGCTGTCGCCCTTCACCAAGGAAAAGAGCCCGTCGTTCTTCGTCAACGACGACAAGGGCTTCTACCACTGCTTCTCCAGCGGCAAGCACGGCGACATCATCAGCTTCCTGCAGGAGACCGAGCGGCTGACCTTCAGCGAGGCGGTCGAGCGGCTGGCGGCCGAGGCCGGCATGAGCCTGCCCGAGCCCGACGCCCGCGCCGCCCAGGACGATCGCAAGCGCGCGGGGCTGGGCGACTGGATGGAGTTGGCGGCGGCCTGGTTCGAGGCCGAGCTGCGTCGCCCCGTGGGCAAGGACGCCCGCGCCTATCTCGACCGCCGCGCCCTGCCCGAGGACCAGTGGAGCCGCTTCCGCATCGGCTTCGCCCCCAACGGCCGCACGGCGCTGAAGGACTATCTGGTGGCCAAGGGCGCCAAGCCGGGGGACCTCGTCGAGGCTGGCCTGCTGATCGCGCCCGAGGACGGGGGCGCTCCCTACGACCGCTTCCGCGACCGGATCATCTTTCCGATCACCGATACGCGCGGCAAGGTCGTCTCGTTCGGCGGCCGGGCCATGGATCCCAACGCCCGCGCCAAGTACCTGAACGGCCCCGAGACCTCGCTCTTCCACAAGAGCCGCGTGCTCTATGGCCTCTATGACGCCCGCAAGCTGCTGCACGCGGCCCAGGCGGCGGCGCCCACCGAGCAGACGCCGCTGCTGGTGGTCGAGGGCTATATGGACGTCGTGGCCTGCCAGCGGGCGAGCCTTGCGGCCGTGGCGGCCATGGGCACGGCCCTGACCGAGGAGCAGATGGAGGCGCTGTGGCGTCTGCATCCGGAGCCGACCCTGTGCTTCGACGGCGACAAGGCCGGCCAGCGCGCCGCCAGCCGGGCCATCGACCGCGCCCTGCCGCTGCTGAAGCCCGGCCGCTCGTTCCGGTTTTCGATCGTCAGCGGCGGCAAGGATCCCGACGACGTGCTGCGCGAGCAGGGTCCGGCGGCGCTGAAGGCCCAGGTCACCCAGACCACGCCCTTCGTCGAGGCGCTGTTCGTGCGCGAGCGCGACCTGGAGCCCCTCGATACGCCGGAACGCAAGGCGGGCCTCAAGCAACGCCTGCGGGCGGCCGCGGGCACGATCGCCGACAAGGATCTGGCGTCGGCCTACAAGGACGACCTCTACGCCAAGCTCGACCTGCTGTTCCCCAAGCCGGCCTATGGCGGCGGGGGCGGCGGCCAAGGTGGTGATCGCCCGTTCACGCCGCGCAACGGCGGCGGTGGCGGCGGTGGAAACTGGCGCGGCCGTGATCGCGGTCCGCCGGATCCCGGCATTCGCGGCATCGCCCGCGAGCAGATCGGCCGCCGGCTGAACCCCTTCCACGCGGCCGTAGCCATCGCCGCCGTCAACCATCCGGCCTGGGCGCGCCCCTATGACGAGGCGCTGGAGCGGATCGGTTTCGGCGAGGCGCGGCTGAAGGGCCTGGCCCACGAGATCTTCGAAGCCCTGATCGACGATATCGGCGACGAGACGCCCTTCCGCGACATCCTGGTGCGCAAGGGCCGCGCCGAGGAACTGGCCGAGCTCGACCGCCTGGCCGCGACGCTGAACGCGCCGTTCCTCGACGCCAAGATGGAGCGCGAGCGGGCCCGTATCCTATGGGCGTCCTGCTACGAGGCCATCGTCGAGGTGGGCGACGCCGAACGGGCCTTGATGGCCATGCGCGAGGAGCCGGTCACCGCCGCCAGCCTGACGGCCACCCGCGACCTGCGCGACCGCATCGCCGTCCTGGAACGCCAGATCAGCAACCTGGAATTCTGGCAGCCGGCGCACTAGCCAGATCAGGCCGCCCTGCGCTCGCGCTCCAGCGCGGCGGCGATGCCGCCCAGGAGCGCGCCGATCTCCAGGGGCTTGGCCAGGACGCCGTCGAAAAGGCCGTCGGAAAGCTTGGGATCGGCGTCGGCCGAGAAGGCCAGGATCGAGGCGTCGCGGCTGGGGCCGCCGCCCTCGCGGATGCGGCGCGCGGCGGTCTCACCGTCCATCAGCGGCATGCGCAGGTCCATCAGGATGACGTCGAACGCTTGCAACGAGGCCGCGTCGATCGCCGCCTGGCCGTCGGCGGCCTGGGCCAGTTCGACGTCGAAGCCCTCCAGCACCGCGCTGACCAGCTCGCGATTGACCTGATTGTCGTCCACCACCAGCACCCGGCAACCGGCGGGAAGGTCCAAAGCCGGCGCGCCCAGGCGCTCGACGGCCTTGGGCGCTTCGGCCGCGGCGGCCGGCAGGCTGAACCAGAACCTGGCCCCCTGCCCCAGCGCGCTCTCGACGCCGATCTCGCCGCCCATGGCCTCGACCAAACCCTTGCAGATGGCCAGGCCCAGGCCCGTGCCGCCATGGCGGCGGGTGGACGAGCCGTCGATCTGCGAGAACCGCTTGAAGAGCTCGCCCAGGCGCTCGGCCGGCATGCCGGGACCGGTGTCCGACACCGTCACGACCAGGCGCCCGCCTGAATGGACGGCGCGCAGCTCCACCGCCCCGGCGTCGGTGAACTTCATGGCGTTGCCCAGCAGGTTGAGCAGCACCTGGCGCACGCGGTCGGGGTCGAGCACCAGGCTGGCCGGCAAGCTCTCCAGGCCGTCGGCCACCAGGGCCACGCCCTTGGCCTCGGCCTGCAGCGAGAACAGCGACAGGGCGTCGCCCAGCAGGGTGCGAGCGTCGCACGGCTCCAGGTCGATCTCGACCTGACCGGCCTCGAGCTTGGAGAAGTCGAGGATGTCGTTGACCGTCGACAGCAGGGCCTGGCCGGCGGCCAGGGTCTTGGCGACCCAGGCGCGGGTGGACGGCGCCAGTTCGGGCTGCGCCTCGATCATCCGCGAGAAGCCCAGCACCGCCGTCAGCGGCGTGCGCAGCTCGTGACTCATGTTGGACAGGAACTCGGCCTTCACCCCGGCGGCGGCCTCGGCCTCGGCCCGGGCCTGCTCCAGCTGCGCCTCCAGGGCTTTGCGCGTGGTGACGTCGCGAACGACGTCTTGGATGCCGGTCAGGACGCCCGCCTCGTCGAAGAACAGGGTCGGCTGGCCTTCCAGCCAGACCCAATGCCCGTCCTTGGCCTGGCCGCGAAAGTGGAAGGGCTCGGCGACGACGCCGGGACCGCGAGCGATCAGGTCGCGATAGTAGTCGACGAGCACGCCCTTGTCGTCGGGATGGGTCATGTCGATGACCCGCCGGCCGACCATCTCCTCGGGCTCGTAGCCCAGCACGCGCCGGCAGCTGGGCGTGATGTAGACGATCTCGCCGTCGGGCGAGAAGCGCGAGATCATGTCGATGGCGTTGTCGGCCAGCAGCCTGTAGCGGGCCTCGCTTTCGGCCAGGGCGATCTCGGCGGCCTTGTGGTCGGTGATGTCGCGGATCACGTCGGTCACGGCGCTCATCTGGCCGGTCAGCGGATCGCGGGCCAGGGTGGGCCGCGCCTCCATCCAGCGCACCGACCCGTCCTTGCAGAGGATGCGGTATTCGATGCGCCAGGCCGAAGGGCCGGTCGGCAGGTCGGCGAAGGCGGCCTGCACGCGTTCGTGGTCGTCGGGGTGGATGAACTCGATGGCGCGGCGGCCGACGACCTCCTCCATCGTATAGCCGGTCACCACCTTCACCGCCGGCGAGACGTAGGTGAAGCGTCCCTCGCGATCCATCTTGGTGACCAGGTCGTTGGCGTTCTCGGTCAGCAGCCTGTAGCGCCTGGCGCTGCGCTCGACCGCGTGCAGGGCCTCGACATGGTCGGTGACGTCCTGCAGCAGGCCGATCAGGGCCACCGGCTGGCCGTCCGGCCCCTCCTCGCAGACCGCCTTCGCCGCCACGTGGCGCAGCGCGCCGTCGGGGCGCTGGAGCCGCAGCTGGAACTCGAAGCCGCTGCGCGTGTCGATCGCCCTCTGCAGGCAGTCGCGCACATGGTCGCGGTCTTCGGGGTGATAATAGGCGATGGCGTCGTCGACCTGCGGGTCGAAGCCCGAGCGCGGCAGGCCGTGGATCTCGTAGACGGCGTCGGACCAGGTCGTCAGGCCGGTCGCAAGGTCGTAGCGCCAGTGGCCGACCTTGGCCATGCTCTCGGCGATCTCCAGCAGGCGCTGCTTCTCGCGGGCCTCGCGGTTGGCCTTGGTCAGCTCGAACTCGTCGACGACCACGCCGGCCAGCAGCTTCAGCCGTTCCAGTTCGGCGTCGGAAGGACGCGGTCGCGGCTTGTCGTCGATGACGCACAGGGTGCCGAGGTTGTCGCCGTCCTTCGTCGTCAGGGTTGCGCCGGCATAGAAGCGGATGTCGGGATCGCCGGTGACCAGCGGATTGTCGGCGAAGCGTGGATCGAGCGTGGCGTCCTCGACCACCATCACCGCATTGGGCCCCATCTCGATGGCGTGGGCGCAGAAGGCGATGTCGCGGCCGGTGGACTCCACGTCCAGCCCGACCCGGGCCTTGAACCACTGGCGTTCGTCGTCGACCAGCGAGACCAGGGCGATCGGCGCGCCGAACAGATTGCCGGCCAGCGCGGTCAGGCGGTCCAGCGCGGGATCGCACGGGGTGTCGAGCACCTGATAGGACTTCAGGGCCGCGAGCCTGCGCGTCTCTCTGTCCATGACCTTTCCGCCCTGTGTCATGCGCGGCACTTTACAGAGCGACGGTATGCGACACGGTTAAGGCCCCGGCGTGGCATACGGACGCATCCACCAGGCGGCGACTCCTCCGCGCTTCTCGCCTCGCGGAACGGCGAGAAACGGCCAACTTCGCGCCCGCCATCTTGACACGGGCGTCACCCACGGCCATTTGCCGACTCAAGGATTTGCCACGCAGCTGATTTGACATCGATCGGGCCGCCAACGCACAGCGCGCGCCCTGCTTGAAACAGGATGTCATCCTCGCCGCGCCAAGTCCCAGCGGTCGTCGGTCCGAAAGGTCGACGTTCATGAACGCCGCGCTCGAAGCCGCCCGCCCTCCGCCAATTTCGCGCGGAGCGTTACCCCGTGGTTTTTCGTGCGTTAGTTCACAGAACGTCGAAATTTTTTTCATCGATGATGCTGGAAGCTTGGAGCGCCTGCGCAGCGGGGTCCTAACCCTTGGAAGCAGTCACCGACCCGAACTCGCGAGGATCCGCGGAAGGCCGGCGACATGTTGAAGCATTCTCGGCCCGTCCCTCGCGGTAAGGGGCGGCGTCGATTTCGGAGAGCTTGATGAGCAACAATTCCACGGCCGAGACCGAAGCGCCCGAAGCCACCGGTGGTGACGGCCCTCTGCTCGACCTGACCGACGCCGGCGTAAAGAAGTTCATCAAGCAGGCGAAAGCCCGCGGCTACGTCACGATGGACGAGCTGAACAAGGTGCTGCCTTCGGAAGAAGTCAGCCCCGACGCCATCGAAGACACCCTGGCGATGCTCAGCGAGATGGGCGTCAACGTCGTCGAGGCCGAGGAAGACGCCGAGAACGCCGAGGGCGGCGAAGTCGCCACCCGCGACGAGAACACCACGGTCATCACCAGCGACAAGCCTGCCGCCTACGACCGCACCGACGACCCGGTGCGGATGTACCTGCGCGAGATGGGCTCGGTCGAACTGCTGAGCCGCGAGGGCGAAATCGCCATCGCCAAGCGCATCGAGGCCGGCCGCGACACGATGATCCGCGGCCTCTGCGAAAGCGCCCTGACCTTCGAAGCCATCATGGTGTGGCGCGAGGAACTGAGCACCGGCCGCATCCTGCTGCGTGAAGTCATCGACCTGGAAGGCACCTACGCGGCCATCAACGGCGGCGCGGCGACCCCGGCGGCCGAGGACGACGAAGGTCCGGCCGAGCCCGTCGACGACGAAGCCGGAGAAGCCAAGCCCGAGGGCGAAGGCGAGGACGAGGACGACTTCGACGACGGCGCCGGCCCGACCGTCAGCGCCATGGAAGGCGAACTGCGCGAAGGCGTCATGGCCATCCTCGACGCCATCGCCAGCGAGTTCGAGACCTTCCGCAAGCTGCAGGACAAGCTGGTCGGCAGCCGCCTGAAGGGCGAGGATCTGTCGGACGCCGACCGCAAGGCCTATGAGGGCCTGTCGGCGACGATCATCCAGCACCTGAAGACGCTGAAGCTGAACAACAACCGCATCGAGGCTCTGGTCGAGCAGCTCTATGCGATCAACAAGCGCCTGATCGGTCTTGAAGGCCGTCTGCTGCGCCTGGCCGACAGCTATGGCATCAGCCGCGGCGAGTTCCTGAAGGCCTATTTCGGTTCCGAACTGAACCCCACCTGGGTCGACCAGGTGAAGGGCATGGGCGTGCGCTGGACCAAGTTCGTCGAGAACGACACCAGCTCGGTCGGCGACATCCGCCAGGAGATCGCCGCCCTCGCCACCGAGACCGGCGTGCCGATCGACGACTACCGTCGCATCGTCCAGACCGTGCAGAAGGGCGAGCGCGAGGCCCGTCAGGCCAAGAAGGAAATGGTCGAGGCCAACCTGCGCCTCGTGATCTCGATCGCCAAGAAGTACACCAACCGCGGCCTGCAGTTCCTGGACCTGATCCAGGAAGGCAACATCGGCCTGATGAAGGCCGTCGATAAGTTCGAATATCGCCGCGGCTATAAGTTCTCGACCTACGCCACCTGGTGGATCCGTCAGGCCATCACCCGCTCGATCGCAGACCAGGCGCGGACCATCCGCATCCCGGTGCACATGATCGAGACGATCAACAAGATCGTCCGCACCAGCCGCCAGATGCTGCACGAGATCGGCCGCGAGCCGACCCCGGAAGAGCTGGCCGAAAAGCTGGCCATGCCGCTGGAGAAGGTGCGCAAGGTCCTGAAGATCGCCAAGGAGCCGATTTCGCTCGAAACGCCGATCGGCGACGAGGAAGACAGCCACCTGGGCGACTTCATCGAGGACAAGAACGCCGTCCTGCCGATCGACGCGGCCATCCAGAGCAATCTTCGTGAGACCACGACGCGAGTGCTCGCGTCGCTGACCCCGCGGGAGGAACGTGTTCTGCGGATGCGCTTCGGCATCGGCATGAACACCGACCACACGCTGGAAGAAGTCGGCCAGCAGTTCTCGGTGACCCGCGAGCGGATCCGTCAGATCGAGGCCAAGGCGCTTCGCAAGCTGAAGCACCCGTCGCGGTCGCGGAAGCTGCGCAGCTTCCTCGACAGCTGATCGGTCTCACGGCCTGAAACGACGAAAGGCGGCGCCCGCGAGGACGCCGCCTTTTCTTTTTGGAACTCCGAAGAAGCGGGACGGCTCCGGGGGAAGAGCCGTCCCTTAGGTCGACGGAGCAGCCGGCTTAGTTGTTGCCGGTCTTGATGTCGGCCGAGCCCGAGCCGCCGCCGTTGGCCGAGGCGCTGGCGCCGCTGCGCGAGGCCGAGCCGGTGAGGCCCAGCGAGCCCGACTGGCTGGTCCCGCCCTTCTTGGTCGAGGCGCTGGACGAGCCCGAGCCGCTGGTCGAACCCGAGACGCCGTCGCGGCTGGCCGCGCCGGTGGCGTTCAGGGCGCCGTCGCCGGTCGCCGAGGTCGAGCTGGCCGCGTCACGGGCCGAGGTGGCGGCGCTGCGGGCGGCGCTGGTGGTGCGGCCGGCCGCGCCGGTGGCGCGGTCACGAACCGAACCCGCCGCGCTCTGGACGCGCGAACCGGCGTTGGAGGCCGCGCCCGTGGCGGTGGAGGTCAGGCCGCTGGTGTCCGGGGTCGAGGCCGAACCGGCGCCGGAACCCGAACCGCTGAGCGCGCCGGTCAGCTGGCCGGCCGAAGCGGTGGCCGAGCCGGCGCCCGAACCATTGGCCGAACCCGCCGCATTGGCGGTGGAAGCGGTGGTGCGGGCGGTGTCGACCGCGCCGGTCGCCGCGTCGCGGGTGCGGCCGGCGGCGTTGCGCGCCTTGCCGCGGACGGTCGAGGTCGTGTCGCCGGCGCGATCGCGGACGCGGCCGGTCGTGTCGCGCACCGAGGAGCCCAGACCGCTGGTGTCGGGCGAGGTCAGGCCGCCGCCGAGGCCGCCGGTCCCGCCCAGCTGACCGCCGAGACCGCCCAGGCCGCCGCCCAGACCGCCCGTCAGGCCGCCGCCGCCCGAACCGCCCAGCAGTTGGGCGTGGGCCATCGGCGCGGCCATCAGAACAGCGACGGTGGCGGCGGCGGTGAGGAACGAGGTCTTGCGCATGGTCGTCTCCTTTGAAGGGTCTTTTCCGTGGGGCGCTGTCCGCCTCCTGACCCGTCAAACGCCGGCTCCCGCGCTTTTCTTCCCTCCAACGACAAATTTTTTCGAGAAATTCGAAAATCGATCTCTCGGCGTTATCCGGCTGACTCTTTTCGACTTTTCCTAGCGCCCTGCATCGACCTGGCCAGCGCCGAACACCTTGTCGGGTCCAGGAGCCCCCAGATCGCGGGCCGAACGGGCCAGATCCGCGACCGCCGTCCGAGCGCGCGCCGGGTCGGGCCTGCTCGTCAGCCGGGCCAGCCGTCCGGCCACGACCGGCGCGGCGAAGGAGGTGCCGCGCAGGCTGGCGGTCCGTCCGCCGGGGGCGGCGGCGCGCACCTCGGCGCCGAAAGCGGCGAAGGCCACCTGCGGATTGGCCCCGGCCTCGGGCAGCGCCCTTCCCTTGCGGTCGACGCCGGTGACCGCGATCACGCCGGAATAGGAGGCCGGATAGAGCGGCGGCGCGGCCGGGCCGTCGTTGCCGACCGCGGCGACGACCAGAACGCCCTGCCCGACCAGCGCCTTGACCGCCGCCCGCAGCGCGCCGTTGTCGGGGCCGACCAGGCTGACATTGACCACCGGGACCTTGGCCGCGCTCATCCAGGACAGCGCCCCGACGATGGCCGAGGCCGAGCCGCCGGTCGGCCCGACGCCATAGACGTCGGCCGCCAGCAGCCGCGCGCCGGGTCCCGCCGCGCCATAGCCCCGCGCGGCGATCAGGGCGGCGGTGGCGGTGCCGTGCGCCCCGGCCCTGGGCGCACCCTTGGCGAAGCCCTTCTGCTCGATGCCGACGCCCTTGAAGTCCGGATGGCCCAGATCGATCCCGCCGTCGACCAGGCCCACCCGCGCGCCGCCGGTCGCGGATTTGTCCGACGCGGCCGTCGCCGCCAGCCCCGTGGCGACCGCCACGCCGGCGCCGGCGTAGATGTGGTTGAAGTCGTAGTCGCCGTCAGGATCCAGCGCCCGCAGGTCGCGGACGGCCTGGCGGGCGTCCATGCCGCGCGGCGGGGCCAGGGTGACCAGCTCGAGGTCAAGCTCGCCCGACCGCTCGCGGCGCAGCACGGTGAAGCCCTTGGCCAGGGCCTGTTCGATCGCCTGGGAGCTGGGCGAGACGGCCAGCACCTCGCCGCGCACGGCGGGCCGGCCCTGGTCATCGGCTTCAAGCGTGCGGGGATTGGCCTTCAGCAGGGACCGCAGGCGATCCAGCCCCGCCAGGTCGCGCACGCCCTCGACGGTGCGCGTCGTCAGGTCCTGCGCGCCATCGACGACGTCCGAGACGACCGGCAACCGGCTGGGCAGCCCACTGGGCAAAGACGGCAGGCCGCCGGGCAGCAGCTGGGCGCGCGAGGCCGCCGCCGGTCCCAGGACCAGGGCGCAGGCCGCGACGACCGGCAGGACGATTTTCCTTCGCAACACGATCTCCTGAACTCTCCGCGCGAGAACGATGGCCGGAACGCGCGCGGAGTGGAATAATTATCGAGTTGTGGATTAAACGCCGGGCACGGCGCGTTTCTTCCTTCAGGCGACGTAGGCGGACCTTGGATTCTTTTCAAAAGGACATGCTGGACCTGCTGCCGCGGCTGCGCCGCATGGCGCGGGTGCTGGCCCGGGATCCCGCCGACGCCGACGACCTGACGCAGTTGACCGTGGAGCGCGCCCTGGCGCGCCGCGATCAATGGCGAGAGGGCACGCGACAAGACAGTTGGATGTTTCGGATCATGCGCAACGCCTGGATCGACGAAAGCAGGAGCCGGGCCCGGCGCGGCCGGATCCTGGCCCCGCCCGAAGCCGGCGCCAACGCCGCCGACCCGGCCGCCCACTCGCTGGACAGCCATCTGGCGATGAGCGCCGTCGAGGCGGCGCTGGACGCCCTGCCCGAGGACCAGCGCACGGCGGTGGCCCTGGTGCTGATCGAAGGCCTTTCGTATCAGGAAGCCGCCGACAGCCTCGAAATCCCCATGGGGACCCTCACCAGCCGCCTCGCCCGCGGCCGCATGGCCCTGCAGGCCGTGCTGATCGACCAAGGAGCCAGGCCATGACCGTGAGCGACGAAGAGGTCTTCGCCTATGTGGACGGCGAACTGCCGCCCGAGGCCATGGCCAAGATCACCGCGGCCATGGCCAAGGACCCGGCCCTGGCCGCGCGGATCCAGGCCCAGAAGGACCTGCGGCGACTGCTGTCGGGCGCCCATGCCGGCGTGCTGCGCGAACCGGTGCCGCCGACCCTGAAGTCGGCCGCCACCGGCGCCGGCGCCAAGCCGGCCGAGGTGATCGCCTTCCCGCAGCCCAAGCCGAAGGAAAAGGCCAAGGAGAAGATCCGCGTCCAGAAGCCGGCGACGCCGTCGGCCCGGCCGGGTCTGACCGTGCGCAAGCCGCCGGCCTGGGCGGCCATGGCCGCCTGCCTGGTGGCCGGCCTGGCCGTCGGACGCCTGGCCCTGCCCTCGCCGCCCACCGCCGACGGCCGCGTCGCCGAGGCCCCGACCGCCGTCGGCCCGCTGGCCCGCGCGCTGGAGGACGGCACGGCCGCCGCCGCGTCGGGTCCGGTGCGAGTCGGCGTGACCTTCAAGAATCAGGAAGGCCGCTATTGCCGGACCTTCCAGGGGCAGGCCCAGGCGGGCGTGGCCTGCCGGACGAGCGACGACTGGCGCGTGCTGGCGGTGTCGCCGGCGGCGGCTCCAGCGGCGAGCGGCGAGTATCGCCAGGCCGGCTCGGAGACGCCGGCCGCGGTCCTGGCCGTGGTCGACGGCATGATCGCCGGCGCGCCGCTGGATGCGGCCGGCGAGGCCAAGGCCGTCAAGAGCGGCTGGCGTTGATAGACAAGCGGCGGATTGGGTCGCCGCCTCCCGGATAGACTAGGGGAAAACCCAGGAGGCGGCGTATCCGCGCCCTTCGCAGGGGGGGACGCGAGGCGGGCGCGGACAATGACCGGAGTGCGGCTAGGCCAGAAGGTCCAGCAGAGCCCCGGTCATCTCGTCGGCGGTGCGAAGCACCGCGGCGTTGGCGGAAAAATCGGTCTTGGCCGAGATCTGCTCGACCCGTTCGGTCGCCAGATCCGTCCTGCCCCCAGCCCCCGGGTCCGCCGCGACGCGCTGGGCGCTGGCGGCCAGACGACTGGTCGCGGCGCTCATTCCGGCGGCGGATATCGAGAAGGCCTGCATGAACCGTTTCCCCTGTCTCTTTCGCGAAACTGGCGGGGTTCGGTTAAGCTCTTCTTCATATTTAGGGTGAATTTCGATCGACCTTACCAAGTTATGTAGAAAATCTTTGCCGTTAAGGTTACCGAGCGCGACGCCTGTTGCGCGCCTATCGTGAAGCCCCAGGCCAAGCTCGGCTCGACAAGTCGCCGCCGTCTCTGCAAGGTCGCCGGCTTCGCGGCCCGTGGGGACCGCCCTGGAGCCTGCTGCATGCCCGTTTCGCGTCGCGCCGCCTGTCTTGGCGCAACCTGCCTGAGCGCCGTCCTGCTTCTCACGACCCTGCCCGTCCAAGCCTTCCCCCTGGTCGGCCCCAAAGAGACCTTCGTCCCCTCGCCCCAGGCGATGCGCGCCCACATGACCTTCCTGGCCGACGACCTGATGGAAGGCCGCGAGGCCGGCACGCGCGGCTACGACCTGGCCGCCAACTATGTCGCCGCCCAGTTCGCCCAGTTGGGCCTCAAGCCGGCCGGCGACGCGGGGAGCTATCTGCAGACCGTGCCGCTGGTCGCCTATCGCGTCGCCGCCGACGGCGAGCTGAAGGTCGCCGAGGCCGGCGCGGCCCCGACCGCCCTGACCTTCGGCGAGGACTTCCTGCCCTCCCCGCAGGCCGACAAGGCCGAGCTGGCCCTGAACGCGCCGCTGGTCTTCGTCGGCTTCGGGATCAGCGCCCCGGAACGCGGCCGCGACGACTTCGCCGGGCTCGACGTGGCCGGCAAGATCGTGGTGGTGCTGGCCGGCGCGCCCAAGGGCTTCCAGACCGAGGAGCGGGCCCACTACGGCTCGCTCAACATCAAGCGGGTCGAGGCGGCCCGGCGCGGCGCGGTCGGCGTGCTGATCCTGAGCGTGCCCTCGGGCGAGAAGCGCCGGCCGTTCGCGCGCGGCATCGGCGGCAACCGCGACTGGCGGATGACCTGGCGGGCCCCGGACGGCTCGCCCTTCATCCGCGGCGCCTCGGCCCCGAGCCTGGGCTCGATCAGCGTCAAGGGCGGCCAGAAGCTGTTCGGCGGGGCCGCGGGCCACCTGGAAGCGGCCTACGCCGCCGCCGAGACGACCGAGGGCAAGGTCGCGGGCTTCGCCCTGCCGACCACGGCCCAGGTCGCGCTGAAGAGCCAGATCGAGCAGCGCCGCAGCAGCAATGTCGCCGCCCTGATCGAGGGCTCGGACCCGACGCTGAAGTCCGAGGTGGTGGTGCTGAGCGCCCACCTCGACCACGAGGGGATCCGCGAGAACCCCAAGCCGGGCGAGGACGCGATCTATAACGGCGCCCTCGACAACGCGAGCGGGATCGCCACCCTGCTGGAGGTCGGACGCGGCTTCACCTCGGGCAAGGCCCGGCCCAGGCGCTCGATCCTGCTGCTGGCGGTCACGGCCGAGGAGAAGGGCCTGATCGGCTCGGAATATTTCGCGCACAATCCGACCGTGCCGAAGGCGAGCCTGGCCGCCGACGTCAATCTGGACATGCCGGTGCTGCTCTATCCGTTCGTCGACGTGGTGGCCTTCGGGGCCGATCGCTCGACCATCGGCCCGATCGTGGCCAAGGCCGCCGCCCGCGTGGACGTGGCCCTGTCGCCCGACCCGATGCCGGAGGAAGGCCTCTTCACCCGCAGCGACCACTACCGCTTCGTCGAGCAGGGCGTGCCGTCGGTGTTCCTGATGACCGGCTTCAAGAACGGCGGCGAGAAGGCGTTCAGGGACTTCCTGGCCACGCACTACCACAAGCCCAGCGACGACCTTTCGCAGCCGATCGACTACCAGGCGGCCGCCAAGTTCGCCCGGGTCAATTACGAGATCGCCCACGACCTGGCCGACGCGCCGCAGCGCCCGACCTGGAAGGCCGGCGACTTCTTCGGCTCGATGTTCGCGCCGCAGGGCCATCCGTCGGCGGCCCGTTGAGCGGGAACCGATCGACCGGAAGACGATTGACCGACGAGACGGACGGGCCGATTTTGCAGGCTCGTCCTTATCAAGAGGGAATCTGGTGGCCAGCACGGGCGCGCTCCTGAAGCTCGGCGTGATCACGCCCGTGGCGATGGTCGCGGACGTGTGGCTGGCCCAGCGGCTGTTTCCCGGCTTCGACCCCGGCGCCCAGTTCATCAGCGAGCTGGGCGGCCCGGCCGCGCCGGCGCCGGTGGTGTTCAACCTCGGCATGATGCTGGCCGGGATCGCGGGGCTGTTCGCCGGGGCCGGCTTCGCCCACGCCCTGGAGAAGGCCGGCGGCCGCCGCCAGGTCTCGGCCTTCGCCGGGCTGTGGGTGGCGCTGACGGGCCTGGGCGCGTTCTTCGCCGGGGCCTTCCACTGGCCCGATCCGATGCACCGCACCTGCGGCGTGGGTCTGGCCATCCAGTTCGCGCCGCTGTTCACCGCCTGGGCCCTGTGGGGCAAGCCGGGCTACCGCCGCCTGGCGCACTTCTCGCTGGGCTGGTTCTTCGGCCTGCTGCTGGTGCTGGCCCTGCTGACCGGGGCCTGGAACATCCGCACCGGAACCGATGTCGGCCTCTGGCAGCGGGGACATGCGTTCCTGGGCCTCCTGTGGCTGGGCATCGCGGCCTGGACGCTGGAACGCGGCTGGCGCACCGCGCCGGCGGAGATGGAAGCGGCGGCGGCTTAGGATCCTTCTCCCCTTGCGGGAGAAGGTGGCGGCCGAAGGCCGTCGGATGAGGGGTTTCTCAGATATCGGACGCTGCCGCCCGGCCTGACCGCTGCACGCGGCTTTGACATTTGAGAGACCCCTCACCCGACCTCCTTCGGAGGCCACCCTCTCCCGCAAGGGGAGAGGGCACGGCTTTTCGGCCTCCCGTGAAAACTCACGAAAGTTGATGGGGAGGCGCGGAGCGGCCGGGCGGAGCCCGGAGACCGTGATGTGTTTTAGCGTTTCGGCTTCGTCAGACCGCTCCGCCGCACCGTAGGCTCGAAGGACCGGGGGCGCGGGTGCTTTTTCAACCCTGGACCCGGTTGTCCCTCGGACGGGCAGGATCAATAGCCCCGCGGTGATCCGGCGGCGCCTCGGCTGATCCTGTTAGGCCGGTTTGAAACGATCCCGGCCCTGTCGACCCGCAAGTCTCGTCACGGAACGGCTGGCGGCCCAATCACGCCTTCTGAGCGATCCTGCAAACCCGCCCTTCCCATGACGCTCCAAGCGGCCCCGCTCGATGCGATCCACAGCCGCTAACTCGGGCCGGTACCAAGAGCCCTCCCCATGGCTGGGATGGGTTGATTATGGGGGTGGTTTTGGCGCGTCTGATAAGTTGGCGTGATAAAGTTGTAAGTCGCTGATCTGGCTGGATTCTTTTGCGAGTTCGCCGGGGATAGAGCTGCGTCTATCCCCGTCAGCCCTACTTCTCCCTTCCCCCTTGATGGGGGAAGGGCCGGGGTTGGGGGTGGTTGCGGCGGTCTGGCTTGAAAAGACCGTGCAGGCGGAACCGCAGCGTCACCCCCATCCCAACCCTTCCCCCATCAAGGGGGAAGGGCTTTGGGGCGGCTTTCAGTTCTGAGAGACCCCTCACCCGACCCTGCTCCGCAGGGCCACCCTCTCCCGCAAGGGGAGAGGGACGCTAGGCCGTGCCGCCCCCTCCCCCGTTGCACGGGGGCGGACAAACAAAAACGGCGGGTCCCGGGGGACCCGCCGTTGATGTCGTCGGTCCCGGCGGTCCGAGGACCGCCGGGGTGAACGCCGGGCTGCTTAGAAGCGCAGCTTGGCGCCCACGAAGTACGAACGACCCAGGATGTCGTAGGTGTTCGGGTCGGTGTTGCCGTCCGGAGCGTTGTCGAACACCGGCGGCTTCTTGTCGCCGAGGTTGCGGACGCCGCCGAAGATCTCGACGTTGTCGTTGACGTTCCAGCGGGCGCTGACGTCGTGGTACCAGTAGGCGTCGACCGTCGTGTAGCCGCCATCCTCGAACTCGGGGATGTTGCCCTGGTTGTCCATCTCACCGATGTAGGTGCCGGTGTAGGCCAGGCGGACCGGGCCGATATCGTAACCAACGCGCAGGCTGGCCTTCCATTCCGGCAGCGAGGCCGAGATGTTGTAGGCGCCGATGGTGCCCTTGTAGTCGATGCCGTCCAGCTCGTAGCTGTCGAGGTAGGTGGTGGTCAGGTCGAACTGGAGCTTGTCGCCCCAGACGCCGCCGGCCCACGGCACGTTCCAGCCGTACGAGACGGCCACGTCGACGCCCTTGGTCTGCAGAGCCGACACGTTGCCGAGCGGCGCGCGGGCCTTCAGGTTGCCGGCCGCGTCGCGGTAGATCAGCGGCAGGTTGATGCCCGAGTCGAAGCAGGCCGACGAGGTCAGGCTGGCCGAGGCGAAGCAGGCCGCCACGATGCCCGAGACACCGCCACGGATCGTGCCGATGTAGTCGTCGATCTTGATGTCGTAGTAGTCGACGGTCAGGCTCAGGCCCGAAACGAAGCTCGGCTGCCACACCACGCCAGCGGTGATGGTTTCCGACTTTTCTTCGGCCAGGCTCGGGTTGCCGTAGAAGAACGACTCCGTCTGGGTGTTCTGGGCGACGAAGTTCCCGGCGACCGGATCATAGCCCAGCTGAGCGGTACAGAAGGCGCGGACCGAAGCGGTCAGGGTGCGCGCGGCGCCCGTGCCCGGGTTCACGGTGGTGCAGGGGTCGAGCACGGCCGGGAAGCCTTGGTCGCCCGACTGGTACAGTTCGAACACCGACGGGGCGCGGCTGGCCTTCTGGAACATGGCCCGCAGCTTGACGTCGTGGATCGGCTTGTACTCGACGCCGACCTTGTAGCTGTAGACGCTGCCGACCGACGAGTAGTCGGAGTAACGGCCGCCCAGTTCCAGGCCCAGGTAGTTGGCGCCGGTCACGTCGGCGACCAGCGGAACCACGGCTTCGACGTAGAGTTCGCCGACGCTCGAGCCGCCGCCGACGGCCTTTTCGGCGTTGAAGCCGAAGATGTCGCCCGAGTTCTTGGCGGCGTCCGGGGTGAACGACAGGGTGTCTTCACGCCATTCGGCGCCGACGGCGACCGAGAAGTCGCCGGCCGGCAGCTTGAACAGCGGGCCGGTGGCGTAGACCGAACCGACGTTGCGTTCGAACACGGTCAGGTCGGAGAAGTTCAGGCGGATGAAGTTGGCCGCGGCCGACGAGATGTTGCCGGCGCCGAACAGGTTCAGCGGGGCGCAGGTCGGGAACAGGGCCAGCGAGGCGGTCGAGCAGCTGGTGGTGCTGGCGCCGGCGCCCGAAGCGATCGCCGCGGCGACCTTCGAACGCGAGACGTCGTTCTGCACGCCGACGCGGAACTCGGTGCGGCCGAAGCTGTAGAAGGCTTCACCGGTCCAGCCCGAACCCAGGTCGGCCTTCAGGCCGAGGTTGATCTGGTAGAGATCCGAGTCGCGGGTTTCGACGCGCGGACCGACTTCGGCCATACGGCGATCGACGAAGATCGGCGCGGTCGGGTTCGGACGGGTCGCGAGGATCGTCGAGAAGGCCGGGTTCACGAAGGCGTTGTTGTACGGCACCTGGATGCCGGTGGCCGGGGTCGGCGCCAGCTGGGCCGAGTTGCGGCTGTCGGCGTAGAAGAGTTCAGCCGAGGCGGTCAGCCATTCGGTGATCTCGTAGTTGCCCAGGGCGGTGATGTTGAAGCGCTCGCCCGGCGAGAGCAGGTTGTTGACCGGCGAGAAGTTGTAGCGGTCGCCAGCCAGGGTGTTCACGAACGGACGCGGGGTGCCGTCGGTGTTGAAGGCGTAGCGACGGTTCAGCGTGCTGGTGGTCGAGCCGCCGAAGGGGTTGGTGCCGATCGCGTTGGCCGCGCCGGTCACGCCCGTGCCCGAACCGCCGGCGTTGGACACCAGGGCCCACGGACGGTCGGCGTTCGGCAGGATCTTGTCGCGGCTGTAGTAGTTGGCGTAGGCGGTGACGTTACCCTTGCCGTCCGGCGTGTTGGCGCCGATCAGGAAGTAGGTGTTGGTGGTCTTGCCGTCGCCGATTTCGCTGATGCCGTACTGGCTGCCGACTTCGACGCCTTCGAAGTCCTTCTTCAGCTGGAAGTTCACGACGCCCGACAGAGCGTCCGAACCGTACACGGCCGAGGCGCCGCCGGTGACGATTTCGACCTTGTCGATCAGCGCCGTCGGGATGTTGTTGAGGTCGACGGTGTTCGAACGCGTCGACGGGTTCATGCGGTGACCGTTGACCAGCACCAGGGTACGCGACGCCCCCACGCCACGCAGGTCGACGGTGGCCGTGCCGTCCGACGGGTTGTTCGAAGCGGCGGTCAGGCCCGGCATCACCTGCGGCAGGCGGTTCAGCACGTCTTCGGTGGTGGTCGAACCGGCGGCCTGGATGGCTTCCGACGTCACGGTCGAGATCGGGCTGTTGGCCACGTAGTCCTGGCGGGCGATGCGCGAACCGGTGACGACGACGGCTTCGATTTCGGTCGAGTCGCTTTCGGGCGCGGTTTGCGCTGACGCCACACCGGCGCTGGCGGCGGCGATCGCGAGGCCGCTGATGATGGTCGTCGTCAGCAGGCGCTTACGCGTCATCTGAATCTTCAATGGAATCCCTCCGAGAACGGGCTGGGCCTGGCGATATCGCCGGTCCGTCGCCCATGTCTTGCAATCCCAGGCTGCCCTCAGCCCGGTTGGAGGGGACGTTAGGAGCGCCCGCTCGGAGCGGTCAATTCCGATTACCGTTATGTAACGTGAAGCATCCTTTCTGTCGCAAATTGAACACACCATTGTCGCCTTAGCGGCAGATCGCCGCGCTTTCGCGCCGCATGGCGTGCTCAAGCTTGCGAGACATGGCCCCAACGAGACGTTTGGGCGGTAAATCTCTCCGCTTTGAAATACCGGTAATATCGAAATATGTTGTCGTGACACACGAAAACGCGGGGCGATGTTTCCTCGGCGGAAGCCGGATCGGCCACCTTTCGGACACATTTCCACCCGCGTGTCTTCCGCGCCACGCTCGGCCGCGCCGGCCCGCGGCTCCCAACCCACGTCGGATCTTCCTCATGCGACTCATCCGCTTGCCGCTCGCGCTTCTCATCCTCGCCTCGGCGCCCGCCGCGCTCGCCGCGCCCGCGCCCGCTCAACCTGGAGCTTTGGGCGCGGTGACGGCCTGCCGGGCGATCCCCGAAGCCGCCGCGCGCCTGGCCTGCTACGACAAGGCGGCCGCAGAACTCGCGGCCGCCGACGCCTCCGGCGAGATCGTGGTGCTGGACCGGCAGAAGGTGGAGAGCGTCAAGCGCGAGGCCTTCGGCTTCAACCTGCCCAAGCTCGACCTGTTCGGCGGCAAGGGCGACCAGGCGCCGACCAGCCTCGACCGCATTGAGGGCGTGGCCAAGCAGGCCTGGCAGAACGGGGCCGGCGGCTGGACGATCGTGCTCGAGGACGGCGCCAAGTGGGACCAGGTCGGCCGCGATCCGGTGCGCCGCGCGCCCAAGGCCGGCTCGAAGATCTCGATCCGCCGGGCCTCGATGGGCAGCTTCTTCCTGAACGTCGACGGCCAGACGGCCATCCGGGCGCGACGGATCGACTAGAGAACAGGCCGACCAGGCTACGAGAAGGACTTGCCCAAGGCGCGCGCGCCGCGCATCTGAAGGGTTCGAGACGTTCCTTCCAGAGGCTTCAAGCGCCCATGACCGACTTCCGCCGCGTCACCGACAGCCTGTCGGTCAGCCCCCAGATCACCGTCGAGGACGTGGCCCGGGCCAAGGCCGAGGGCTTCGCCCTGATCGTCAACAACCGTCCGGACGGCGAGGATCCCAGCCAGCCGACGGGCGCGGAGATCGAGGAAGCGGCCAAGGCCGCGGGCCTTTCCTATGTGCACGTGCCGGTGCGCGGCGGGCCGACCCAGGAGCAGGTGGACGCGGTGCGCGAGGCGGTCGAGGCGGCCGGCGGACCGGTCCTGGCCTTCTGCCGCTCGGGCACCCGCTCGATCGTCACCTGGTCGATCGGCCAGGCGCTGTCGGGCGCGGCCGATCGGGAAACCTTGGTGCGGCAGGGCTATGAGGCCGGCTACGACCTCTCCGGCGTGCTGCCGCACTAGTCAGGGCCTCAGTAGCCGCCCAGCGTGGTGACGCGGGCGGCCATGGGGCTGGGTTCGGGCTCGCACGAGGCCAGCACGAACTGCGCCGCAATGAGACAAAGCACGGCGAAGCACGCGCGCTGGAGCCGTTTTGAGACAAAAATCGCCGCGTCGGCCGCCATGATCCGTACTCCACAGGGTTTACGGTTCGTTAAGCGCAAGACCGGCGCCGCTCAGGATGGGTCGCGATGATCCCCTTCGTCCGAGAGATCGAGTTCGAGTACGGCCGCTGCGACCAGGTCTCGCCGCTGATCCGGCGGGTGATCGCCGACAATCCCGGGCCGTTCACCTACACCGGCACGGGAACCTACATCGTCGGCCGGGGAACCGTGGCGGTGATCGACCCGGGTCCGGACCTGCCCGCGCACCTGGACGCCCTGCTGGCGGCGATCGCGGGCCAGACCGTCAGCCACATCCTGGTGACCCATCACCACGCCGACCACTCTCCCCTCGCCGGCCCGCTGGCGGCGCGGACGGGCGCGCGGATCTGGGGCAAGCCGGCGCCGGCCGTGCTGGTGGCCGAGGAGACGGGCGTGAAGCTCGACGCCGAGGACGACGGCCACTTCCGACCCGACATCGAGATCGCCGACGGCGACGTCTTCGAAGGCCCCGGCTGGACGCTGGAGGCGATCACCACGCCCGGCCACACCTCCAACCACGTCTGCTTTTCGCTGAAGCAAGAGAACGCCCTCTTCAGCGGCGACCACGTCATGGGCTGGTCGACGACGGTGATCACCCCGCCCGACGGCGACATGGGCGACTATTTCGCCAGCCTGGCCAAGATCCAGGCGCGGGGCTTTGAGACCCTGTGGCCGACCCACGGCTCGCCGGTGCGCGAGGTCGCCCCGTTCCTGCAGGCCTATGTCGACCACCGCCGGGCGCGGGAAGCGCAGGTGCTCGGCGTGCTGGCGAACGGTCCGGCGCGGATACGGCAGATGGTGCCGGTGCTCTACGCGGCCGTGGACCCCAGGCTGCACCCGGCGGCGGCCCTGTCGATGCTGGCGCACCTGATCCAGTTGGTGCGCGAGGGGCGGGTCGTGTGCGACGGCGCGCCGGGGCTGGAGAGTGAGTATCGGCTGGCGGGGTAGCGCCGTCGCTCCCCATCGTCGTCATCCCGGCCGGAGCGCGAAGCGCGCAGAGCCGGGACCCAGGGGCCGCCGCAGAGCGTCGGCAACCTCCAGAAGCGCGAACCTTTGCGCCGCGCCCAGTCCCCCTGGGTCCCGGATAAGCGCTACGCGCTTTCCGGGATGACGAGCTTTTGGGGAGCGCGGATTTACAGCCGCGCCCTCATCGTCGCCCGTAACGTCCGTGGCGCGCCGGGGAAGATCCAGACGGGGCTGTAGGAGCTCTGGGCGTAGTGCTCGTCCAGCAGGTTGTCGACCTCCAGCCGGGCGTCGAGCTTGGGCGTGATGGCGTACTCCACCGCCGCCTTGGCCTTCCAGTAGGACGGCAGGATCAGGCCAGAGCCGTCCAGCGCCCCGGCCCGGTCGCCGACGTAGGATGCGCCGACCGTCAGCGACCACTTGTCGAACCGGCCGACGGCGAAGGCGCCGCCCGAATGCTCGGGCACGTTCAGCACCGCGTCGGTGGCGAAGGCCACGTCGTCGGCGACCGCGTCGGTCCAGCTGTAGTTGACGACGACACGCCAGGCCGAGGTGACCTCGAACGAGCCGTCCAGCTCGACGCCCCGGCTGGTCAGCTTGCCGACCGGAGCCAGGAAGCTGGCGTCGATGGGGTCGTTGGCCAGGATGTTGCGCTTTTCGATGTCGAACACCGAGACCGCCACATCGACGCCTGGCCAGGCGCCGGCGAGGCCCAGCTCCCAGCCCTTGCCCTTCTCGGGCGCGAAGCCCTCGCCGGTGCGGCCCGTGCCGGAGTTGAGCAGGAACGAGCGACCGTAGCTGGCGTGGGCGGTCAGGGCGTCGGTCAGGCGGTAGCGGGCGCCGAAGCGGTAGTCGACCGGCGAGCCCTCGCCCCGGCCGACCGCGCCGGTGCGGTTGTTGCGGATGGTCTGGCGATAGCGATCGACCCGCGCGCCGGCGAAGATCCCCAGGCGGTCGGAGACCTGCCACAGGTCCTGGGCGTAGAGGGTCGCCACGCGCCGGGTCTCGCGGTTGTCGGTGAACGGCAGCAGCGACAGGGCCGTCCCGCCATAGACCGGCGTATCGATCGAGATCGCGTAGGGCGCGGCGGCGTTGGGATTCCGGCGCAGCAGGCCTTCATGGTAGTCGAGGGTGTAGCCCTTCACGCCGATGTTCAGGTGATGGGCGCCGAGGCGACCGTCGAGTTCGAAGCGGCCCGACAGGTCCTCGACGCTGTAGTCGCGCTGGCGGCGCTGGCGCCACAGCTCGCGGCCGACCAGCCGCGACTGGTCGCTGGAGAAGCCCTTCATGTCGCCGGTGCGGTAGGCCGCGCCCGCCGTCAGCCGCCAGTCGGGCGAGAGTTCATATTCGCCGGTGACCTGATGACGCTCGTTGCGGAAGCGGGTCGTCCCGTCGCCCGGCTCGCCGAAGAAACGCGAGCGCGGGATGGCCAGGGCGTCGCCGTTCACGGCCGGCACGCCGCGATCGAAGGGCGCGTCGAAGACAGTGAACTCGCCGACATAGGTCAGGCGCAGGGCGTCGGTCGGCCGCCAGGTCAGGGAGGGAGCGACGGCGCGGCGGTGCAGGTCGACATGGTCGCGCCAGCCGTCGCTGTGCTCGTCGGCGACGACCAGGCGGGCGGCGATGGTGTCGCTGAGCGGGCCGGTGAGATCCAGCTCGGCCCGGCGCAGGCCGTAGGAGCCGACGGTGGCCGCCACGCTGCCGCCCATCGTGAACTGCGGGGTCTTGGAGACGATGTTGACGCGGCCGGCCGGATCGATGTCGCCGAACAGGGCGCCGGCCGGGCCTTTGAGGATCTCGATCCGCTCGGCCGTCGCCGGATCGCGGGGCGGCGCGAGGCCCCGGTTGGCCAGGAAGCCGTCGACATAATATTCGGCCCCGCCGTCGGGCGTGCCGAGGAAGCCGCGAATGGCGAAGTTGTCGAGGAAGCCGCCGCGATTGTTCTGCTGGCTGACGCCGCTGGTCAGCTCCAGGGCGTCGGCCAGCCGGCCCGCGCCGACGGCGTCGAGCAGGTCGCGCTCGACCGAGCGGCTGGAGGGCGAGGTGGCCTGGGTGATCTCGCCCGCACCGAGGGTGGCGTCGCGGGCCGCGCCGCGCCGGCCCAGGATGACGATCTCGCCCACGGCATGGGGTTCGGCCTCCACGGCCTCGGTCGCCGGCGAGGGTTCGGCAGCCGAAAGGGCCAGCAGGCACGCGCTGACGCAACTCCACGACAGGGGCAAGATGCAACTCCATTTGTAATGTTATTACATATCAGCTATGCCGCAGACACGATGCTGTCAACTGCCCCCTCCCCCATCGCCTCCTACGGCCGGATCGTCGCCATCGACGCCCTGCGAGGGCTGGTCATGCTGCTGATGATGGTCGACCACGTGCGGGAGTTCTTCTTCATCCACGCCCAGGTTTCCGACCCGATGGACGTGGACGCGACGCAGCCCTCGCTGTTCTTCACGCGGCTTTCCGCCCACCTGTGCGCGCCGGTGTTCGTGGCCCTGACGGGCCTGGCCGCCTGGCTCTACGGTCGCAAACAGGGCGGCGAGAATCCGCGCGCCATCGCCAGGGCGGCCAGCGGCTTCCTGTTCAAGCGCGGCCTGTTCCTGGTGTTCCTGGAACTGACCTTCGTCAGCTTCGCCTGGACCTTCGACCTGACGCCGAAGACCTATTACCTGCAGGTGATCTGGGCGATCGGCCTGTCGATGATCGCCCTGGCCGCGCTGGTGCATCTACCGCGCGCGGCGATCGCGGTCGTCGGCCTGGTCATCGTGCTGGGCCACAACCTGCTCGACCCGATCAGCATCGCGCCGGGCCAGGCGGGCCACGCGCTGTGGGCCATACTGCACGATCGCGGCTTCATCGACCTGCCGTGGGGCGCGCGGGCCCGGACCTCGTACCCGCTGCTGCCGTGGATCGGCGTGGCGGCGCTGGGCTACGCCATCGGTCCGTGGTTCGCAGCGACCTGGCGCGACCGCCGCAACCGCCTGCTGCTGACGGGCGTCGGCGCCCTCACCTTGCTTCTGCTGCTGCGCAATCTGAACGGCTATGGCGAGACGCCGTGGGTTCACGGCCCCGACGCCGTGCGTACGGCGATGAGCTGGCTGAACTTCACCAAGTACCCGCCGTCGGCCGACTTCCTGCTGCTGACCCTGGGAGTCGGGGCCCTGCTGCTGGCCGGGCTCGAGAAGGTCCCGTCCCGGCTGCTCGGCCCCCTGGCGGTGCTGGGGAGCGCGCCGTTGTTCTTCTACCTGATCCACCTCTACGGCCTGCACCTGCTGCAGCTGGCGGCGGTCGCGACCCTGGGCCCAAACCAGGGCGAGGTCTGGAGCCTGCCCGGCGTCTGGGCGATCTGGCTGACGGCGGGGGTCGTGGCGATCCCGTGCTGGTGGGCCTGCCGCTGGTTCGGCCCGGTGAAGCGCGCCAGCCGGCAGCCGTGGATGAAGTATCTCTGAGCGTCCCTCTCTCTTTGAGAGAGGGAGGGGCCCACGCCGAAGGCGTGGGAGGGTGAGAGGTTACACTCTCACCGGATAAGGCGCGGCAGTTCGGCGTCGGTCGCGGCCACAGATCCGGATATTCGAAGAGCCACGCTTGGCGACGATGTTGCAAGCCTCCAGGCTGCTTGGCCCCTCTGAGGTTCCCCTGGCTGGCGGTGAAACCTCTCACCCTCCCACCGCTTCGCGGCGGGCCCCTCCCTCTCTCTTTGAGAGAGGGGTCACGGGAGACGCCCCCCTCGACAGACCCTCGCCTCCTAGGCGAAATACGCCGCGCGGCGTTCCTCCCGCGCCGAGGCGGTCAGCGTAAGAGTTCATGTTCACCAGCGACGAGAACGCCCGGCTGGCGGCGCTGCACGAATACGGCCTGGTCGACACCCCGCCGGAGGCCGCGTTCGACCGCATCACCGCCCTGGCGGCCGAGCTGTTCGACATGCCGATCGCGGCCATCACCCTGATCGACGCCGACCGGCAGTGGATCAAGTCGATCGTCGGGCTGGAGCCCGGGGGCACGCCGCGCGAGGACGCCTTCTGCCACTACACGATCCAGTCGGACGAGGTGACCGAGGTGCTCGATCCCGAGCACGACGAGCGGTTCAGCAGCAATCCCTTCGTCACCGACGACCCGAATATCCGCTTCTACGCCGGCGCGCCGCTGCGCCTGCCCAGCGGCCATCGCCTGGGGGCGCTGTGCCTGATCGACCGCAAGGCGCGCCCGCCGCTGTCGGCCGAGGAAAAGCGCCGGCTGGAGGCCTTGGCCCAGATCGTCGTCACCGAGATGGACCTGCGGCTGCTGGCCGCGCGCAGCGAACTCCTGACCCGCCAGGCCCAGGCGGCGACCGAGGCCAAGAGCGAATTCCTGGCCAACATGACCCACGAGCTGCGCACGCCGCTGACCAGCGTGATCGGCTTCAACGGCCTGCTGGCCGCCTCGCCCAACCTGCCCGACAAGGAGCGGATGCTGGCGACCAAGGCCAAGGGCGCGGGCGAGAAGCTGCTGACCATCGTCAACGACGTGCTGGACCTGGCTCGCCTGGAAGCCGGGGCGAGCGATCTGGCCGACGCGCCGATCGACATCGATCAGATCGCGCGCTCGGCCGTCGAGCTGTTCGCCGAACGGGCGCAGGACAAGGGCGTGGCCCTGACGCTGGAGATCGGCTCCGGCCTGCCGGTGGTGCGCGGCGACGCCGCCCGCCTGCGGCAGATCCTGGTCAACCTGCTGGGCAACGCCCTGAAGTTCACGCAAGGCGGCGAGGTCTCGCTGCGGGTCTCCGCCCGGGACGGCGATCTCGCCCTGGCGGTCGGCGACACCGGCGTCGGCATCCCCGCCGACCAGCTGGACCGCATCTTCGAGCGCTTCGAGCAGGTGGCCGGCACGGCCCAGCAGTTCGGCGGCACGGGCCTGGGCCTGGCCATCTCGCGCCGCCTGGCCCGCCAGATGGGCGGCGAGATCACGGTGGAGAGCCGGCCGGGCGAGGGCTCGGTGTTCACGGTGACCCTGCCGGGGGCCTGAAGGATCACGACGACATGCACATCCGCGACGCCGACCTGACCGACGAGCGCACGCAGAACCTGCTGCGGCTGCATCTGGCCGGCATGCACGCCAGCTCGCCGCCAGGGCACGTCTTCGCGCTCGACCTGTCGGGCCTGCAGGCGCCGGGCGTGGCAGTGTGGAGCGCCTGGGAGGGCGAGGCGATCCTGGGGATCGGCGCCTTGAAGCGGCTGGACGCGGCGACCGGCGAGGTGAAGTCGATGCGCACCCACCCCGACCATCTGCGCAAGGGCGTGGGCGCGGCCCTGCTCGAGCGCGTGATCGACGAGGCGCGCGCCCTGGGCCTGGGCCGCCTGAGCCTGGAGACTGGCAGTGGCCCCGCGTTCGACGCGGCCCTGACCCTTTATCGCCGGCGCGGCTTCGTCGACGGCGGGGCCTTCGGCGACTACGTGGCCAGCGACTTCAACCAGTTCCTGCATCTGGAGCTGCCGCGAGGCTGAAGCCCCCTCCCCCGGGCGGCGACGCAAAGGCCCCGTTCAGGCGTCTTCAAGCTCGGCGGTCCGCAGCGGACGGGCGCGGCCCAGGCGCTCGCCCAGGTGCTCGGCCAGGCGGACCGACAGGGCCACGATGCTGAGGGTCGGGTTGGAGATGCCGCCCTGCGGGAACACCGACGAGCCGGCGACATAGAGGTTGTCGAGCCCGTGGACCCGAAGGTCGGCGTCGACCGCGCCCTTGGCCGGGTCGGCCGACATCCGCGTCGTGCCGATGTGGTGGCCGTTGACGATCAGCTGGCTCTTCAGGTCTTCCCACGACGGATAGTAGAACTGGCCGCCGAGCGCGCCGATCGCCTGCTGGAACAGCAGCGTCGAGGTCTCGTAGGTGTGCTGGTCGCCGGGGCCCACCTCCCAGCGGATCCTGGTCTGCGGCTGGCCGAACACCGGATCGACCGTGTCGGCCAGGGTGATCCGGCTCTCCTCGTTGGGCCGCATCTCGAAATAGTACGAGGAGGTGTAGGGGCGGAACCAGCAGCTGCCGATGCCGTACTGGCGCTGGATGTCGGCGCTGGGCGAGAACCGGCCCTGGACGGTGACGCCGTTGTCGTCGGTCCAGGTTCCGGTCGGGGTCTGGCCCTTGATCAGGCGCATCGCGGCCGGACTGATGAAGTTTCCGCTGACGCTCAGGGCCGAGCCGCCGCTGAGCGGATGGCACTGGAAGTAGCGGCCGACCTGGTCGTTGCCGGCTTCCGACAGCAGGAGCTGGCGGGCGTTCTCGACCGCGCCGCAGGCCAGCACGTAGACGTCGGCCGTGATCGTGAACTCGGTCGCCTTGGCCGGCGGAAAGCTGGTGTCCAGCGAGGCGACCCGCAGGCCCTGCACGACGCCGCCGGCGTGCTGAATCTCCAGCAGGGTGGCGTTGACGATGATCTCGGCGATGGCCTCGGCGGCCGTGACGCCGTCGAAGGTGCGGGTGGCGAAGTTCGTGTAGGCCCCGCCCATGAACTGGTACATCTCGGTGTCGAAGCCGGCGATGTCGGGGACCTCGGCGCTCAGCACCCCGGCCCAGTAGTCGGCGCTGAAGTCGTCGCCGTGGAGCACGCAGAGCTTCGCCGCCTGGGCGTAGTAGGGGATGAGGTCTTCATAGGTGATCGGCCAGCCCGGAAAGCCCGGCCGGGCCTCGAAGGTGATCGGATCCAGCGGCCGGGTCTGGCCGCCCCAATGGGTGGAGGTGCCGCCGTAGACGCGCTCGCGCTCCCAGCCGCGGGCCGACTGGCCGGCATAGGGCTGGATCAGGAAGTCCGGCTCGTTGGTCGTGAACAGCCCCTCGACCTGGCCGGCGTAGAGCAGGTTCTTCTCGGCCCAGCTTTCCTGGTAGTAGCGCGGGTTGCGGCCGCCCTCGATCAGCACGACCTTGTAGCCGGCCTTCTGCAGCAGCAGGGCCGCCGTGATCCCCGCCGGCCCCGAGCCGACGATGCATACCTGGGTGGCGATGACGCCGCCGTCGCCGATGTCCCTGCCGTCCAAGATCATGGGAGCCTCCCGATCGCTCCCAGGCAGAATGGGCCAAATTGCTCCCATTGGTTGTATAAATAGTCACAAGCCCTCCCCCTTGATGGGGGAGGTTTGGGTGGGGGTGGCGACGGCGTTTGCAGCTGAACCGCCGCGTCACCGCCATCCCCGGCCCTTCCCCCATCAAGGGGGGAAGGGAGAACCGTCAGCCCTTGATCGCCTTCAGCACGCCGCTCACGCGGCCGCAGTTACGGCCGAGGTCGCCGCCGGCGTCGCGGGCGAGGGAGCGGACGTCGACGCGGGCCCCGGCGCTGTCGGGGCGGACGCGGACGACGAGGTCGTCCTTCATGCCGTACCAGAAGCTGGCGCCGGCGGCTTCGATGCGGCCGTCGTTGGGATCGTCGGTGACCAGCTTGAGGCCCTTGGCCTGGACGGCGGCCTTGGCGGCCTCGTAGGCGTCGGCCGGCGTGCGGTCGAGCACCAGGGTCTTGGCGGCCGGACAGGTCTCGGCGTTGACCTCGGCGACGCGACGGCCGGCGAACAGTTCGGAGCCGACCGGCAGGCTGGGATCGTCGAGCACCGGGGCGGCGGCCTCCCCGCGCGCGGCCAGCACGGCCTCGGAGAAGCCCAGCGGAGCCTTCCAGTCGGTGGCGACGTCGCCGACGGGGGCGGCGCGGCCGCCGACGCCGGTGGCCAGGAACAGCACGCCGAGGGTGGCGATGGTGATGGCCAGGGCCAGCAGGGCCCGCTTCCAGTGGCGCTGGATGCCGCCGATCATCGCCACGACGACGCCCAGCGCCCCCGTGCCGAGGCTCAGCCAGGCGACCAGCGGCGCCAGATCGCGGGTCATCAGGTCATAGGCGATCGCCTTGTCCAGCAGGCCAAAGCGCGCGCCCAGCGCCCCGACCACGATCAGCGCGGCCGGGACCAGGGCGATGACCACCGCCCCGATCAGGATCGGCGCGGCCCAGCCGCCCTTCCCGCCCGTTTCGGTCTTGGCGGCCTTCGCGGTCTTCGCCTTGCGGCCCTTGGACGGCTGGATCGGCATGGCCAGCGGCGCCTCTTCGGCCACGAACACCGGCGGGGCGTCGAAGGCCGTCTCGGGCGTCGGCTCCAGCGGCTTGGTCTCGGCCTCAAGCAGCGGTTCGTGCGGGAAGACGTCTTCCGGCGCGGGCGGTTCGGCAGGTTCGGCCACTGGGGCGACGTGCGCGACCGGGGTCGGCTCGGGATCGGGCAGCGAGGCGGCCAGGGCCTCGGCGCTGATCGGCTCGGCTTCGGCCTGGGCGGCCAGCACCTCCGGTTCGTGGACGGGCTCGACGGCCTCAACGGCTTCTGGCGCCACGTCTTCCGGCGTTTCGACCGGATCGGGCGCGTAGAGCACCGGCGCGCCGGCGCCGTCGGCAGCGGCCAGGGTGGCGGTCCCGGCCGCGGCGGCGGCGATGGTCGGCAGGACGTAGTCCTTCATCCGCTGGCGGATGACCTTCTTGTCGATCTTGCCGGTGGCGCCCAGCGGGATCTCGTCGACGAAGACGACGTCGTCGGGCATCCACCACTTGGCGATCTTGCCCTGCAGGAAGTCGAGGAACTCCTCCTTGGTGGCGGTCTCGCCCTCCTTCAGCTTGACCAGCAGGATCGGCCGCTCGTCCCACTTGGGATGCGGTACGCCGATCACGGCGGCCAGGGCGGCCTTGGGATGGCCGACGGCGATGTTCTCGATCTCGATCGTGCTGATCCACTCGCCGCCGGACTTCACGACGTCCTTGGCGCGGTCGGTGATCTGCATGAAGCCCATCTCGTCGATGGTCGCCACGTCGCCGGTGTCGAAGAAGCCGTCGGCGTCGAGGATCTTGCCGCCGGCGCCCCGGAAGTATTCGGCGGCGATGATCGGGCCGCGGATCTTCAGGTGACCGAAGGCCTTGCCGTCGTGCGGCAGGGCGTTCCCGTCGTCGTCGGTCAGCTTCAGTTCCACGCCCATCGGCGGGCGGCCCTGCTTGAGGCGATAGGGCATCTGCTGGTCGTAGGGCAGCTTTTCCAGCGCGTCGGTCATGGTCGACAGCGTGCCGACCGGCGAGGTCTCGGTCATGCCCCAGGCGTGGACCACCTCGACGCCGTACTTCTCGTGGAAGGCGCGGATGATGGTCTCGGGACAGGCCGCCCCGCCGATCACCACCTTCTTCAGGGTCGAGATCGTGCCGTTGGTGCTTTCCAGGTGCTGCAGCAGCATCTGCCAGACGGTGGGCACGGCGGCCGAGAAGGTGACGCCCTCGGTCTCGAGCAGTTCGTGGATCGCCGCCCCGTCCATGCGCGCGCCCGGCATGACGATCTTGGCGCCGGTGGCCGGGGCCGAGAACGCCACGCCCCAGGCGTTGGCGTGGAACATCGGCACCACCGGCAGGATCACGTCGCGCTGCGACAGGCCCATGACATCGGGCTGCATGGTGATGAAGGTGTGCAGGAAGTTCGAGCGGTGCGAGTACATCACCCCCTTGGGGTCGCCCGTCGTGCCCGAGGTGTAGCAGAGGCCGGCGGCCGTGCCCTCGTCGAACCCGCCCCAGACGCAGTCGGCCGACTGCTCGGCGACCAGGTCCTCGTAGCAGAGCAGACCCTTGAAGTGCGGGGCCTCGCCGGCCAGGCGGAAGTCGGCCGGCATGTGGTCGCGGTCGGTGAACACCACCACGTGCTCGACATTGGGCAGGCGGGGAATGATCCCGGCGATGATCGGCAGGAAGGTCAGGTCGGTGAAGATCACCTTGTCGCCGCCGTGGTCGGCGATCCAGGCGATCTGCTCGGGGAAGAGACGCGGGTTCAGGGTATGGCACACCGCGCCGATACCCATGATCCCGTACCAGGTCTCGATATGGCGGGCGGTGTTCCAGGCCAGGGTGCCGACCCGGTCGCCGGGCGTGATCCCCAGCGACAGCAGCAGGTTCGACACCCGCTTGGCGCGGTTGTGGATCTCGGCGTAGGTCGTGCGGACGATGGGCCCTTCGACCGACCGGGTGACCACCTCGCGGCCGCCGTGCCACTGGGCGGCGTGGTCGATGATCTTGTCGAGCGTCAGAGCGCCATGCTGCATCAAACCTTGCATCGAAACCGCTCTCCCGCGTCCTTATCATTGTTTAGAAGACGCTAGCGGGCGCCGCCGCCCCGCGCAACGCATGGCGCGCCCTGAGCGAAACCTTGGGCGAGCCCCCGGTTCTCCCAAGCGGCGAGCGGACTTTGCGCCCGTCTGCACGCAAGTGTAGAGTTATACCTTCACCACACGGCCGCGCTGATCGGCCGCACCGCCCGTTCACTCCCAGAACGCCGTTTTGCGGCTAGCTTCAGCGGGACTGTTTTTGACCCGCGTAAGAAACGGGAGCGCAAGCCTTGAGATGGCTCGACGCGCTAGGCGCAGACGAACGGCTGGATGAAGTCGCGGCGGACACCCACCGCCTGATGACCGTGCGCGTCGTCTCGGCGGCCGTGGTCGCCCTGGTGGTCGGCGCGGCCCTGGGGCCGGTCATGGCGGTGACCTGGTTCGCCTGCCTCACCGCCTGCGAGGCGCTGGCCTGGACGGTGACCCGCCGCTTCAAGCCCGACATGCCGACCACCGACCGGCTGCGCGCGGCCTTCGTGCTGGCCTCGATCCCGATCAACGTGGTGTGGACCTGGCTGGCGGTCTCGCTGTGGCTGTTCCCGGACGCCGACCTGCGCATCGCCGCGCTCGGGGTGTGCGTGGGCGGCATCATCTTCACCCAGAACTTCCGCCATCAGCCGCTGAGCCTGCTGGTGATCACCGCCGCCCCGCCCCTGGCCAGCCTGGTGATCTTCCCGTTCTTCCTGCATGCCCCGCACGGGGTGGGCCATCCGACCAACAAGTGGGCGCTGGTCATGGTGGTGGCCACCACCATCAACGCCATGCTGCTGAACCGCGCGGCGGCCCGCCGGATGGACGCCCTGACCCGCGGCCTGCGGCAGGAGAAGGAGCGCGCCCTGGCCGCCTCGCAGGTCAAGTCGGTGTTCGTGGCGACCATGAGCCACGAGATGCGCACGCCGATGAACGGCCTGCTGGGCCTGGCCCACGCCCTGAAGGGCACCGATCTAGACGAGCGCCAGCGCGACTATGTCGACCTGATGCTGCAGTCGGGCGACAGCCTGATGCAGCTGCTGACCGACGTGCTCGACATCGCCCGCCTCGACGCCGGCGAGACCGAGCTGACGCCCTGCGACTTCGACCTGCACGACCTGGTCCACGCCGTGGCCGACGCCTGGACCGACATGGCCATGGCCCGCGGCCTGACGGTGGACGTGCGCATCGATCCGTCGACGCCGCAGCGCCTGCACGCCGACGCGGCGCGGATCCGCCAGGTGCTGGGCGGGCTGATGTCCAACGCCCTGAAGTTCACGCGGCTGGGCGGGGTGACGATCGAGATTTCGAGCCAGGGCGACGCGCCGGACGGTCTGGAGACCGTGGCCGTGCGGATCACCGACACCGGCCCGGGCATTGATCCGGCCTATGCGGAAAGGATCTTCGAGAGCTTCACCCAGGCTGACGAAACCATCTCGCGCGCCCATGGCGGCATGGGGCTGGGCCTGACCATCGCCCGGGCCCTGGCCCGGCGGATGGGCGGCGACCTGAGCCTCGAGCCCGCCCAGCGCGGGGCGCGGTTCCTGTTCATGATCCGCGCGCCCCAGCCGGCGCCCCCGCCCCTGCCGGCCGCCGCCCCCGAAACGGCCAACGAGGACGACGAGGTCGTGCCCCGCGTGCTGATGGCCGAGGACAATCCGATGAACCAGATGGTCGTGCGGCTGATGCTGGAGGCCGCCGGCGTCGACCTGACGGTGGTCGAGGACGGCCGCCAGGCCCTGGACGCCCTGCGCGCCTCGCACTTCGACTGCGTGCTGATGGACATCAACATGCCGGTGATGGACGGAGTCACGGCCCTGTCGGAAATCCGCTCCGGCGCCGCCGGCCCCGCCGACACCCCGGTGATCGCGCTTACCGCCTCGGCCATGACCGGCGACCGCGAACGGTTCCTGAAGCTGGGCTTCGACGAGCACCTGGGCAAGCCGGTCAAGCCGATGGACCTGATCGCGGCCATCGTTGCGACCCTGGACCGGACGCCCCCGCCGCAGGCGGCGGTGGGGTAGTTTTGAGGGTCCTTCTCCCCTTGCGGGAGAAGGTGGCGGCCGAAGGCCGACGGATGAGGGGTCTCTCAGAACTGAAAGGCCTCACCCGGCACGACCGCTGTCGCGGCGGATCTTTCTGAGAGACCCCTCACCCGACCTCCCTTCGGGAGGCCACCCTCTCCCGCAAGGGGAGAGGGAGTTAGCCCATCTGCTCCGCCAGGGCCCGGGCCTCGTCCTCGAATGCGCTGACCGTGTCGACCCGACGCCAGTCGATCTCCCCCGTATCGCGCACCAGCTGGCTTTCCAGCACGGCGACGTCGGCGTCGGAGGCGTCGTTGACGCGGGCGGCGACGCGGGCGCGGAGGACTTCGGCCGGGGCTTCCAGCCAGACGCCCTGGAAGGCGACGTCGAGCTTCTTGGCGAGCGCCTCGGCGCGGGCGCGCTGCTCGGGCTTGATGAAGACGGCGTCGACCACCACCGAGCGGCCTGCCCTCAGCACCAGTTCGGCGTCGCGGAACAGCTCGTCATAGACCTTGTCGCTGACCTCGGCGGTATAGGCCTCCTTGGGCAGGCGCTGCAGGGTGGGCGCGTTCCACAGACGCTTGCGGATCTCGTCGGTGCGCAGCACCACCGCCCCGGGAGCCGCGCCCAGGCCCGGCGCGCAGACGCGGGCGAAGGTCGACTTGCCCGAACCCGACAGGCCGCCGGTGGCCACCAGGCTGACCGGCTTGGGCGCCAGGTGCTCGATGGCCGTGGCCAGGTAGGCGCGCGCGGCCTCGTCGTCGCCGGTATAGGCCCAGACGTGGGTGCGCACGGCGGCGCGGACGCTGAGCATCAGCGGCAGGGCGGCCAGGCCCGTCCACAGGCCCTCGCCGAAAGTCCGTGCGGCCTCGTCGAGATAGGCGTTCAGCACCCGGCCGGCGGCGTCGCGGCGGCGGCGGAAGTCCAGGTCCATCAGCAGGAAGGCCAGATCGTACTGCACGTCGATGTCCGACAGGGCGTCGTTGAACTCGATGCAGTCGAAGAGGATCGGCTTGCCGTCCTCGATCAGGATGTTCCCAAGGTGCAGGTCGCCGTGGCAGTGACGGGCAAAGCCCTCGGCCGCGCGGGCGTCGAGCTGCGGACCCAGGCGCTTGAGAGCCAGGTCCGTCTCCTCGACCAACCGCTCGACGGCCTGGGCGCCCAGGCGAGGCGCCAGGCCCCGCAGCAGGTTGGCGTTGGAGGCGATGGTGTAGCCGAGGGCCGAGACGCCGCCGCCCTGCGGGCGCAGCGCGGCGCCGGCGTGGAACTGGGCGATGGTGCGGCCCAGCGATTCCTCCAGGGCGTCGTCGATGGCCCAGGGCTGGGAGGCCAGCACGGCCTCGCCGTCGAAGCGGCGCATCTCGAGCGCGTACTCGACGACCTCGCCCTGGCCGTCGATCTCGATCCCGCCGTCGGCTGACCGGGTCAGCTGGCGCACGGCGCGATAGATGTCGGGGGCGGCGGCGCGGTTGAAGGAAAGCTCGCGCTGCAGCGACCAGCGGCGCAGCTCCAGGGTCGAATAGTCGAGGAAGCCGAAATCGACCGGCCGCTTCACCTTGAAGGCGGACTCGCCCACCAGGAACACCCGAGCGCACGAGGTCTCGATCGTCTGGTCGGCCTTCGCGCCGAGCCAGGCCGCGATTTCCGTTTCGCGCGCCGCTTCCGCGTCCTTGATCACGCCGTCCAACCTCGTCTTCGCCCGCCCCGATCGGCGGCGCCGGGGCGTCCCATAGCGCAAAGTTCGCTGCAAGTCCTCGCGGACGCTTGCTACATCTACTTAGACGATAGTAGCGTTTGATAACCACAGTCTGATGTTGAGGCCACCATGCTCATCGGCTCCGGCCTGAAGCGCTCCGAGCACAAGAAGGCCGAGATCCTGGCGGCGGCGCGCGAGATCTTCCTCAAGGAAGGCTACGCCGACGCAGGCATGGAATCGGTAGCCCGCGCCGCGGGCGTCTCGACCGCCACGCTCTATGCCTACTTCCCAAGCAAGGCCGAGCTGTTCCGCACCGTCGTCGTCGACAGCGTACGGAGCATGGCCGAGCCGGTGCGTGAAAGCACCAATGCGGTCGGCGACGCCCGAGCGCGGCTCACCGCCCTCTCCCGCGCCTACGCCACCTTCTTCGCCACGCCGGAGACGCGGGCGATGTTCCGGATGGTGACCGCCGAGCGACGGCGGTTCGAGGGGGTGGCCGACCACTTCCTGGGCGCGGCCCGCGAGTCGCTGGGCGGGGCGGCCATCCAGGTGGTCAAGGAGCTGACCGCGTCCGGCGACCTCAAGGTCGACAAGCCATCGTGGGCGGCCGGCCAGCTGATGGGCATGCTCGACCACGCCACCCTGGTGCTGGGCCTGTCGGCCGGCGACGACGTGCAGCCCGACCGGCCGGTGAACCAGATCGCAGAGGACGCGGTCGAGACCTTCCTGGCGCGATACGCGACCAAGTAGGGTCCCCATGACGAACGCCCGTCGTCGCCTTAGGCTGGCGGTGACGGCGGCGCGTTACGCGCGCCGTCCTGGGGGCTGGAGGGGGAAGCCATGCCTATGAGGATCGCGATCGCCGGGGCCGTGGCCCTGGCCGCGCTGGCGCTGTGCGGGTTCGCCGCCCAGGACGGCTATTTCGGCGAGCCGGACGGCCGCAATTACGGCGATCCGCAGTTCGCCAGGAGTCAGGCCCTGTGCCGGGCCGTGCGCGACCGCGCCCTGCCGCCACAGGACGTTCCCGACGCGGCGACCGCCCGGGCGCTGAAGGGCTGCTCGTCCGAGGCGCTTTACTACGGGATCGGCATGGCGGCCGATCCGGCCAAGGCCCGCCAGTGCGCCATCCTGGAAATGAAGACCGGCGAAGAGCCGTACGAGCCGTTCGCCGGCGCCGGCATGCTGATGACCATCTACGCCAACGGCCGGGGCGCGAAGAAGGATCTCGACCTGGCGGTGCACATGGCCTGCGCCACCTGGGGCGCGCCGGTCGACAATGACAACCTGGTGCAGGCGCTGGACGTCCGTCGCAGGGGCGGACCAGCGGACGAGCCCTTCGATTACTGCCGCGACGTGGTTCCCGGCTCGTCCAACGTCTCCGCGCCGGTTTGCCTGGCGCACGAGGCGCGGCAGGCGCAGCCGGTGCGCGCCGCGAAGCTGGCGGCGCTGACGCGGGGCTTCTCGCCGGCGGCCCGAAAGGCCTACGCGGCGCTGAACGCGGCCGAGGCGCGGTTCGTCGAGGTGCGGCAGGCCAACGAGGCCCCGCCGGGCGCCATGAACCGGGGCGTTCCGCTGCGGATCTCCGAAGACGCCCATGACGTCCATGTCGAGCAGCTGTCGGGCGCGGCCCGCGTCACGGGCGTGGGCGAGCACCGCGACTACGACAGCAGTCTCAACCGCGTGTACGCCGTGGCCATGGGCGAGCTTCCGCCCCGGGGGCCGGGACAGCTCGGCGAGATCACCCGCGAGGGCGTGCGCGAGACCGAGCGGGCCTGGATCGCCTATCGCGACGCCTGGCTGGCCTTCGCCCCGGTCGCCTGGCCAAAGGCCTCGACCGAAGCGCTGGCGGCGCGGTTGACGCGCGATCGGGTCGGCCAGCTGGCCTGCATCCTGGCCGACCACGACATCGACCCGAACTACGCAGAGCGCTGCTCGGGTTACTGACCTGATGTCAGGGGAACAGGCGCTTGGTCGTCCAGGCGCCGTCGACGCGGTCGTAGACCAGACGTTCGTGCAGACGGAACGGGCGGTCGCGCCAGAACTCGATGACCTGGGGCAGGATGCGGAAGCCCGACCAGTGCGGCGGACGCGGCACCTTACCGATCAGGCCGTGCTTGAGGCCCATCTCGGCCACGCGGCGCTCCAGCGCCAGGCGGTCAGGCAGCGGCCGCGACTGGTCGCTGGCCCAGGCGCCCAGCTGGCTGTGGCGGGCGCGGCTGGCGAAATAGGCGTCGGCCTCGGCCTCGCTGACTGGCTCGACGACGCCGCGCACCCGCACCTGGCGGCGCAGCGACTTCCAGTGGAACAGCAGCGCGGCCTTGGGATTGGCCGCCAGCTCCACGCCCTTGGCGCTTTCCAGGTTGGTGTAGAAGACGAAGCCGCGGCTATCGACCTCCTTGAGCAGCACCATGCGCGAGTCGGGCATGCCGTCGGCGTCTACCGTCGAGACGGTCATGGCGTTGGGATCGTTGGGCTCGGACTTGCCGGCCTCGGCCAGCCACTCGCCGAACAGGTGGATCGGATCGCCCTCCGGCAGCAGCGGCGGCGGGGTCGCGGTGGTCACCTGGGAGACGTAGTCGTCCTCGCTGGGCGAGGCGGGGATCAGCGGCGCTTCGGTCATGGCTCTGGATATAGGCCCGCGCGCGGCCGGGGGCCATGCTTGACCTGGGTCTGCTCGCCCCTCAGTTTCGCCGCATGACGCTAGCAACCCGCGCCCGCCTCGCCTGGATCCCGTTCATGCTCTGGATCGCGATCAGCGCCTTCTGGCTCGTCGACAGGCTGCGGACAAGGCCGCCGGAGGGTCTGCTCGACTGGTTGAGCTGCATCCTGATCTATGGCGGCGCCTTCGTCGCCGGCGTGTACGCGGCGATGCAGGATGTAAAGCGCTGGGCGCTGAGGGCGCGGACCGAGGGTCCCTCCACCCACGTGCCCATCACCTGGCACAAACGCAGCGGTTCCTGGCTGGTCATCGGCATGGTCACCGTGATGGTCGTGATGTTCGGCAGCCTGGCGCTGATCGCCGCACGGAGCTGACCGAAAGTCTTAACTTAACCCGGCGTTGACCAAGTCCGCGCGAGGGTCGCGGCATGACCGTCGCCTCGGCCCCTTCCCTGTCCCTTTCCGCCGCCCGCGCCATTCTGGGCGTCGCGCCCGGCGCCGACGAGCGCGAGCTGCGCGCGGCCTACCGCGAGGCCGCCAAGCGCGCCCACCCGGACCGTCCGGGCGGCGACGCGGTCCTGTTCCGCGACGTGCTGGCGGCCTATCGCATGCTGCAGGGCGTGGATGCGCCCGCGCCCATGGGCTTTCCCCCCGCCACCGTCGAGACCCCGGCCATGCCGAGCCAGGCCTGCCTGGACATCGACGCGGCCTTCGCCTTTTCCGGCGGCGCGCTGGAGGCCCTGATCGGCGATCGCCGCCTGCGCCTGACCCTGCCCGCGGGCCTTCGCCAGCGCGACACCGTGCGCGTCGGCGACACCCTGCTGACCGTGCGCATCAAGGCCGATCCCGCCGCCCTGGTGCGCAGCCACGACCTGTGGCTGACCGTGCAGCTGGACGCCCAGGTCCTGGCCGAAGGCGGCCGCGTGGAGCTGGACACCGTCATCGGCCCGCGCACCGTGTGGATCTCGACCAAGGCCGCCGAGCGGGGCCTCGTGCGCCTCAACGGCCAGGGCCTGCCCGCCCGCGGCGCCCATCCGGCCGGCGACCTCTTCCTGCGCCTGGAGCGCACCGGAACCGTGCACGAAAGCGCCGCCCGCTCGCAGCTGAAGCGCTTCGCCGCCGCCTGGGCGGCCTGACCCTCACTCAAGCGTCATGCCAGGCGTCCAGCCGCTGGCGGCCAGGAAGGCGTGGGCGTCCGAGACCGTGAGGATCTCGCGCAGCGCCGCCTGCTTGTCCGGGGCCTTGTCGTAATAGGCCTTGGCGATGCGGTAGCCGACCCAGTAGCCGAGGTCGGCGGGCTTCTCGAGCGTGGAATTGTAGAACCAGGCCGACAGGTCGGTCTTGTCGAGATCGGCGGCGAAGGCGGTCTCGATCTCGCGCTCGCGGCCCTTGGTCAGCGGCCCGAAATAGACATAGGCCGGGCGGCCCAGCAGCAGCGCGGTGACGAACTCGGCCCCGCCCTCGACGAGGGCGCTTTCCAGCACGGTCGGCTGCTGCTTCTCGGTCAGCAGCGGGTTCTGCTGGGCGTGGGCATATTCGTGGATCAGCACGCCGACGAAGCGGCTTTCGACGTCGGGATCGATGAAGTCGACGGTGCACAGCGCCTCCAGACCCACCTGCACGCCGGTGACCGGACTGCCGATGGCGATCGGCTTGCCGCGGCCGACGGCGAGCGTCACCGACGGGACGCGCGCTTGCGGATAGAGGACCGCGAATCTGGCCAGGGCCGTATCGACCCGGCCCTTCACCCGCGGCAGGGTCGCGGCGCAGTCGCGGGCGCGGCTGTAGAGCTCGGGCCGGGCGGCGATGGTCTCGGCCAGGCGGGTCGCGGTCGTGCGGCGGGCCTCGAAGAAGGTCCGCAGGCCCGGCGAGCCGGCGTCGATGTAGCGGCTCTGCAGCTGCTCGGCGCTGGGCCGGCCGCCGGTCTCGTCATAGAGGCGGTAGAAGAGATCGACGTCGGCGGTGTCGAGCGTCGCCCTCCCCGTTTGCGTCGAGGTCGGCTGCGCCCAGGCGGGGCTGGCCAGCGCGACGGCGGCCGCCAGGCCCGCCTTCAGAAACCAGGATCCCATGCGCCCCTCCCCCGTCTTTCGAGAGGGCGAGGCTGACCCGCGCCGGCGGCCAAAATCAAGCGCGCGAAAAAATCGACGGTGTCGCTCTTGTTTTTATATCGTGCACGATTAAATCGTACTCACTAATTCAATCGCAGGAGCGAACCCGATGAGCACTCTCTACCAAACCCGCGCCACGGCCACCGGCGGTCGCGAAGGCGGCGTCCGCAGCGCCGACGGCCTGCTGGACGTGCGCCTGGCCATGCCCAAGGCCCTGGGCGGCAAGGAAGACGGCACCAATCCCGAGCAGCTGTTCGCGGCCGGCTACGCCGCCTGCTTCCAGAGCGCCATGGCCTTCGTGGCCCGCCAGCAGAAGATCCCGCTGACCGGCTCGACCGTCACCGGCGTCGTCGGCCTGGCCGCGCAAGAAGTCGGCTTCAAGCTCGAGGTCGCCCTGGAAGTCGAGACCCAAGGCCTTTCGCAGGAAGCCGCCGAAGCCCTGGTTGCCACGGCGCACCAGGTCTGCCCCTATTCCAACGCCACCCGCGGCAACATCGACGTCGCCCTCAGCGTAAAGGCCGCATGAGTTCCGAAACGGACATATCCAAGCAAGAGACGCTTCAGAATGGGGCGGTCGAGGTCTTGCGCCTCGACCGCCAGCTCTGCTTCGCGCTGTACAGCGCCGCCAACCGGGTGACGCGGCTCTACCGGCCGCTGCTCGACGCGCTGGGCATCACCTATCCGCAGTACCTGGCCCTGCTGGTGCTGTGGGAGAAGAGCCCGCGCACGGTGGGCGAGGTGGGCGAGGCGCTGGACCTGGAGTCCAGCACCCTCACCCCCCTGCTCAAGCGCCTGGAGACCGCCGGCCTGATCGCCCGCGGCCGCGACCCGCAGGACGAGCGGCGGGTGATCGTGTCGCTGACCGAAGCGGGCGACGCCATGCGCGACAAGGCGCTGGAGGTGGCCGAGCAGTTCTTCTGCAAGCTGGACACCCCGCTGCCGGAGCTGGTGGAGCTGCGCGAGCGGCTGAAGCGGCTGGCGGTTTAGAACGCGTACTCCTCCCTTCCCCCTTGATGGGGGAAGGGTCGGGGATGGGGGTGACCTGCTGAGCCGGCGGCCGTGCGCGGCTTCAACCGCGGCAGCCACCCCCACCCCTGCCCCTCCCCCATCAAGGGGGAGGGAAGCGCCCTATCCCGACGGGAGGGAATGATGGAAATGCGGCCCCCAACCCGCTAAACCCGCGCTTATGCTGCGTCTTTCCGAACTTAAGCTGCCCCTGGACCATCCGCCGGAGGCCATGGCTCCGGCCATTTGCGCGCGCCTGGGGATCGATCCGGCCGACCTGCTGGACGTCAGGCTGTGGCGGCGGGCCCATGACGCGCGCAAGAAGTCGGCGATCCTGATGATCTACACGGTCGATGTCGCCCTGCGCGACGAGGCCGCCGTGCTGGCGCGCTTCGCCGCCGACCACCAGGTGCGGCCGACGCCCGACACCGACTACCGCTTCCCCGCCCGCGCGCCGGAAGGCTTCGACGGCCCGCGCCCGGTGGTGATCGGGGCCGGTCCCTGCGGCCTGTTCGCTGGCCTGATCCTGGCCCAGATGGGTTTCAAGCCGATCATCCTCGACCGCGGCAAGGTGGTGCGCGAGCGCACCAAGGACACCTGGGCCCTGTGGCGCAAGAGCGAGCTGAACCCGGAGTCCAACGTCCAGTTCGGCGAGGGGGGCGCTGGCACCTTCTCGGACGGCAAGCTCTACAGCCAGATCAAGGATCCGCGCTTCCTGGGCCGCAAGGTGCTGGAGGAGTTCGTCGCCGCCGGCGCGCCGGAAGAGATCCTGACCGAGGCCCACCCGCACATCGGCACCTTCCGCCTGGTGCACATGGTCGAGAACATCCGCGCGCTGATCGAGAGCCTGGGCGGCGAATATCGCTGGCAGCATCGGGTCGAGGATTTCGAGATCGAGACCGGGCAGGACGGCGCGCGCAAACTCAAGGGCCTGCGCCTGTCGACCGGCGAGTATCTGGAGACCGAGCACGTGGTGCTGGCCGTGGGGCACAGCGCGCGCGACACCTTCCAGACCCTGCACGAGCGCGGCGTCCACATCGAGGCCAAGCCGTTCTCGATCGGGGTGCGCATCGAGCACCCGCAGTCGTGGATGGACAAGGCGCGCTTCGGGGCCTGCGCCGGCCATCCGGACCTGGGGGCGGCCGACTACAGCCTGTCGCATCACTGTTCGAACGGCCGCACGGTCTACAGCTTCTGCATGTGCCCGGGCGGCACGGTGGTGGCGGCGACCTCGGAGCCGAACCGGGTCGTGACCAACGGCATGAGCCAGTATTCGCGCAACGAGCGCAACGCCAACTCCGGCTTCGTCGTGGCCATCGATCCCGAGCGCGACTATCCGGGCCATCCGCTGGCCGGCATCGAGTTCCAGCGCAAGTGGGAGTCCCTGGCCTTCACCGCCGGCGGCGGCGACTACAAGGCCCCGGCCCAGAAGGTCGGCGACTTCCTGGCCGGCCGGGCTTCGGAGGCGCTGGGCGAGGTCTCGCCGTCCTACAAGCCGGGGATCCGGATGACGGACCTCTCCGAATGCCTGCCGCCGTTCGTGCTGGAGGCCATGCGCGAGGCCCTGCCCGTCTTCGGCCGCCAGATCGCCGGCTACGACCACCCGGACGTGCTGATGACCGGCGTCGAGACCCGCACCTCCTCGCCGATCCGCATCACCCGCGGCAAGGACGGCCAGAGCCTCAATACCGCCGGCCTGTTCCCGGCCGGTGAAGGCGCGGGCTACGCCGGGGGGATCCTGTCGGCGGGCGTGGACGGCATCAAGATCGCCGAAGCGGTGGCCGCGGCCTACGTGGCGCGAGGGTGGGCGACGGAGGCGTAAGGCTGGCTCGATCCTTCTCCCCTTGCGGGAGAAGGTGGCGGCCGAAGGCCGACGGATGAGGGGTCTCTCAGATGGGAAACGCATCACCCAGCCTGGCCGCCGCACGCGGTTTCAAGTTCTGAGAGACCCCTCACCCGACCTCGCTCCGCGAGGCCACCCTCTCCCGCAAGGGGAGAGGGATTCAGCCGCCCCTCGATCAAATACCAATGGTCGTCAATAATTCTCGCAAAAGAAGAATTATTCGCGACACTCTCTTTTCGCGAAAATTCCACCGAAATCATCGATATCGGAATTTAACCTTGTTGCGCTAGGCTGAACTCTAGTCGGCGTTATCGGGGATTTCGATCGTGACCCAGGCCTCAGGCCGCGAAGCCTTGCTCGTGGACGCCAGTTCGTTCTTCGAGGTCTCGCTCGACCTGCTGGTCATACGCGACCTGCAAGGCACGGTGCTGAAGGCCAGCCGGTCCTGGCAGACCAAGCTGGGGCACAGCCCCGAGGACATGGAAGGCCGGCCCCTGCTGCGCCTCGTCCATCCCGAAGACATGCCCGGCACCCAGGACAGCGTGGTCGAGGTCGAGACCCGGCGCGACGGCGATCCCGTCCTCGGCTTCATCAACCGCTATCGCCACGCCGACGGCCACTACCGCACGCTGGAATGGCGGGCCCAGCGGGCCGGCGACCGCATCTACGGCGTGGCCCGCGACGTCACCGACCGGGTCGCGGCCGAGCGCCACCTGCTGGAGGCGAAAATGGCCGCGGAGGCGGCCAACAGGGCCAAGTCCGACTTCCTGGCCAATATCAGCCACGAGATCCGCACGCCGCTGAACGGCGTCATCGGCATCATCGACGCCCTGTCGCGCACGACGCTCAGCCCCGAGCAGGCCGAGATGGTCGGGCTGGTGCGCGATTCCGGCGCGACGCTGGAGCGGCTGGTGTCCGACTTTCTCGACGTCTCCAAGATCGAGGCCGGCCAGCTGCAGCTGGAGAACCGCTCGTTCAACCTCGACCAGGCGCTGCGCCCCGGCGTCGAGGTGCTGCGCCGACGGGCGCAGGAGAAGGGCCTGACCTTCACGATCGAGCGCCCGGCCCTCACCGGCGGCCGGCACCTGGGCGACGGCATGCGTCTGAGCCAGGTGCTCAACAACCTGCTGTCGAACGCCATCAAGTTCACCGACGAGGGCGGGGTGACCCTGCGCGTCGGCTCCGAGGAGATCGCCGGCGAGACCCGCCTGACCTTCGAGATCGAGGACACCGGCATCGGCTTCGAGGCCGACCAGGCCGGGGGCCTGTTCAACCGCTTCAGCCAGGCCGACCAGTCGATCAGCCGCCGGTTCGGCGGCACGGGCCTGGGGCTGTCGATCTGCCGCTCGCTGGTCGAGATGATGGGCGGCGAGATCTCGGCGACGTCGCGGCCCGGCGTCGGCAGCCGCTTCGTCGTCACGCTCAGCCTGCCCCGCCTGCAGGAGGCCGTCGAAGCCGACGCCGACGTCGATCCCGTCCCGCCCGAGCCGATCGCCCTGCCCGACCAGCCGCTGCGCGTGCTGCTGGTCGAGGACCACCCCACCAACCAGCGTGTCGCCCAGCTGATCCTGGCCTCGCAAGGCGCCCAGGTGGTGACCGTCGAGGACGGGCTGGAGGCGATCGCCGCCTTCGGGGACGGCGCGTTCGACGTGGTGCTGATGGACATGCAGATGCCGCGCATGGACGGCCTGACCGCCACCCGGGCCATCCGCGCCCTGGAGGCCGAACGCGGCGCGACGCGCACGCCGATCGTCATGCTCAGCGCCAACGCCCTGATGAAGCACCGCCACGAAGCCCTCGACGCCGGCGCCGACCTGCACGTCTCCAAGCCGATCACCGCCGCCAACCTGCTGGCGGGGATCCAGGCCGCGGTGGCCTAGCGCAGGAGCGAGGCCGGGGCGTCGACGGGGACCACGGCCGCGCGGCCGGTCCTGGCGTCGACCAGCACGTCGTGAGGTCCGCGCACGTCCTGGTTCGTCCGCGTCTGCAGGCGCCAGACGCGCCCCTCCCGCTTCGGTTCGCTGGCGGTGTACGGCATGTCGGACAGGCGAAGCGTGTTGAAGGCGATACCTTCGGCGGCCTCGGCATCGGCGTCGCGTAGACGGACCTCCCAGGCCAGCATCTCGGGATGCAGCGCGGCCCAGGTGATGGGCGCGCAGCCGTACCAGTCGCAGCTGCTGGCCTCGGCGATCATCGGCGCGGGGATCGTCAGGGCCAGGAAGGCGGCCGCATAGGCCATGCGGCGACGCCAGATCCAGAACGCGGCGCCGGCAAGGCCCGCCACCCCGGTCACGACCGTCAGGATCGACAGCACGGCCCAGGTGTTGAAGACGTCGCTGCGGGTGGCGATGTACCAGAGGTAGTCGACGCCGCCCTGGACGCGGAACAGCGCCCCAACGGCCACAAGGGCGGCCACGGGAGCAAACAGCACCCAGCCGACGATTCTGGCCCACGTCCCGCGCTTGATCTTCACCGGCCGCCCTCCCCCCGACGCCATGCCCGGAAAGACTAGAGCAACCGCGCAGGTTGACCAGCCCCGCCCTCCACAAGCGAAAAGGCCCGGACGATCGCTCGTCCGGGCCTTCGTCGTTTCAGTCCGCAAGGCCGATCAGGCCGCTTCGGCCTGCTCCGCGGGAAGGCGGATCAGGTAGTCGAAGGCCGACAGCGAGGCCTTGGCGCCCTCGCCCATGGCGATGATGATCTGCTTGTACGGCGTGGTGGTGGCGTCGCCGGCCGCGAAGACGCCCGGCATCGAGGTCTCGCCGCGATAGTCGACCTCGATCTCGCCGCGATTGCTCAGGGCGACGTTCGAATCCTTCAGCCACTCGGTGTTGGGCACCAGGCCGATCTGCACGAACACGCCTTCCAGGTCGACGCGGTGGGCCGTGTCGTGGTTGCGGTCCTTGTAGGACAGGCCGCTGACCTTGGCGCCGTCGCCGTGAATCTCGGTGGTCATGGCCGAGGTGACGATGGCGACGTTGGGCAGGCTGGCGAGCTTGCGTTGCAGCACGGCGTCGGCGCGCAGCTGGCTGTCGTACTCGATCAGGGTGACGTGGGCGACGATGCCGGCCAGGTCGATGGCCGCCTCGACGCCGCTGTTGCCGCCGCCGATCACCGCCACGCGCTTGCCCTTGAACAGCGGGCCGTCGCAGTGCGGGCAATAGGCAACGCCCTTGTTCTTGTACTCGGCTTCGCCGGGCACGTTGACGTTCCGCCAGCGGGCGCCGGTGGACAGGATCACGGTGCGCGACTTCAGGCTTGCGCCGTTCTCGAGCTTGACCTCGATCAGGCCGCCCGGGGTCTTGGGCGCCACCAGGCCGACGGCCTTCTGCAGGTTCATCACGTCGACGTCGTACTGCTTGACGTGCTGTTCCAGCGCCGTGGCCAGCTTGGGGCCTTCGGTGTGCTGCACCGAGATGAAGTTCTCGATGGCCATGGTGTCGAGCACCTGGCCGCCGAAGCGCTCGGCCGCCACGCCGGTGCGGATGCCCTTTCGGGCGGCGTAGACGGCCGCGGCCGCGCCGGCGGGACCACCGCCGATGACCAGCACCTCGAAGGCGTCCTTGGTCTTGATCTTCTCGGCGGCGCGGGCTTCGGCGCCGGTGTCGAGCTTGGCCAGGATCTGCTCGACCTCCATGCGGCCCTGGCCGAACGGCTGGCCGTTCAGCAGGATGGTCGGCACGGCCATGACCTGGCGCTGCTCGACTTCCGCCTGGAACAAGGCGCCGTCGATGGCGACGTGGCGGATGCGGGGGTTCAGGGCGCTCATGGTGTTCAGCGCCTGCACCACGTCGGGGCAGTTCTGGCAGGACTGCGAGAAATAGGTCTCGAAGCTGTAGTCGCCGTCCAGGCCCTTGATGCGCTCGATCACCTCGGCGTCGAGGCGCGGCGGGTGGCCGCCGACGTGCAGCAGGGCCAGCACCAGCGAGGTGAACTCGTGGCCCAGCGGCAGGCCGGCGAAGCGGACATCGGCGTCGCCAGCCGCGCGGGTGATGGCGAAGGACGGCTTGCGGGCGTCGTCGCCGGCCAGGTTCAGGCTGACCTTGTCGGAGGTCGAGGCCACGTCCTCCAGCAGGGAGAGCATGTCCTTCGAACCCTTGTCGTCGCCGAGGGAGGCGACCAGTTCGATCGGCTGGCGCAGGTTCTGCAGGTAGGTGGTCAACTGGGTCTTCAGACCGGCGTCCAGCATGGCGCGCTCCCAAAAGGCTAGGGGGAGGAAAAGGCAGGCGTTCGATTTTCGGGGGAGGATCGAACGCGGCGAACGATCGAGAAGTTGCGCCGCCGCCCCAGAGGGGAGAGGAGCGGCGGCGCGGGTAGGCGGTACTTAAGTCTTAGATCTTGCCGACCAGGTCGAGCGAGGGAGCCAGGGTCTTTTCACCCTCTTCCCACTTGGCCGGGCAGACTTCGCCCGGGTGCGAGGCCACGTACTGGGCGGCCTTGATCTTGCGCAGCAGCTCGATGGCGTTGCGGCCGATGCCTTCGGCGGTCGTCTCGGTGAACTGGATCACGCCTTCCGGGTCGATCAGGAAGGTGCCGCGGTCGGCCAGGCCGACGCCCGGACGCATCACTTCGAAGTTGTTGGTGATCGTGCCCGAGGGGTCGCCGACCATGTGGTACTTGATCTTGCCGATGGCCGGCGAGCTGTCGTGCCAGGCCTTGTGCGAGAAGTGGGTGTCGGTCGACACGGCGTAGATCTCGACGCCCAGACGGGTGAAGACCTCGTAGTTGTCGGCCAGGTCTTCCAGTTCGGTCGGGCAGACGAAGGTGAAGTCGGCCGGGTAGAAGAAGACCACCGACCACTTGCCCTTCAGGTCGGCGTCGCTGACCGTGACGAACTTGCCGTCCTTGTAGGATTGGGCGGTGAAGGGTTTGATCTCGGTGTTGATCAGCGACATGAGACGCTCCGTTGGAAAGGATGCGTCGTAGGTATCGCGCCGCAGAAAATAGGTCCAATCGATAAAATCAGTTCGCGAGATAGATAGGGCCTATGAGGGTCTCAGGACGCTTTCCGCTCAAGCTTAGCTATGGGCAAAGCTTGCGGGCCATAGGGTTCGGCGGGCGGCAGGCAGCGCACCAGGACCTCGGCGACGAGGCCCGGCTCGGAGGTGATCGGCGGCGGCTCGCCGAACACCGTGCGCCAAAGTTCGGCCAGTTCTTCGCAGGTGCGGTCGGTCAACCCTAGCTCTCCTTCCGGAGATGGAAAACCTTATGGCGCAAGGAGTTGCTGGTTAATAAGCGGCGCTGGAGCCCATTTTCCGCGCCCTGCCCCTCCTATCCCGTCATTCCCGCCCTTGTGGCGGGAAACCCTCCGTCAGCCGCAAGGGCGGATGAGGCGGACTGCTGAGCAGTCCGCTTGCGCCTCACTTGCTAGCGGAACCAGGGGTTCCCGCCACAAGGGCGGGAATGACGGGCGTTGGAGTTACTTGAGGGGCAACTCGAACGGCGTCGCGGGCAGGCGGTTGGCGCCGTAGAGGTTCAGCACCGGGCTGTCGGCCCAGGCGAAGCGGACCTTCACGGCGGCGTAGCCGGCCGGGACCGTGAGGCGGACCTTGGCGCCGTCCACGGTCGCATCGACGAAGCGGCACGACTCGGGCGCGTCGCAGAGTTCGAAGCCGGCCGGGCGCGCCGAGCCGTACACCACCGCCGGCTGGTCCAGGGTGACGACGACGTCGGCGCCGTCGCGGGCGGCCGAGACCGGCGCGGGGCCGGAGGCGTTCAGGGCGCTCTCGCCATAGGCCAGCTTCCTGGCCAGGCCCGCCAGGCGCAGACCGACCTGCAGCTTGTCGGCCGGGTGGATGTCGTAGGGCGAGCCGATGTCGACGGCCGAGGCCAAGCCGGTGTTCGGGTCGGCGGCGACGGTGCGGCGCTGGACGTCGCGCAGCTCGGCCCAGCGCGAGACGCCGGGCTTGTCGGTCTGCGGGCCGAAGCTGGCCAGCTGCACCATCAGGAACGGCGCGTCGGGCGCGGCGAATTCGCGGCGCCAGTCGGCGATCAGGGCCGGCATCAGGCGGGCGTACTCAGGCGCCTCGGTGACGTTGGCCTCGCCCTGGTACCAGGCGAAGCCCTTGACGCCGTAGGGCGCCAGCGGGGTGATCATGCCATTGTGCAGGGTCGAGAGGCCCGAGGCCCCCAGCCATGGCGCATGCGGCGGCAGGCCGGTGTCGGAGAGGTTGGTCGAGACCTTGTAGCGCCAGGACGCGCCCAACGGGACGAATGAGCCGTCGGCCAGCTTCAGCCCCTTGTCCTTGGCAGGACCCCAGGCCCCACCGCCGCCGCCCGCGTCGACAGCCCGCACCGCGACGACGTTGGCGCCGGCCTTCAGCACGCCGGCGGGAACGGCGTAGGCGCGCTTGGCGTCCCAGCCCTCCTGCGAGCCGACGGCGCGGCCGTTGACGAAGGTGGTGTCGATGTCATCGACCGGACCCAGCACCAGGGTCGCGCCCCCCTTGGCTTGGGCAGCGGCCTGGGCCTTGGTCAGGGTGATCGTGGCGCGCAGCCAGATCGTGCCGTCGAAGGTTTCCAGGCCCGGATTGGTCTCCCAGAACTGCTGCGCCGGCATGGTCTTCCAGGCGCGGTCGTCGAAGCCGGGCTTGGCCCAGTTCGCGGCATGCGGTTCGACCCGGGCGGCCCAGCGGTCGAGCATCGCGCCCCAGCGGGCCATGCCCTTGGCGGGATCCTGGGCGTAGTCGGCCAGCACCGACAGGCCCTCGTCATAGTTGCCCAGCGCCTTGAGGCCCGGGCCGCTGATCCAGTCCTGGATCACCGAACCGCCCCAGGTGGCGTCGATCAGGCCGACCGGCGCGTTGGTGGTCTTCTTGATCTCGCGACCCATGAACCAGCAGGCGGCCGAGAAGTTGTTGGCGCTGTCGTAGGCGGAGGTCTTCCAGACGGCGTAGGCCGGCAGCTTGTCGCTAGGATGCGGCAAGCTGGTGCGGCCGGTCTGCAGCAGGCGGATCTGCGGGTCGGCGGAATTCTGCGCCTCGGCCTCGCCCTGGAGGGCGCGGCGCAGCGGATATTCCATGTTCGACTGGCCCGAGCACAGCCAGACGTCGCCGACCAGCAGGTCGGACACGGTCTGGGTCTCGGCCCCGGCCTTGACGGTGAGGGTCAGCGGCGCGGCGCTGGCCGCGCGGGCCGGAAGCCGGGCGGTCCAGCGGCCTTGGGCGTCGGCGGCAGCCGTCACGGCCTGGCCGGAAAGATCGATGGAGACGGCGGCGTTCGGGGCGGCGACGCCCCAGACCTGGATCGGCCGGTCGCGCTGGAGCACGGCGTGGTCGGTGAACACCGAGGCCAGCAGCGGCGCGGCGGCGGCGGGCGATACGACGGCCAGGGCGGCGGCCCCGGCGAGCAGGTGACGGGTCAGGCGCACGCGAGGTCTCCGCTTAGTCGCTACTCTAAAATTCGTCATCCCGGCCGGAGCGCGTAGTGCGGAGAGCCGGGACCCAGGGGCGACCGCAGTGCGCCGGCCCCTGGGTCCCGGATAGCCGCTGCGCGGCTTCCGGGATGACGACCTTGTAGTTTTAGTCCGCCTTGGCCGGGCAGGTCGTGCCGGTCGGGTCGGTGGTCAGCTTCACGCCGCTGATCGAGACCGTCAGCGAGCCGGCCGTGGCCAGCGAGAACGGGGCCTCGACCCTGGTGACGTCCGTGCCGGCCGACTGGAAGCACTTCAGCGGCACCTTCAGGCTGGTCCACTCGCCGACCTTGGCGCCCGAGAGCACCGAGGTGACGTCGAGCTTGCCGGCGCCGATCCCCAGGGTCGTCTTGGCCGAAGGCGCGGCGTCGACGCGGTAGGCGATCTGCAGGGCGATCTCGGCGTTGGTCTGGAAGGTCAGGTCGAAGGCCTTGTCGGCCGCGATCTCGGCCGCGGCGGGCACGCCGCCGGCGAAGGTCAGCTGGCGGCCGGCCTCCTGCACGTTGCCGGCGTCGATCGGCTTGATATGCACCGAGGTGGTCGGCAGCAGGCGGAACTCGAACGGCGCCGGGGTCTTGCCGCCGACGAAGTAGTTGCTGTCGTTGGCCGCGATGGCGGTGACGCCCGAGACTTCCGACAGCTTGGCCACCTTGCCCGGCTTGGCGTAGCTGAGGCCGTAGCCGTAGGCGAACAGAGGCGAATAGGTCTTGTCGCCCTTGTTCAGCGAGGTCTGGGCGGCGGTCTTGGGCCAGCTGAACGACAGCTTGCCGTTGAAGTCGCGACGGGCCTTGCCGGCCTTGTCACCGACCAGCACGTCGGCGATCCCACCGCCCTCCGAACCCGGCAGCCAGGCGGCGACGAAGGCGTCCGAGGCGTTGATCTCCGGGTTCACCCACAGCGGGCGGCCCGACAGGAACACGGCCACCACCGGCACGCCGGCGGCCTTCAGCTTCTTCAGGAGCGCCAGATCGGTCTTGTCGCCCGGCTGGTATTCCAGGGTCTTCAGGTCGCCCACGCCCTCGGCGTAGGGGGTCTCGCCGAACACCACGACGGCGACGTCAGGCTTGTCGGTGAACGAGCCGTCGACGCTGAGGGTGGCGCTGCCGCCCGAGGCCTCGACCGCGTCCTTGAAGCCCGAATAGATCGACTGGGCGTTGGGGAAGTCGCTGTTCTTGTTGTCGGTGCCCTGCCACGACAGGGTCCAGCCGCCCGACTGCTGGCCGATGTCGTCGGCGCCCGAGCCGGCCACCAGCACCTTCGCGCTCGCCTTGATCGGCAGGACGCCGTTGTTCTTCAGCAGCACCAGCGACTTGGCCACGGCCTCGCGGGCGACGGCGCGGTGATCGGCGTTGCCAACCACGCCCTCGCGGCCCTCCCACGGACGGGCCGTCTGGAAGAGGCCGAGCTTGGCCTTCACGCGCAGGATACGGCGCACGGCGTCGTCGATGCGCGCCATCGGCACTTCGCCCGACTTGGCCTGGGCCAGCAGGTTGTCATAGAGGCCCTTCCAGCTGTCGGGGGCCATGTACATGTCCAGGCCGGCGTTGGCCGCCTGGGCGCAGTTGGTCGGGGTGCAGCCATCGACCTGGCCGTGGCCGTTCCAGTCGCCGACGATGAAGCCGTCGAAGCCCATCTTGCCCTTCAGCACGTCGGTCAGCAGCGACTTGTTGCCGTGCATCTTCTGGCCGTTCCAGCTGTTGAACGAGGCCATGATGGTCATGGTCCCGGCGTTGATGGCCGGAACGTAGCCCTGGGCGTGCAGGCGGATCAGCTCCTGCTCGGAGACCTCCGTATTGCCCTGGTCCTTGCCGTTGGTGGTGCCGCCGTCGCCCAGGAAGTGCTTGGCGCTGGCCGCCACATGGCCCTTCTGCAGGGCATGGCCCTCGCTGACGGCGCCCTGAAGGCCCAGGATCATCTCGCGGGCGTAGAGGCTGACGATCTGCGGATCTTCCGAATAGCCCTCGAAGGCGCGGCCCCAGCGGTCGTCGCGCGGCACGGTCAGGGTCGGACCGAAGGCCCAGTCGAAGCCTGACACCGCTGTCTCCTGGCCCGTGGCGGCGCCGATCTTGCGGATCAGCTCAGGGTCATGGGCGGCGCCCAGGCCGATGTTGTGCGGGAAGAGCGTGGCGCCAACGACGTTGTTGTTGCCGTGCACGGCGTCAATGCCGAACATCAGCGGGATGTTGGTCCCACCACGCTGAGCGGCGGCGTCGCGGAAAGCCTTGACGGTGTCGACCCAGGGGCCGACCGGCGAGCGGTCGGGCGCGCCCAGGGGCGGCGAGCTGCCGCCGGCCAGGATCGAACCCAGCGGATAGGTCTTGAGGTCGTCGGCCTTGATCGAGGCGGTGTCGGCCTGGATCATCTGGCCGATCTTCTCCTCGAGCGTCATCTTGGCCAGCAGGCCGTCGACGAAGGCCTCGGTGGCCGGATCGACAAGGCCCTGGCTCTTGGCCGCGGGCCACAGGGCCGGATGGGCGGTGCTCTTGGGACCGTCGGCGGCGAACGCCGGAGCCGACAGAAGGGTGGTCGCCATCAGGGCGATGGTCAGGGTCCTGGTCTTCATTTTCCCCCGCTCTTCCTTGCGCTTCGACGGTCTGAAAGCCGCCTGAATGTTACCGGTATCGAAAGCTCGACGTCGATCCATACACGGTCTAATTAATACGACAAACACTGAGACAACGAATTTTGGGGAGATGATGCATGGGGGCCATTCGCAACGCGCTGCTGGCGGGAGCCGCATTGACAGCGCTGTATGGGGCGGAAGCCTCCGCCGAAACCCGCACCCTCTCCTCCCCTGACGGCGCCATCTCGGTGCAAGTCTCCGACGAGTCGGGACAGGCGCGCTACGCCGTCGCTTACAAGGGCAAGCCCCTGATCGCGCCCTCGGGCCTGGGCCTGGAGCTGTCGAAGGGCGGCCGCTTTTCCTACGGCGTGAAGATCGTCGGCGCGGAAACCGGCTCGGGCGAAGACGTCTACGACCTGCCGGCCGGCAAGGTCAGCCACGTGGCCCAGAAGCGTAATGACCTGACCGTCGACTTTCAGGAAGAGAGCGGCCGCCGCTTACGGGTCGTGTTCCGCGCCTACGACCAGGGCGTGGCCTTCCGCTACCTGCTGCCCCAGCAGGAGGCGACAGCGGCGACCAACGTCAATGACGAGGTGACGGGGTTCTCGTTCCCCAGGGACTACAGCTGCCACGGCCTCAACCTCGGCAAGTTCGGCACCAGCCACGAGGGCGAGTTCGACGCCGTCCAGGCTTCGAAGTTCCGCGAGCACAATCTCTATGACGCCCCGGTGGTCTGCCAGGGCGACAACGCCGCCTTCGCCATCGCCGAGGCCGACCTGAAGGACTGGGCGGGCATGTACCTGACCGGTCGGGGCGACGGCCGCCTGGGCCTGTCGGTCAAGCTGTCGCCGCGCCTCGACGGGTCGGGCACGGCGGTGAAGACCCGCCTGGGCGCCGACGTCGCCTCGCCCTGGCGGGTGATCATGATCGCGCCCAAGGCCGGCCAACTGGTCGAGAACACCCTGCTGACCACGCTGAGCGCGCCGTCGGTCGTGGCCGACACCAGCTGGATCAAGCCGGGCAAGGCCGCCTGGGACTGGTGGAACGGCCCAGCGCTCAAGGCCGTGCCCAACGCCGGCATGAACCCTGAGACGATCAAAGCCTATATCGACTTCGCCGCCAGGAACGGCCTGGAATACATGCTGATCGACGAGGGCTGGAACGTCGGGGCCGGCGGCGCCTCGGTGGTGCGGCCGGGGGCGGACGTCACCCGTCCCAAGCCCGAGCTCGACCTGCCGGGCCTGGTTTCCTACGGCCAGGAGAAGAAGGTCGGCATCTGGCTGTGGCTGAACTGGAAGGCGCTAGACGCCCAGATGGACGAGGCCCTGCCCCTCTATGAGAAATGGGGGATCAAGGGGATCAAGGTCGACTTCATGGACCGCGACGACCAACAGGTGGTCGACTTCTACCATCGCCTGCTGAAGCGCGCGGCCGAGCACCACCTGATGGTCGACCTGCACGGCGCCTATCACCCGACGGGCCTGATCCGCACCTATCCGCACTACCTGACCCAGGAAGGCGTGCTGGGGGCCGAGTACAACAAGTGGAGCGCACGGATCACCGCGACCCACAACGTCAATCTCGCCTACACCCGCATGCTGCTGGGGCCGATGGACTACACCCCTGGCGGCTTCCGCAACGTCTCGCCCGACAAGTTCGAGCCGCGCGACAGGCTGCCCTTCGTGCAGACGACGCGCGGCCAGGCCCTGGCGATGTTCGTGGTGTTCGACAGTCCGTTCACCATCGTCGCCGACAGCCCCGACACCTATGCCGAAAGCCCCGAGGGGTTGGACTTCGTCAGCGCCGTGCCGACCACCTGGGACGAGATCCGCTACGTGACCGGCGAAATCGGCCAGTCGATCGTCATCGCCCGCCGCAAGGGCGACGAATGGTGGATCGGCGCGCTGAACAACGAGACCGCCCGGACGGTGAAGGTTCCGCTCGACTTCCTGGGCAAGGGATCGTGGAAGGCCGACGTTCGTCAGGACGGAGCGACGCCGACCGCTATCGAGGGTTCGAATCCCTCCGTCTCCGCCACCTCGACTCTGACCCTGAAACTCGCCGCCAGCGGCGGCGCGGCCGCGCGCCTGACGCCGGTCCAGTAACGGATAAGCTTGCCATGCCCTTCACCCGCCGCGCGCTTCTGGGCGCGACCGCCGGCCTCGCCGCTTCTCCCGCACTTGCCGCGCCTCGCGGGCCGTTCAAGGCCAGCTGGGAGTCGCTGGCGGCCGGCTACAGGACGCCCGACTGGTTCCGCGACGCCAAGCTCGGCATCTGGTCGCACTGGGGTCCGCAATGCGTGCCCGAGTATGGCGACTGGTACGGCCGGCAGATGTACCAGCAGGGCAACCCCTTCTACGAACACCATGTGAAGACCTACGGGCACCCGACCAAGTTCGGGTTCATGGAGTTCATCCCGCGCTGGAAGGCCGAGCTTTGGGATCCCGAAGCGCTGATGAAGACCTACGTCGCCGCCGGGGCGAAGTTCTTCATGTCGATGGCCAATCACCACGACAATCTCGACATGTTCGACAGCCGCCACCACGCCTGGAACACCACGCGGGTGGGACCGGGGCGCGACATCGTCGGGACCTGGGAAAAGGTCGTCCGCAACCACGGCCTGAAGTTCGCCGTCTCCAACCACGCCGCCCACGCCTGGCACTGGTGGCAGACGGCCTATGGCTATGACGCCGAAGGCCCGCTGAAGGGCCAGCGCTACGACGCCTTCCGGCTGACCAAGGCCGACGGCAAGGGCAAGTGGTGGCAGGGCCTGGACCCGCAGCAGCTCTATACCGGCCGCAACATGGTGATCCCCGACGGGATCGGTTCCATCGCCGAGGCCAACGCCTGGCACGACAAGCACGACGGCGAGTGGCTGGAGACCCCGCCGCCCAACAACCCCGCCTTCGTGCGCAACTGGCTGCTGCGCCAGAACGACCTCGTCGACCGCTACAAGCCCGACATGGTCTATTTCGACAATTACGCCCTGCCGCTAGGCCAGGCGGGGCTGGAGGCGACGGCGCACTTCTACAACAACGCCGTCCGCCAGACCGGCCGCACCGACGTGGTGGTGACCGGCAAGAAGCTCACCGCGTTCCAGCGCAAGGCCATCGTCGAGGACGTCGAACGCGGCTTCTCCGACCGGCTGCGCGACGAGCCCTGGCAAACCGACACCTGCATCGGCAACTGGCACTACGACCGGGGCCTCTATGAGCGCAACGGCTACAAGACCGCGAAAGACGTCGTGCAGCGCCTGACCGACGTGGTCAGCAAGAACGGCACGCTGATGCTGTCGATCCCCCAGCGCGGCGACGGCTCGATCGACGACAAGGAAGCCGCGGTGCTGGCCGACATGGCCAGCTGGATCGCCGTCAACGGCGAGGCGATCTATTCGACCCGGCCGTGGAAGATCTACGGCGAGGGTCCGACGCGTCTCGTCGAGGGCATGCAGAACGAGGGCGACGCCAAGCCGTTCGAGGCTCGCGACATCCGCTTCACCACCAAGGCCGGCGCGCTCTACGCCCTGCCGCTGGTCGAGCCGGGCCGTGAGATGGTCATCGAGAGCCTGGCCGTCGGCGCGCCCCATGCTTCTGGCGAGGTGCGGCGGGTGTCGCTGCTCGGTGGCGATCCCCTGCCCTTCACCCGCGACGACAAGGGCCTGAAGATCACCCTCCCCGAACGCCGCCCGGCCTTCACCCCGGTGGTGAAGATCGAGGGACCGGGGCTGGCCTAAGCCTTTCAAACACCCGTATGCTCCCTTCCGAAACCGAGGGAGCATACGCCATGACCGACCTTTCCGGCCGCACCGTGCTGATCACCGGCGCCTCGTCGGGCATCGGCGCGAACCTGGCCCTGGCGGCCGCCCGGGCCGGCGCGCGGGTGGCGGTCGCGGCGCGGCGGGCCGACCGGCTGGCCGCCCTGGTGAGCGAGATCGAGGCGGCCGGCGGCTCGGCCCTGGCGGTCTCGATGGACGTCGAGGACGAAGCCTCGGTGATCGCCGCCTACGACGCGGTGGAAACCGCCTGGGGCCCGCCGAACTCGGTGATCGCCAACGCCGGGATCAACGTCCGCGCCTCGGCGCTGGATATCGCCATCGAGGACTTCGACAAGATCATCGGGGTCAACACCCGGGGCGTGTTCCTGACCGCCCGCGAGGGCGCGCGGCGGATGATCAGGGCCGGCGTCGAGGCGCGCGGCCGGGTGCTGCTGGTGGCCTCGATCGGCGCGCACAAGGTGCTGCCGGGCATCACCGCCTACTGCGCCTCCAAGGCCGCCACGGCCCACATGGGCAAGAGCCTGGCCCGCGAATGGGCGAGCAAGGGTATCAACGTCAATGTGCTGTGCCCCGGCTACATCCGCACTGAGTTGAACGACGACTGGTTCAATACCGAGGGCGGGCAGAAGCTGGTGTCGGGCTTTCCGCGCAAGCGGCTGATGGAGACCTCGGACCTGGAGGCGACGGCGCTCTACCTGGTGTCGGACGCCGCGCGGGCGGTGACGGGGTCGGTGATCACCGTCGACGACGGGCAGTCGCTCTGAGTTCCTTCTCCCCTTGCGGGAGAAGGTGGCCCGCGCAGCGGGTCGGATGAGGGGTCGATGACCGGCGCGGCCGCGACGAGCGGATCGGCTGGGTGAGGCGGTCAGTGTTTGAGAGACCCCTCATCCGTCGGCTATCGCCGACACCTTCTCCCGCAAGGGGAGAAGGAAAACAGAAAAACGAAAAACGCCCCCCGGGCCGAAGCTCGGAGGGCGCTCTTTCAGGTCAGCGGATCAGATCAACGCAGCTTGGCGCTGACCGAGATCCCGACGATGCGGGGCTCGTTGAAGACCGAGGCCATGTAGTTCTCGATCACGCCCTTGAGGTTCTTCTCGTTGGTGATGTTGCGGCCGAACAGGGCCACTTCATACGCGCCGCCCGGAGCCGAGTAGCCCAGCTTCACGCCGCCCTCGAAGTTGCCGTCGGAGTAGAACTCCTTGGTCTTGTAGAGGACGTAGTTGGTGTAGCCCTGCTGGTTCCAGTCGGTGGCCGCGAACAGCAGGCCGCCGTTGCCCAGCGGGATGTCGTAACGCGCGGTGAAGTCGATGTTGTACTCCGGCGCGTTCGGCAGCGGCTGGCCGTCGATCTGGGCGTAGACGTTGCCGTTCGACGTCGTGATCGTCGGGTTCTGCACGGTGCAGACCACCACGCTGTTGAGCATGCAGACCTGGGCGTAGACGCGCTTGTCCTTAATCTCGCTGTGCAGCAGCGAGAGGCCGGCGGTCAGGGTCAGGTTGGCGATCGGCTTCCACTGGGCTTCGGCTTCCATGCCGTAGGCCTCGGCCTTGTCGGCGTTGAACAGCACGCCGTTGCCGTTGCTGTCGTTGCCGTTCAGCTGGATGTCCTCGACCTTGTAGGTGAAGGCCGTGGCGTTCAGGCGCAGGGTGTTGTCCAGCAGCTGGCTCTTGAAGCCGGCTTCCCACGACAGGATCGTTTCCGAGTTAGCCGTGGTGAAGTCGCTGTTGAACACCGCCGAGCGGCCCTGGATGGTCGGGCCGCGGAAGCCGCGGGCGACGCGGGCGTAGACGCTGACGTCGTCGGTCACCTTGTAGAGCGCCGACAGGTCCCAGCTGGGCTGGGTGTCGGACATCTTCACATAGCGGCGGCCGGTATAGGTCACCGCGCCGGCGGCCGTGTCGGCGGTCTTCAGCAGGGTGGTCTTCTTGGTGTCCTCGGTCTCGCGCAGGCCGGCGGTGAGGGTCAGCTTGTCAGAGAGGTCATAGCTGACCTGGCCGAACAGCGCCCACGAGGTGTTGGCGTTCTTCAGCGACACCCAGTTGTTGGGGTTGGTGCGGACGAAATAGGCGCGCTGGTAGAAGTTGGTGATGTCGCGGCTGTCGAAGAAGAAGCCGCCGACCTGCCACTTGAAGGCGCCGTCCGTGTCGCTGGCCAGGCGGATTTCCTGGGTGATCTGGTCGAGGTCCTTCACCGCGCCCTGCGACTGGCCATAGCCGTTGGCCACGCCGCCGACCGGGAAGTTGGCCGCGGCGCCGCCGTCGGTGTCGCCGCGGCTGTAGCCGTCGGTGCCCTCATAGGCGCTGATCGAGGTCAGCTTCACGCCGCCGAAGTCGTAGTCGATCTTCAGCGAGGTCCCCACCGTGTCGTAGGCCTGCGGGTTGTTGACCGCCTCGTCGAAGGCGACCTTGTCGCGCTCGGCGTACTGGGTGCTGTTGGAGCCCTTCTTCAGGCCGGCGCGGTGGAAGAGGGTCGAGGTGCCCTCGTAGCTGCGGGCGTGGGCCGAGGCCAGGACCGACAGGTTCTCGGTCGGGGTGGCCAGGATCTGCAGGCGGATGTCGCGCTCGTCGAAGCCGCCCATGGCGTCGCTCTGCGGCGTCTTGGTGCCGTCGGCGCTGGTCCCGGCGAAGGTGTTGTCCACCCAGTCGTCGCGGTGCTGGTAGAGGGCCGAGACGCGGAAGGCCAGCTTGTCGGCCACGATCGGGCCGCCGATGCCGCCGTCGAAGGTGGTGGTGCCGTAGCTGCCGTACGAGGCCTGGGCCTGGCCCTGCAGGGTCTGGGTCGGCTTGGCGGTGTCGAACTTGATGATGCCGGCGGTGGTGTTGCGGCCGAACAGCGAGCCCTGCGGGCCGCGCAGCACTTCGACCTGCTGGACGTCGAACACCGGGTTCGACTTCAGGACGACGTGCTCGAGCACGACCTCGTCCTGGATGATCGACACCGGCTGCGAGGCGCCGAGGTAGAAGTCGATGTTGCCCAGGCCCCGGATGTAGAAGCGCGGGAAGATGCGGCCCGTGGTGGTCTCGGCGTAGAGGCCGGGCACGCGGCCGGCCAGGGCCAGGATGTCGTCGCCGCCGGCCTGCAGGGCGCGCAGGTCAGAACCGCCGACCACGGCGACCGACAGCGGCGTGTCCTGCAGGTTCACCGAGCGGCGCTCGGCGGTGACGATGATCTCTTCCAGGCTGGTCGAGTCGGCGGTTTCTTGGGCGTTGGCGACGGCGGCGCTGGCGAGCGCGCCCATCGCACAGGTCAGCATCAGCGCCGACCGGGCGATCATGGACTTGGACACGAAGTAATCCCCTTTTTACGTAGAAGTGCCTGCGGTTGTTGATTATTTCCGCAGAACACCGTCCGCGTAACAGGCGCATGCGAAACTGTCATGACAGCCGCCGGCGCCGGTTGGGGATAATGTCAGCTTACGAACAATAAAGCGGCATGCGCCGTCAGATCTGCGACAGCCCCAGCCACAGCAGGCCCAGCAGCAGGGCCAGGAAGGCCAGCAGCGTCGTCCCCCAGACGACCACGGTCTTGAGCAGAGCGCCGAAGACGCCCGAGCCGTAGACCCCGCGCAGAGTCGCGAACAGGTTCACCGGCGCCCACAGCATGGCCAGGAAGACCCCGGTGTCGCGCACCGGCGCGGGCAGGATCAGCACCAGGGCCCACAGCAGGAAGATGAACGACAGGAAGTTCATCGAGACGACCAGATGGTCGTACATGACGAACCTGCGCCGGTAGACGTAGCAGGCGCCCAGGGCCAGGGCCATGATCGGCAACAGGAACACGGCCAGCCGGTGCCCCCAGGCGAAGACCACCGCCATGAAGTAGCCGGGCGTGGCGATGACCTTGCCGATCTGGGTGTTCAGCCATTCGGCGCGGGCGTTGTCCTTGACCGGCCCGTTCTTCTCGGGAGTCACGAACCGCATCTGTGACCCCTCCTTGCCGAGGGTGACGACGTTGTCCGGCTTCGCAGGGCCATCGCCCTTCGGCGCCGCGTGGCCCGGCGAGGCCTTGGCCGCCTTGCCGTCCTCGCCATGAGCGCCCGCGGCGGCCTCGCCATGCGGGGCTCCGTGCTGGGCGTCATGCATGGTCTTGTGGATCACCGTCTCGGCCGAGAGGATGAACAGCAGCAGCGAGACCAGGAACAGGCGGAACGGCGGCACGTGCCGCGCCCGCTTGCCGTCGAGATATTCGCGGCTCAACCGGCCCGGCCGCACGAACAGCCACGGCACGGTGCGCCACAGCCGGCCGTCGAGGTGGAACATCCCCTCGATGGCTTCCCAGGTGACGTGCAGGATCGACCTGTGATGGTTCGACGCCTCCTGGCCGCAGGCGTGGCAGAAGTGGCCGACCAGCTCGGTCTCGCAGTTCTCGCACTTTGTGCCCGGCGGCGGCGGCGCGTGGGACGAGCGCCCGTCCGACCTGAACCGCGCCATCCAGCCGCCCAGAGCCCCGCCGGTGATCGCCTCGAGTTCCTTCACGCAAGCCCCCCAACGCCACGATCACGCCCCGGGCGCGATTTCGCCGACTGCTCGCATAACGATGTATGACGACTCGACCGAACGCGCACCTGGGAACGCCGGAGCGGGAAGATCCCGGCCGTTCCGCCCAGGCGAAGGGCGCCGGCCGGACGTTCCGGGCTTTAGTCCAGCCAGTCCCAGTAGGCCTTGCCCTCGAGCGTGCGCAGCTTCATGCCCACGGCCCACTGCTCGACGTTGAAGAAGGTCTGGTGCTCGTTGTCCATGGCGTCGTGCCGATAGGACAAGGCGGGCGCGCCGACGGTCCCCGCCAAGAGCTCGGCGACCTCCGGCGAACAGGGCTGGGGACGCGTGTCGGTAAAGACGAACTTGGTGTTGCGGGCGGCGACGGCCTCCATGGCGTTCCAGGCCAGCAGCGGGTTGGCGAAGGTCCGCTCGGACGAGCCCAGGGCCGCGAAGATCAGGCTGTCCTGGATGACCCGCTTCTCGACCAGAACCGGCTTTCCCTCCAGCACGTGCAGGGCGCGCAGATGCAGCACGCGCCGTTCCTGGTTGTTGGTGCGGTCCTGATTGAAGTCGTACATCCGATGGATGACGTCGAGGATCCGCACTTCGCGAGGCGGCGGATCGTTCATCTGATCCCAGAGATCGAGGCCAGGCAGGCGGGTCTGGGCAGGCGGTGCGAAGGACGGCTCGGTCACGGTATTCCCCCAAGCCGGGGACGGCCGGCCCCGACTCGCCCGAAGGTATAGACCGCTGCGCGCAAGCGCCATGCGCGAGACGGCGACGCCCCGTCAGCGCGCCGGCCCGAACCTCGCCACCAGGTCGTAGGCCTCGCCGGGGAACAGCTGGCGCACGCGCGTGACGGGCTCGCCGGCCCGCCAGGTCCGGCGCTCGACGGCCAGCAGGGCCGTGCCGACATCCAGGGCCAGCAGTTCGGCGACGGCGACTTCCGCGCCGACGGCGCTGATCCGGCTTTCCGCTTCCGTCCACGGCACGTGGTGCAGCAGCCAGGCGCCGGGCGGCTCGGCGGCGAAGTCGGCCGCGGCGGCCTCGGGCACGGCGGCCAGGCTGATCAGGCGATCCTCCAGGGCGAAGGGCCGGCCGCCGGCCACGTGCAGGCCGCGCAGCACGATCAGGTCGCCCTCGCCCGCCAGCTCGGCCTCGTCGCCGTCGTCGGGATCGGCGGGCCGGCGCTCGGCGGCCAGCAGCACGAAGGCGTAGGTCTCGCCCCGGGCGGTGATCTCGGCCTGGATGTCGGGGATGTCGAGGACGGTGGAGTGCACCTTGGGCCGGGCCACGAACGAGCCGGCGCGGCGGCGGCGAACGACCAGGCCGGCGTCGGCCAGGGCCGACATCGCCTTGTTCACCGTCATCCGCGAGCAGCCGTACTGGGCCATCAGCTCGCTCTCGAACGGCACGCGATGGCCCGGCGCCCAAGCGCCCGAGCGGATCAGCCCCTCGATCTCGTCGCGGATGCGCTGGTGGAGAGGAAGAGCCGTCAAGACAGCAGGTCCTTCAGCACCCGGCGATAGCGCTCGGCGATGGCGTCGCGATGCCGGTGACGACCGCCGGAGACCACGGGCCGTCCCGCGCGCCAGACGCTGTCGATCGCACCAAAGCGGCCGGCGAAGACCAGGCTGTCGACCAGGGCGTCGCCGCCACGCCCGACGATGGCCGGGTGCTCGCGGTCCAGCGTGACGAAGTCGGCCGGCGCGCCGCGGCGCAGGCCCGGCCGGCCCGCGCCCAGGGCCTGGCTGCCACCGGCCACGGCCGCGCGCCACAGCTCCCCGCCGGTCGAGCGCTTGGGACCGCCGGCCAGCACGTTGCGAGCCCGGCGGGTCAGGCGCTGGGAATATTCCAGCACCCGCAGCTCCTCGGCCGCGTCGATCAGCACGTTGCTGTCCGAGCCGATCCCGAAGGCGCCGCCGGCCGCCTGGTAGTCGTGGGCCGGAAAGACGCCGTCGCCCAGATTGGCCTCGGTGACCGGGCAAAGGCCCGCCACCGCGCCGCTCTTGGCCAGGCGCTCGGTCTCCATGGCGTTCATGTGGGTGGCGTGGACCAGGCACCACTGCTTGCCGACCTCGGCGTGGTTCATCAGCCAGCGCACCGGACGCTGGCCGGTGGCGGCCAGGCAGTCGTCCACTTCCTTGGTCTGCTCGGCGATGTGGATGTGGATCGGGCCGCCGGCGGCCAATGGCGTGATCGCCGTCAGCTCCTCGGCCGTAACTGCGCGCAGGCTGTGCGGCGCGATCCCGACCACCGCCTCGGACAGGCCGGCGACGGCGGCGCGGCTGGCCTCCAGCAGGCGGGCGTAGCCGTCGACATCGGTGACGAAGCGCTTCTGGCCCTCGCCCGGCGCGGCGCCGCCGAAGCCGGCGTGGGCGTAGAACACCGGCAGCAGGGTCAGGCCGATGCCGGTCTCTTCCGCCGCCGCCGCGATCCGCGCGCCCATCTCGGCGGGATTGTCGAAGGCGGCGCCGTCCTTGTCGTGGTGCAGGTAGTGGAACTCGCCGACGCGGGTGAAGCCGCTCTCCAGCATCTCGACCTGGCCCATGGCGGCGATGGCCTGCAGGGCGTCGGGGTCGAGCCGCTCGACGAAACGGTACATCAGCTCGCGCCAGGTCCAGAAGCTGTCGCTCCCCTCGCCGCGCGCCTCGGTCAGGCCCGCCATGGCCCGCTGGAAGGCGTGGCTGTGCAGGTTGGGCATGCCCGGCAGGGCCGCGCCCAGGCGGGGCTCGCTGCCGGCGACGACGTCGGTGTCGATGCGGGCGATGCGGCCTTCGGAGAGGGTGAGGCGCACGCCCTTGGCCCAGCCGTCGGCCAGCAGGGCGCTCTCGCACCAGATCACGACGTCTTTCGGGGCTTCGGGCGCCGCCTGCGAAGCGGGCTCGCTCGCGGCCTCGACCAAAGTCTCCTCGGACGCCGGTTCGGGGGCTTCAAGATTCTCGGCGTCGCTCACTGGACAATCCTCGTCGCTCGCGAATATGTCTATACATATTGAACCGGGCCGCAAGGGTCGCGGGAAACGACTCAAAGCGGCTTCGGAGGCGTTGGCGATGCGGTGCGATCGGGTTTGGATCAAGGCCCGCCTTGCGACCCTCGCCGAAGCCGCGCCCGGCCTGGGCGCCGTCGAGGACGGCGTCATCGCCGCCAAGGACGGTCGCATCCTCTATGCCGGCCCCGCCAACGACGCCCCGGCCTTCGAGGCCGCCGAGACGGTTCACTGCGACGGCCGCTGGATCACGCCCGGCCTTATCGACCCGCACACCCACCTGATCTTTGGCGGCGACCGCGCCCACGAGTTCGAGCTGCGGCTGGCCGGCGCGTCCTACGAAGAGATCGCCCGGGCCGGCGGCGGCATCGTCTCGACCATGAAGGCCACCCGCGAGGCGACCGAAGGCCAGTTGGTCGCCGCCGCCCTGCCCCGCCTGGACGCCCTGATCGCCGAGGGCCTGACGACGATCGAGATCAAGTCAGGCTACGGCCTGTCGCTTGAGCATGAACTCAAGAGCCTGCGCGCCGCCCGCGCCCTGGCCAAGGCCCGGCCCGTCTCGGTCAAGACCACCTTCCTCGGCGCCCACGCCCTGCCGCCGGAGTTCAAGGGCGACGCCGACGGCTACATCGACCTCGTCTGCCGCGAGATGATCCCCGCCGTCGCGGCAGAGGGCCTGGCCGACGCGGTGGACGGCTTCTGCGAGGGCATCGGCTTCTCCCCCGCCCAGATCCGCCGGGTGTTCGAGACCGCCCGCGCCCACGGCCTGCCGGTGAAGCTGCACGCCGAGCAGTTGTCGAACCTGCACGGCGCGGCGTTGGCCGCCGAGTTCGGGGCGCTGTCGGCCGATCATCTGGAACATCTGGACGAGGCCGGCATCGCCGCCATGGCCAAGGCCGGCACGACGGCGGTGCTGCTGCCCGGCGCCTACTACTTCGTGCGCGAGACCAAGCTGCCGCCGATCGACGCCCTGCGCGCGGGCGGCGTGCCATTGGCGCTGGCGACCGACTGCAACCCCGGCACCTCGCCGCTGACCAGCCTGCTGCTGACCATGAACATGGCCGCCACCCTGTTCCGCCTGACCGTGGACGAGTGCCTGGCCGGCGTCACCCGGCAGGCCGCCCGGGCCCTGGGCGTGCTGGCCGACCGTGGAACCCTGGAAGCCGGCAAGGCCTGCGACCTCGCCATCTGGGACGTCGAGCGTCCCGCCGAACTTGTCTACCGCATGGGCTTCAACCCGCTCCATGCGCGCGTCTGGAGCGCCGTTTCGTGAATACTGAAGTCCTGCACCCCGGCGAGGTCAGCCTCGCCCAGTGGAAGTCCGTCTATCGCGGCGCGTCGGCCCGCCTGGCGGACCATGCCTGGCCGGTGATCGAGGCCAGCGCGGCGGCGGTGACCCGCATCCTGGCCAAGGGCGAGCCGGTCTACGGCATCAATACGGGCTTCGGGAAACTGGCCAGCGTGCGCATCGGCGACGAGGATCTGGCGACCCTGCAGCGCAACATCGTGCTGTCCCACGCCGCCGGCACGGGCGAGCCCTCGCCGGTTGCGGTGATCCGCCTGATGATGGCGCTCAAGCTGGCCAGCCTGGCGCAAGGCGCCTCGGGCGTGCGGGTCGAGACCGTCAAGCTGCTGGAAGCCATGCTGGCCCTGGGCCTGACGCCGGTGGTGCCGAGCCAGGGCTCGGTCGGCGCCTCGGGGGACCTGGCGCCGCTGTCGCACATGGCCGCGACCATGATCGGGGTCGGCGAGATCGACGTCGGCGGCGTGCGCAAGCCCGCCCTCGAAGCCCTGGCCCGCGCCGGCCTCGCGCCGGTCGAGCTCGGTCCCAAGGAGGGTCTGGCCCTGCTGAACGGCACCCAGTTCTCGAACGCAAACGCCCTGGCCGGCCTGTTCGAGGCCGAGGTGCTGTTCCAGTCGGCCCTAGTCACCGGCGCCCTGTCGACCGAGGCCGCCAAGGGCTCGGACACTCCGTTCGACCCACGCATCCACGCCCTGCGCCGCCACGCCGGCCAGATCGAGACCGCCGCCGCCCTGCGCAGCCTGATGGCGTCGTCCGACATCCGCGCCTCGCACCTGAAGGAGGACGAGCGGGTGCAGGACCCCTACTGCCTGCGCTGCCAGCCGCAGGTGATGGGCGCGGCGCTCGACGTGCTGCGCCAGGCCGCCACGACCCTCTCCACCGAGGCCAACGGCGTCTCCGACAATCCGCTGATCTTCCCCGAGGCCGACGAAGCCCTGTCGGGCGGCAACTTCCACGCCGAGCCCGTAGCCTTCGCCGCCGACATGATCGCCCTGGCGGTCTGCGAGATCGGCTCGATCGCCGAGCGCCGCATCGCCATGCTGGTCGATCCGGCCCTGTCGGGCCTGCCGGCCTTCCTGACGCCCAAGCCCGGCCTCAACTCCGGCTTCATGATCCCGCAGGTCACGGCCGCCGCCCTGGTCTCGGAGAACAAGCAGAAGGCCTATCCGGCCAGCGTCGACTCCATCCCGACCTCGGCCAACCAGGAGGACCACGTGTCGATGGCGGCCCATGGGGCGCGCCGCCTGCTTTCGATGGTCGAGAACGCAACGGCCGTGATCGGCATTGAACTTCTGGCCGCCGCGCAGGGCTGCGACTTCCACGCGCCGCTGACCTCCAGCGCCGCCCTCGAGGCGGTGCGGAGGTCGGTCCGCGAGAAGGTGCCGCACCTGTCGGACGACCGCCACTTCCATCCCGACATGGAGGCGGCCAACATCCTGGTGCGGACCGGCGCGGTCATCGTCGCGGCGGCCGGCGTTCCCTTGCCCGGAGCGACCTGATGAGCAGCGACTGGCTGGAAGTCTGGCGGGGCGACGCGCCCCTGATCGTCAGCATTCCCCACTCGGGATCCTTCATCCCCGAGGACATCGAAAAACGCCTGACCTCGCCCTGGCTGGCCCGCAAGGACGCCGACTGGTGGATCGAGCGGCTCTACAACTTCGCCGACGACCTGGGCGCCACGACGGCGCGGACGGCGGTGTCGCGCACGGTGATCGACGTCAATCGCGACCCGTCGGGCGCCTCGCTCTACCCCGGCATGGCCACCACCGCCCTCTGCCCGACCGACACCTTCGACGGCGAGCGGCTCTATGCCGAGGGCCAGGAGCCGGACGAGGCCGAGATCGCCGCCCGCCGCGAGCGCTGGTTCATTCCCTATCACGCGGCGCTGCGGGCCGAGATCGACCGGCTGCTAGCCCTGCATGGCAAGGTCGTTTTGTACGACGCCCACTCGATCCGCTCGCGGGCGCCGCGCCTCTTTCCCGGCGAGCTGCCGGTGTTCAACATCGGCACGAACTCCGGCCAGAGCTGCGATCCGGCCCTGGCGGCGGCGGTCGAGACCGCCTGCGAGACCTCCGGCCTGCCGATGGTGACCAACGGCCGCTTCAAGGGCGGCTGGATCACCCGCCACTACGGCAAGCCCGAGCGCGGCATCCACGCCGTGCAGATGGAGCTGGCCTGTCGCGGCTACATGGACGACCCCTCGCCCCGCATCACCCCGCAGTCCTGGCCCTCGCCCTACCGCCCGCCCAAGGCCGCGCCGATGCGCAGCGTGCTGACCGACGTGCTGAAGGCATGCGTGGCGTTCGCCAGCCAAGCTCCTCCCCCGTGAAACGGGGGAGGGGGACCGCGAAGCGGTGGAGGGGGCGACCGCCGCACTCCGTCCCGCCCCCCCCCCCCCCCCCCCCCCCCCCCCCCCCCCCCCCCGCCGCACTCCGTCCCTCGCCCCCTCCGTCACGGCGCTGATAGCGCCGCGCCACCTCCCCCGCTGACGCGAGGGAGGAGCATGCCCGCCCTGCCCTCCTCTCAGACGAGTCCCGCATGACCCGCCTCGACAACACCCGCGTCATCCGCCCGGCCACCGGAACCGAGCTCACCGCCAAGTCCTGGCTGACCGAAGCCCCGCTCAGGATGCTGATGAACAACCTGCATCCCGACGTCGCCGAGCGGCCGGAGGAGCTGGTGGTCTATGGCGGCATCGGCCGCGCGGCCCGCGATTGGGAGAGCTACGACAAGATCGTCGAGACCCTGCGCCGGCTGGAGGACGACCAGACGCTGCTGGTGCAGTCGGGCAAGCCGGTCGGCGTGTTCCGCACCCATGCCGACGCGCCGCGGGTGCTGATCGCCAACTCCAACCTGGTGCCGCGCTGGGCGACCTGGGAGCACTTCAACGAGTTGGATAAGAAGGGCCTGGCCATGTACGGCCAGATGACCGCCGGCTCGTGGATCTATATCGGCGCCCAGGGCATCGTTCAGGGCACCTACGAGACCTTCGTCGAGATGGGCCGCCAGCACTATGCCGGCGACCTGTCGGGCAAGTGGCTGCTGACGGCGGGCCTGGGCGGCATGGGTGGCGCGCAACCGCTGGCCTCGGTGTTCGCCGGGGCCTCGTGCCTGGCCATCGAGTGCCAGCCCTCGCGCATCGAGATGCGGCTGCGCACCGGCTATCTCGACAAGTCGACCGACAGCCTCGACGAGGCCCTGGCCTGGATCGAGGAGTCCTGCGCGGCCAAGACCCCGATCTCGGTCGGCCTGCTGGGCAACGCCGCCGAACTGCTGCCGGAGATGTTCAAGCGCGGCATTCGCCCCGACCTGCTGACCGACCAGACCAGCGCCCACGACCCGATCAACGGCTACCTGCCGGTTGGTTGGAGCCTGGACCAGTGGGCCGACGCCAGGGAGCGCGACCCGGCCAGCGTCAACAAGGCCGCCCGCGCCTCGATGGCCGTGCACGTCCAGGCCATGCTCGACTTCCAGGCCGCCGGCGTGGCGACCGTCGACTACGGCAACAACATCCGCCAGATGGCGCTGGAGGAAGGCGTGGCCAACGCCTTCGACTTCCCCGGCTTCGTGCCGGCCTACATCCGCCCGCTGTTCTGCCGGGGGATCGGACCGTTCCGTTGGGCGGCGCTGTCGGGCGATCCCGAAGACATCGCCAGGACCGACGCCAAGGTGAAGGAACTGATCCCCGACAATCCACACCTGCACAACTGGCTCGACATGGCCGGCCAGCGGATCAAGTTCCAAGGCCTGCCCGCCCGCATCTGCTGGGTCGGCCTGGGCGATCGCCACCGGTTGGGCCTGGCCTTCAACGAGATGGTCGCCAAGGGCGAGCTGAAGGCCCCCGTCGTCATCGGCCGCGATCACCTGGACAGCGGCTCGGTCGCCTCGCCCAACCGCGAGACGGAAGCCATGAAGGACGGCTCGGACGCCGTCTCCGACTGGCCGCTGCTGAACGCCCTGCTCAACACCGCGTCGGGCGCCACCTGGGTGTCGCTGCACCATGGCGGCGGGGTCGGCATGGGCTTCTCGCAGCACTCGGGCATGGTCATCGTCTGCGACGGCACCGAGGCTGCGGCCAAGCGCATCGAGCGGGTGCTGTGGAACGACCCGGCGACCGGCGTCATGCGCCATGCCGATGCGGGCTACGAGATCGCCCAGGACTGCGCGCGGGAACACGGGCTGGACCTGCCGGGCATCCTCTAGTGCGCCTCCTCCGCGCCGACGACCGCACGCCCGCACCGTGGAAGAACGGCGGCGGGACGACCTGGGAGATCGCCGCCCAGCCGCCGGGCGCGGGGATGGACGCCTTCGACTGGCGGCTGAGCATCGCGCGGGTCGCCGCGCCGGGGCCGTTCTCGGTGTTTCCCGGCGTCGATCGGGTGCTGACGGTGATCGCCGGCGCGGGCCTGAGGCTGACGATCGACGGCCTGGGCGAGGTCTTGCTTGACGAGACGTCCGCGCCGCTGGCCTTTCCCGGCGACGCACCGGCCGCGGCGACGCTGGACGGCGGACCGATCCGCGACCTCAACCTGATGGTCCGGCGCGGCGCCTGGTTTGGATGCGTCCGGAGGATCTTGGGCGCCGAGCAAATCGTCGCAACGACGGACGTCACGGTCCTGGCGGCCCTCTCCCCTGCTCGCGTGAACGACGCGCGGCTGGCGGCGGAAGACGCCGTCGTCGCCGAACCCGGCAAGACCCTTGCCGTGGAAGGAAGTCTATTGCTGATCGAGATCGAAAAAGCCTGACCGTTCGATCAGATCAACTCAATCCAAGCTGGCGCGAAACAACAGACACGAACAACGTCAGGCAGTTTTCTCAAAAATTAGCTTGAGCATAAATGAGCACATACGCGTCGTCCTGACGCAGGAGTTGCGCCTTTTCATCGCCTTATCTGGATGGTTAACGACCCCTAACGCACAGACGGGCGTAACGATCCATAGGATGGCGAGATGCACTTTTCGGCGATGAAGAACCTCCCTCCCCAGGCGCGCGTGGCCCTGGGTCTGGCCGTGCTCTTCGCGCCGATGGCGGGCCTGGCGATGGAAAGCCCGCACGTGGACCGCAACGCCCGTCCGGCGGTGCAGAAACTGCTCGACCAGATGGAAGCGGCCCCGCCCAAGCCCGTCCGCATGGAGACGGTGTGGAAGGGCGCCGACATCGACGGCGACGGCGCGCCCGACTTCGCCAACCCGACCGGCGCGGCCCCGCGCCAGCACGACGACTTCGGCGACGGCACCTTCGGGGCCCGCCGCGACGGCGGCTCGCGACGGCACGAGGGGGTGGACTACACCGCCGAAGCCGGCCAGCCCGCCAAGGCTCCGATCTCGGGCTACGTCACCAAGATCGGCTACGCCTACGCGGACTCGACCGACCTGCGCTTCGTCGAGATCACCAACCCGGCGCTGGGCTATGTGGCGCGGGCCTTCTACGTCGACCCCGACGTCGCGGTGGGCCAGACCATTCGCCTCGGCCAGACCATCGGCCACGTCGCCAGCCTGCAGAAGCACTATCCGGGCATCACCAACCACGTGCACCTGGAAGTGATGAAGCCCGGCGGCCGTCGGATCAACGCGGCGGCGCTTATCCAGCCGAAGCTGGTGGCGGCGGCTTAAGCCGCTTCGCGGCTCCCCCTCAGTCGCTCCGCGACAGCTCCCCCAGAGGGGGAGCATCTAACGGCGCGCACCAAGATCCTCCCCCTTTGGGGGAGGTGGCCCGGAGGGTCGGAGGGGGTGCGCGAAGCGCCCCTACTTCTCATCCGCGTAGATCGCCGTGCCCTTGCCCTTGGCGCTGGCCCAGCCGCGGTACATGCCCGAACTGTTCATCGGGAAGGCCACCTCGCCCTTGGCGTTCATGGTGATCATGCCGCCGTCGCCGCCGATGTCGCCGATCGACTTGATGGTCGCCGCGCCGGCGGCCTTGAGGTCCTGGCCGGCGAAGGCGATGCGGGCGCAGACCTGGTGGGCGGCGCTGGTGCGGATGAAGTATTCGCCCGAGCCGGTGGCCGAGACCGCGCAGACGCCGTCCTGGGCGTAGGTGCCGGCGCCGATGATCGGGCTGTCGCCGACCCGGCCCCACTTCTTGCCGGTCATGCCGCCGGTCGAGGTCGCCGCCGCCAGGTGGCCCTTGGCGTCGATCGCCACCGCCCCGACCGTGCCGTAGAGGTGGGTCGGGTCCAGCGCGGCCTTCTGCTTGGCGCGCCAGGCCTCCAGCTGCTTCCAGCGCTCCTCGGTGCGGAAGTAGGACGGATCCACCTGTTCCAGCCCCTGCTCGAACGAGAAGGCGTCGGCGCCCTCGCGGGCCAGCATCACGTGGGGCGACTTCTCCATCACCGCCCGGGCCAGGCTGATCGGGTGCTTGGTGCGGGTGACTCCCGCCACCGCGCCGGCCTTGAGGGTCGCGCCGTCCATGATCGAGGCGTCCAGCTCGTTCTTGCCATCGGCGGTGAAGACCGCGCCACGGCCGGCGTTGAACAGCGGATTGTCCTCCAGCACCTTCACGGCGGCCTCGACCGCATCGAGGCTGGAGCCGCCCTTTTCCAGCACTTCCGAGCCGGCCTTCAGCGCCGCGTCGAGCCCGGCGCGGTAGGCCGCGTCCTTCTCAGGGCTGAGGTCCCCGCGATTGATCACGCCGGCTCCGCCATGGATGGCCAGCGACCAGTCGGCCGCGAAGGCGGCGGGCGCGGCGGCCAGCGCGGCGGCCAAGAAAGCAGCGAGCAGGACGGACTTGGACATGGCGACTCTCCGGGGGATCACCGCCCGATAAGAGCACCTTCGCGGCCGGGTTTCACTGGCGCTTAAGGTGAAGCTCGCCCTAGGGTCGCGCCATGATTGGCAGCGTGGTGTATCGGATCGGCCCCTCGGACCGCTCCATCGTGGCGGCGGGTTGGTTGGCCGTTTGGTCGGTGGTCTGTGCCTTCTGGCTGATGATCAAGCCGTGGCCCTATCCCGTCGTCGTGACCCTGGCGGCCCTGACGCCTTGGGCGGCGATCTGGCTGGTCAGGCGCGATCCGGAACTGTCGCTGTTCGAAGCCAAGGGCATGCCGGGAGCGGAGAACCTCTTCATGGCCTGGTGCATGCCGGCCCTGGCCTTGTGCATCCCGAGCTTCCAGCAGCATTTCATGGACTGCGGCGGCCTGCTCGCCGTGGCCGCCGGCCTGGGCGCCGTGCTCTGGATTTCCATGATCATCGCCGACACCCATGGGCGGAACCTGACGACCAAGGCCTTCGCCGCGGTCATCGCCTTCGCCTGGGGCTGGGGTGTCGTCTCCGCCGTCGACCTCGCCGTCACGCGCAACGACTTCATGGTCGTCCAGGGCGTGGTCGAGGACGCCGTCTGGCCAAGCCGAGGCCGTCCCAGCCTCTATGTCGGCGCCACCGTCGACGGCCGGCGCGAAACCTTCGACGAGCTCTCGGTGACGGCGGACATCTACGCCCTGCACCCGATCGGCGCGTCGGTCTGCGTCGAGATCCACAAGGGCCTGCTGGGCTCGCGCCACGCCTATGCCGTGACCTGCCCCCTGGTCTGAGACGGCTCTGAAAAGACGAAGGGCCCGGCGGCGACGCCGGGCCCTCGCTGGCTCACATGACGTGACCCCTACTTCCGGGTCAGCACCACCGGCTGGCCGTCGTATTCCACGGTCAGGTCGGCCGCCGCGTCGAAGTCGGTCGGCTTGGCGCCCTTGCCGATGAAGCGGACCTTGAAGACGCGCTTCTCGACCAGGCCCTTGAAGCCGCCCGAGCGGGCGCCGATGGTCACCCGACCGCTGGCGTCGTCATAGGAGATCGGCGTGCGGGCCCAGGCGCCGCGGGCGTAGCCGTTGGACAGGCCGTCGTCTTCATAGAGCTCGTACTTGCCGTCCTTGCCGGTGAAGACCAGCAGGGTGATCGGCGCGTCGGGCTTCTCGCCGACATACTGCTGCACCTGCGTGGTCGGCACGATGGCGCCGGCTTTCACGAACAGCGGCATGCGGGCCAGCGGCGCGTCGGCCTTGACCGTCTGGCCGCCCTTGAAGGCCTTGCCGGTCTCGAAGTCGTACCAGGTTCCGGCGGGCAGATAGACGCCGCGCGAGCGGGCCTTGAACGCCGTCACCGGGGCGACGAGGAAGTCGTCGCCGAACAGGTACTCGTCGTTGACGCTGCGGGCCTTCACGTCGGCCGGATAGTCCATCACCAGGCCGCGCATCATGCTGCCGTCGCGGTGATAGGTGTCGGCCGCCAGGGTGTAGACGTAGGGCATCAGCCGGTAGCGAAGCTCGTCGTACCAGGCCAGCGACTTGTAGACGTCGCTGCCTTCGTCGGCGAGTTCGTAGATCTCGCGGAACGGCAGCTCGCCGTGGCTGCGGAACAGAGGGCTGAAGGCGCCGAACTGGAACCAGCGCAGGTTCAGCTCCTGCCACTCGGCCCAGTGGGCGGGGTCCTTGCTCTCATAGCGCTTCTCGACCGAGAAGCCGCCGATGTCGGTGGTCCAGTTGGGAATGCCCGACATCGACAGGTTCACGCCGGCCGAGATCTGGTCGCGGAAGTCGTCCCAGCGGGCCACCACGTCGCCGCTCCACACCGCCGAGGCGTTGCGCTGCAGCCCGCCGAAGCCCGAGCGGGTCAGGATGAACGGACGGACGTCCGGGTTGTCCTTGATCTCGCCCTCATAGACGCCGCGGGTGTGCTCCAGGGCGTAGCTGTTGAAGTATTCCGCGCCTGGGCCGAGCGCCGTCGGGCTCATGCGCAGGGTGCGCTCGGGCACGTCGACATTGGAGTGCAGGTCGGGCTCGGAGGCGTCCATCCACCAGGCGTCGACGCCATAGACCTTCAGGTTCTTCTTCACCTGGCGCCAATAGATGTCGCGCGCTTCCTGGGTGTAGGGGTCGTAGAACGAGTTCAGATAGCCGGGGCCCACCCAATCCAGCGCGCCCTGCTCGACATTGCGGTGGTACATGTGACCGGCCGCGTCGAGCTCCTTGTAGTTGTCCGTGGTCGGATAGAACTTCGGCCAGATCGAGATCATGAAGTGGGCGTTCAGCCCATGGATGTCGTCAATCATCTTCTGCGGATCGGGGAAGCGCGTTTCGTCGAACTTGTGGGTGCCCCACTCGGGGTCTTTCCAGTAACGCCAGTCCATGACGATGTTGTCGAGCGGCAGGCCGCGCTTGCGGTACTCCTTCACCACGCCGACGATCTGGTCCTGGGTCTCGTAGCGCTGGCGCGACTGCCAGAAGCCGTAGGCCCAGCGCGGCATCATCACCGCCGACCCCGTCAGGTCGCGATAGCCGGCCACCACCTGGTCGAGGTCGTCGCCGCCGACATAGTAGTAGTCGATGGCCTTGCCGACTTCCGAGGTGAACTGCAGCGAGTGACGGTCCGCGCTCGGCATCGGGTCGTTGTGCAGCAGGCCGATATAGCCGTCGTCCGGCGTCCACTCGACGCGGATCTTGTGCTTCTTGCCCGGCGTCAGCTTGGCGTCGAAGTTGTGGTACCAGGGGTTCCAGTTCTGGCGCCAGCGGTCGATGACCAGGTGGCCGTCCAGCCAGACCTTGGCGTAGCTGCTCGAATAGAGCTTGAAATTGTGCTCGCCGGCCTTGTCGGTCTGGATCGCGCCTTCCCACACCACGGTCTGGCCGGGCTGGAGCTTCTTCTCGGCCGTCTGCAGCTCAGCCGGCCAGTTGGGCAGGTCCTTGAGGAAGCGGTAGTCGATGTCCTTCTCGACCCGCGTCACCTTCAACTGGCCGTTCTGGTAGTACTTGGCGGTGAAGCCGCCGGCCTTGCCGTCGGCGTCGAAGATCTTCAGGTCGCGCGAGGCGACGTCATAGGGGATCGGGTTGCCGAAGCGGGTGATCGAGTTGTTGTCCCACAGCAGGCCGTAGCCGCGCGATGACAGCAGCATCGGCACCGCGATCGAGCGATTGTACTGCAGCAGTTCGACGTCCTGGCCATTGTAGTCCATCTGGCCGTTCTGGTGCTGGCCCAGGCCATAGAAGGCCTCGTCCGTGCCCGGATTGAACTGCTGGCGAACGACGTAGAAGTCCTGCCCCTCGACCTTGGTCGGGGTAAAGGCGCCGCGGTCGCGCTCGCCCAGGATCTTGCGCCCCTTGGCGTCGAGGAAGTCGACCGTGCCGTCGCTCAGCGAGACCTGGGCGGTCGCCTTGGCCGTCTTCAGCGTCAGCACCCCGCCCTTGGCGTCGACCGTGAAGCCGGTCGCGACCGGCTTGGCCGTGACCATCAGGCTGGGCGGGGCGTCGAAGGTCTCGGTCGGCGAGGCGGTGACGTGGATGATCCGCTCGCCCATCACCTGCAGCCGGACCTTCTTGGCCGGGCCCGAGGCGGGGGTGACGACCACGCCGTCGGCGGTCTTCTCGAAGGCCCCGTCGAGGGCGAAGGCGCTGGTCGAGGCCAGCAGGGAGAGGGCCAGGCCCGCGGCCAGGCCGCCGCCCCGATAGATGCTGCGCATGTCTTCGTTCTTCCCTGTTCTCGTTCTTTTGTTGGGGTGAAAACCCCGCCCTTCGACAGGCTCAGGGTGAGGTTTTCAAATTCGAGGCCGGCAATGATCCTCATCCTGAGCTTGTCGAAGGACGAGGATCACGCACGGGAGACGACCTAGTAGGTCGCCAGCTTCACCTTCAGGATCTGCGGCAAGGTGGTCAGGTTCAGGCCGTAGTCGACCTGGTCGCCGTTCCAGACGCGGTCGAACACCCACAGGCCCGCCTCGTCGAAGTGGCCTTCCTCGACCCGCGAGACCATGAACTGCTCGCCCTTGGCCGAGCCGAAGGTCAGGCGGGCGCGATAGCCGGTGATCAGGAACTCGTCGGGGCCGAGCTGGGCGATCAGGGCGCCGGCGTCGGGGATCTCGCGGTCGGGCTGCTTCTCGGCCTTGGCCATCCACGGGGCCTCGATCGAGCCGAACTGCCATTCGCCGTAGGTGACGCGCACGTTCCAGCGGCCGCCCAGGTCGAGGGTCTCGGGCTTGCCGCCCTCCTGCTCGCCCACGCCCCAGACCTTGCCCTCGAACGAGAGCTTGGCCCACTCGCGGGCCATCGGGGCCAGCAGGCGATAGTGGACGCCGAAGTTCTCCAGCGTCTTGGCGTCGACCGTCTTGGCGCCGAGCGGATAGTTGGAATAGCCGGTGTAGTCGAGGCCGAACGGGGCGAAGCCGATGCCCTGATGGCCCAGCACGTCGTAGATGTAGCGGGCGTAGGCCTTGTCGCTGCCGATCTCGGGCACGAACAGCGGATTGTCGGCGCGGCCGTACTGCTCCAGCGTCTTCCGGACCTTCTCGCTCTCGCGCATGTAGATGTCGGGAGCCAGGGCGTCGATCGACGGGGCGGCGGCCTTCCAGACGTCGAGCACGTTCCAGGTCGGGCCGCCCGACGAATAGGTGAACGGGTCCTGGTCGTGGAAGGGGTCGCGCAGGGCGGCGTTGACGTACATCGGCAGCGGCAGTTCGCGCTTGCCGGCTTCGGCGATCTCATCGACATAGCGGCCTATCGACCAGGCGTAGAAGAACTCGTCGGCGTCCTTGCCGAACACTTCCTTCCAGGTCCCGGGCTTCTTGCCCATGGCCTTGACCAGCTCCTTCGGCACGGGGCCGTCGAAGATCTTCTGGGCGGTCGGCGAGAAGTCGCGGATGGCGCTGTAGGCCCCGACCTCGTTCTCGGGCTGGACCATGATCACGGTGTGATCCGGATCGGCCGCCTTCAGGTGGCGCATCAGCGCGACAAAGGCCTTCTTGTCGGCCTCCAGCGTCGCGCGGAAGTGCGGCGACAGCGAGTTCTTCATCTCGCCCTTGCCGTTGATCAGCCGGGGGAAGCGCTTGTTGTCGAGCTTGACCCATTCAGGGGCGTACTGCGGGCCGTTGTTCTTCCAGGTGGCGAACCACAGGATCACCAGCTTGGTGTCGTTCTCCCGGGCCTGCTTCAGCAGCAGATCGACATAGGAGAAGTCGAACTTGCCCTCGACCGGCTCGATCTGCTCCCAGGCGACCGGGATCTCCAGGGTGTTGGCGTTCAGGGCCTTCACGGCCGGCCACACCTTGGGCAGTTGCGAGGGATAGTTGGCGGCGTTGTTGGCCTGGACGCCCAGCATCAGGAACGGCTTGCCGTCGACCAGCAGGGCGTGCTTGCCGTTCTTGGTCACCAGCTTGGGCAGCGGGGCTTGGGCGAAAGCCGGGGCGGCCAGCGACAGGCTGAGGATCGCGCCTAGGGCGGCGAGCCCGTGCTTACGGGTTCGAAACGTCACGCGAAAACCTCCTGCTGGCCAGCCGGTCGGACCTTAAGCCTGCATCGAGCGTTCGCCGCGGAAGTAAGCGCTGTCAAAGGGAATGGACATGCCCCCTCGCCTCCTCCCGATCCGGCGGTCGCGCGAGAGACTTCAGCCCCGCCAACTCGTTACCGCTACCATTCTTATAAATAGGACAATTAGCCGAGGCGGCCGCGATTGCAACCGGTTTTCACGGCCTTCGCCGAGCGCCACGTCGCTCAGCAACTCTTTGTAACAGTTGGATAAAAGGCAAAAAAATCCGCGCATCGCCCGCAGGAGGCGATGCGCGGTTGAAAAGACTTCGCGCGAGACCGGGGAGGTGGTTCGCGCGGCGCGCTGGCAGACCTCGCAGGAGATCCGCACGGCCGAACAGTCGCTTTCGCGACCTCGGCGCCACTCGTCATATGTATAATCATACAAATGGCGGCGCAAGGGAATTGATAGCGTTGTCAGCCCATTTTTTGCGGGATCACGCCTCCGCGCGGCAATGGCTGGCGATGAACGCCTCGTGGGAAGGCAAGGCTTGCGCGGTCTGGCGCACCGCCGCCTGGATCGCGCCCAGCTGACCGCGCAGGGCCGCGCCGTCGATCAGGCTCGCCAAGGGGTCCAGGCGCTCGGGTCGCGCCCCCTGCCCCTCCAGCACCGCCAGCCAGCTGTGCTCCTTGAAGAGCTCGTTGGGCAGGACGTGGATCCGCCCGTGACCGCGATAGAGGTCGATCTTGCGCCGCAGGCTGTCGGGCAGGCTCATCGCCTGGCAGTAGCGCCACAGCTCGCTGTCGTCGCGCTCGCCGACGGCGTAGTGCAGGATGACGAAGTCGCGCGCCTCCTCGAACTCCTGCGCCGACAGCCGGTTGTATTCGTCGACCGTGGCCGGGTCGAAGTCGCGGTCGGGGAAGTAGCTGAACAGCCGCGTGATCGCCGTCTGGATCAGGTGGATGCTGGTCGACTCCAGCGGCTCGATGAAGCCCGACGCCAGGCCCAGGGCCAGGACGTTGCGGTTCCAGGCCTTACGGCGACGCCCCGGCGTGAAGCGCAGCGGACGCGGATCGGCCAGGGCCTCGCCGTCCAGCCCCGACAGCAGGGCCGAAGCGGCCTCGTCGTCGCTGATGTGGGCGCTGCAATAGACGTGGCCGTTGCCGGTGCGGTGCTGCAGCGGGATGCGCCAGCGCCAGCCGGCCGCCTCGGCCGTGGACCGCGTATAGGGCGTCAGCGGGCCGACGTTGGCGCTGGGAATCGCCAGGGCGCGGTCGCACGGCAGCCAATGGCTCCAGTCCTCGTAGCCGGTCTTCAGGGCCTGCTCGATCAGCAGTCCCCGGAACCCCGAGCAGTCGATGAAGAAGTCGCCTTCGATGCGGCGGCCGTCCTCCAGCGTCACGGCCTCGACGAAGCCGTCCTCGTCGCGCAGGGCGACGTCGACGATCTTGCCCTCCGTCCGCCGCGCGCCCCGCGCCTCGGCGAAGCGGCGCAGGAACTTCGCATAGAGCGAGGCGTCGAAATGGAAGGCGTAGCCGAAGGTCGAGAACACCGGCGGCGCCTGGCCGGCCGGCGGGCGCACGAAGCGGTTCAAAGCCGCGGCGCTGGCGGCCAGATTGTAGGCGTCAAGATCGTCCGCCACGCCCTCGGCCCTGGCCCGCAGCCAGGTCTGGTGGAACGGCGACAGCCCCATCGGCGCGCCGTAGGCCCCGAACGGGTGGAAGTAGCGACCGCCCTTGCGGCCCCAGTCGCGGAACTCGATGCCGAGCTTGAACGCCCCCTGGGTGGCGCGGATGAAGGCGTTCTCGTCAATACCGAGCAGGGCGTGGAAGAGATGCAGCGGCGGGATCGTCGCCTCCCCCACCCCGACCGTGCCGATCTCGTCGGACTCGACCACCTCGATCGCCCCGAACCGGCCGCCGACCAGCTGCGACAGGGCCGCGGCGGCCATCCAGCCAGCCGTGCCCCCGCCGACGACCACGATCTTGCGAAGGTTGCGATCGGTGTCCTGCATGCTTCCCTCCCCCAAGGGTCTAGTCGTTATGTCAGCCGATCGGCTCGGCCGCGCAATGCTGGGCGATGAACGCCGCCTGGGTCGGGATCGACTGGGCGGCATGGCGGATCACCGCCCGCCGGTGATCCATCAGCCGGCGCAACTCGGCCTCGGGAATGCGGTCGGCGAGCGGATCGTAGGTCTCGGGCACCACGCCCAGGCCGTTGTAGATCGAGATCCAGCTGGGCCGGGCGAAGCCGTCGCCCTCGTGGATCGCCACATGGCCGCGCGCCTTGTAGAGCGCGATCTTGGCCTTCAGGCTGTCGGGCAGCTCGACCTCGCGCACCTGCCGCCACATCGGCTCGTCCCGCTGGTTGATGCAGTAGTGCAGGATGATGAAGTCGCGGATGCGCTCGTATTCCTGGGCCGAGACGCGGTTGAACTCGTCGGCCAGCAACGGATCGCAGCGACGGTCGGGGAAGAATTCCAAGAGCCGCGCGATCCCGTTCTGGATCAGGCTGATCGAGGTGGATTCCAGTGGCTCCAGGAAACCGCCCGACAGGCCCACGGCCACGACGTTGCGATCCCAGAACTTCTTGCGACGGCCGGCCAGGAAACGCAGCGGACGCGGATCGTCCAGGGCGTCGCCATCAAGGTTCGACATCAGGGTGTCGGCGGCCCGCTGGTCGTCGACGAAGGCGCTGGAATAGACATAGCCGTTGCCGATGCGGTGCTGCAGCGGGATCCGCCATTGCCAGCCAGCCTCGCGGGCGGTCGAGCGGGTGTAGGGCGTCAGGCCGTCGCCGCCCAGCTTGCACGGCACGGCCAGGGCGCGGTCGCACGGCAGCCAGCGCGACCAGTCCTCGAACCCGGCCTTCAGGGTCCCTTCGATCAGCAGGGCGCGGAAGCCCGAGCAGTCGACGAAGAGGTCGCCCTCCACCCGCCGGCCGTCGTCCAGCACCACGGCCTCGACGAAGCCGTCGGCGCCGCGCAGGGCGACGTCGACGATCCTGCCCTCGGTGCGCACGACGCCCCGCGCCTCGGCGTAGCGGCGCAGGAAGGCCGCGTAGAGCCCCGCGTCGAAATGGTAGGCGTAGGAATAGTCGTGCAGCGGCGAGCGCGGATCGGGGCTGGGCGGGATGAAGCGGTTCAGCGCCGCCGCCGCCGTCGGCAGCGACCAGTCCTCCAGGCTGCTGTCGTCGCCCAGGGCCCGCAGGCGCCGCCACAGCTGGTGGGCCTGCACCTGCTCGTGGTCGGCCCCGAAGTCGCCGAAGCCGTGGAAATAGCGGTGGCCGACCCGGCCCCAGTCGCGGAAGTCGATGCCCAGCTTGAAGCTGGCCTGGGTCTGGCGGATGAACTCGACCTCGTCGAGGCCCAGCTTTTCGTTGAAGTTGCGGATGGTCGGGATGGTGGCCTCGCCGACGCCGACCGTGCCGATGGCCTCGGACTCCACGACCTCGACCTGCACCGTCGGGCTGACCAGCAGCCGGCTGAACGCCGCGGCCGTCATCCAGCCGGCGGTGCCCCCGCCCACCACGACGACCTTGCGAATAGGCTGATCCAACACGCGCCCTCCCACACAGGCGTCCTCTTGCGCGACGCCCCTCAACAAAAAAGCCCTCCGACGGCCCCGACCATAGCTGGTCCGGATCGTCGAAGGGCCCTTTTTCAGGTCAAGTCAGACCGCCTTAGAAGGCGGCGCGGACCGCGAAGGCCACGCGACGGTCGGTCTCCACCCAGTTGTAGGGAGCGACGCGTTCCGGATAGCCGACCTCGAGGACAGTGCGTTCCTTGAGGATGTTCGTGGCCTGGACGCCGACCTTGTACTGCTTGTTGATGCTGTAGAAGACCGAGCCGTCCAGCTGGCCGTAGTCACGCGACCAGACCGGAGCGTTGACGTTGGCCGCCGAGCTGGTCAGCAGGTAGCGCTGACGCCAGTTGTAGGCCAGGCGGGCCGAGATGCCGTACTTTTCGTACATCACGGCGACGTTGTAGCTGCGGCCCGACATGCCTTCGATCGGCAGCTTGGAGTTGGCCGCGCCCACCTGGGTGCTGTCGAACACGCTGGCCGGAGCGTTGGCCCCGCCCTCGTTGTCGATGAAGGTGTAGTTGGCCTGCACGCCGATGCCCGACAGGGCGCCCGGCAGGAAGTCGTAGAACTGCTGGTAGCCGATCTCGAAGCCCTGGACCGAACCGTCCGAACCGTTGGCGTAACGGGTGACGGCGAAGTCGATCGACTGGCCGTTCTGGACGTAGGTCTCGGTGCTGGTGGCGGTGTAGATGTAGTCTTTGATGTTCTTGCGGAACAGCGCCAGCGTCAGGCTGCCGGTCGGCGCGAAGTACCATTCGGCGCTGAGGTCGAACTGGTTGGCCTTGGTCGGACGCAGGTTCGGATTGCCGCCGGTGCCGGTCGCCCACAGAGTGGTCGCCGTGGTGCCGCTGGTGGCGAAGTTGAAGCCCAGGGTCGTGTAGGGCTGCAGCTGCACCATCGTCGGACGCACGACGGCCTTCGAGGCGGCGAAGCGGATCTGCAGTTGCGGCGTCACGTGCCAGCGCAGGTTCAGGCTGGGCAGGACGTCGGTGTAGTCGTTGTTGGCGCCCGCGGTGGTCAGGGTGCCGCTGCCGAAGGCCACGGCGGCGTTGCAGTGCGCGAGGTCGGCGGCGATGACGCCGGTGGCGCAGCTGGTGGTCGGGGCGCTCGAAACCGCGGCGCCGGCGCCGGCGGTGGCTTCGGTCTTCACGATCCGGACGCCGATGTTGCCGTCGAGCGGCATGTTCGTGCCGAACGGGGTGTCGGAGCCGAAGCGCAGCAGGCCGTAGCCGGCGTAGGTCTTCTCGTTCTGATTATTGTTGTTGGCGTCGGCGTAGGTGGTGACCGGCGACCAGCCCCAGCCGGCCGTCTCGGTCGACTTCAGCAGGTTGTAGGCGTTCTGGGCGCCGTTGGTGACCACGCTGGCGGTCGGGAACCAGGCCACGCCCGGAACCTGCACGTCGCCGCCGAAGAAGTTCTTGAAGGTGTAGAGCTCGGACAGGTTCGAGGTGGCGCTGTCGGTCAGGTAGACCGGCGTGCCGCCGCCCCAGTACTGGGCGCTCAGCAGGCTCCAGTTCCAGCTCGACTCGCGGGATTCGAATTCCTTGTCGGTGGCGCGGACGCCGAACCGGAAGGTCTTCAGCCAGCCGTCTTCCGGGAACTCGTAGGTCACGTCGAGGCGGGCGGCCTTTTCGGAGGCTTCGCTCTCGTCGATGTGGTCCATGGCCGCGGCCCAGTAGTACTGGGATTTGACGTAGGTGTTGTTGGCGCCGACCGTCGTGACCGTGGGCACGCTGGTGTTGAGGTTCCAGTTGACGTCCGGCAGGTCGCCGTCGACGCCGGCGTTGTCCTGCAGCTGGGTGAAGACGGTCAGGCTCGAGGTCTTCGAGGTCGACTTCACGTATTGCAGGTCGCCCGAGATCGTCCAGGCGTCGTTGACGAACCACTTGCCGTTCAGGGCGATGTCGGCCGTCTTCTTGTGGCCTTCGCCGGCGCGGGTGTCGGCGGTGTACTGGGCGTCATAGACGGTGCCGCCGGTGAACACGCCGTCCGAGTTGTAGGTGTAGCCGTTGGCGTTGCTCTGGCTCATCGTGTTTTCCACGAGAGCGGCGCGCTCCAGGTCCTTCGGATTGGCCTTCGAGCCCATGGCCTGCAGGGTGAACTCGAACTTGTCGTTCGGACGCCATTGGGCGGCGAAGGCCAGGGATTGGCGCTTCTGCTCCCAGTCGACCGAACGCCAGCCCATGGCCTTGGGCACATAGACGGTCTTGCCGTTGACGGTCATCGGGTCGTAGCGGTCGACCGAGATGCTGTTGGTGCGGTTGCCGACTTCCGAATAGCTGTAGGCCAGCAGGGCGCCGAATTCGCCGATGTTGGTGTCCCAACGATCGCTGGCGATCACGTTGCCCGAGTAATAGCCCTTCTTCTGAAGTTCGCCGTAGTTGTAGTCGCCCGAGAAGGCGAACAGGCGGCCCTTCTGGTCGAACGGCACGCGAGTGCGCAGGTTGACGGTGCCGCCGATGCCGCCTTCGATCATGTCGGCCGACGGGTTCTTGTAGACGTCGACGCCGGCCAGCAGGTCGGCCGACACGTCTTCGAAGCTCAGGCCGCGGCCGTTCTTGGCCGAGAAGATGTCACGGCCGTTGGTTTCCGAACGCACCCACGACAGGCCGCGAATGGCCACGCCGCCGCCTTCCGCGGCCATCCGGGCCGGGTCGCGCGCTTCGTTGGTGCGTTGCAGGGTGATGCCCGAGATGCGCTGCAGGGCTTCCGAGACCGAACGGTCCGGCAGGGCGCCGATGTCGACGGCGGTGATCGAGTCGACGATCACTTCGGCGTTCTGCTTGATCTTCTGGGCCGACTGGATCTGGGCCCGCTGACCGGTGACCACGATCTCTTCGACCTGGGTGTCTTCGGTGGTCGTAGCGGCGGTCTGCGCCAGCGCTGTCAACGGAGCCACGGCGCACAGCGCCAGGACCGAAGCGCCGAACATGAAACGATGTGAGTTATTGAGGCGTCGCATGCCCGTTTCCTTCCCCAGTAGGTGAATCCGCCCCGGCGTTCTCATCGGCGCCGGTGACGTGCGGGACAACCCGCCCCGCACAATCTGATTGGTAGCTATAGTCATATAATTGTGGTCATCAAGCCAAAATTGATAGCGCTATCATTTCCGCTATAGGCGCCGCTTTTGGGTCACAGGCGCAAACGCTACAAACCTAAACCCCTAGGCGAAACAATGGTCTGACCACACTCGAAGGAGGCTGGACCACCCTGCCGTTTGCGCCGATCATTATTATATTATAAATGCCTTGCGACCCGGCGTGAAAGACTCCCGCCAGGCGCGCGTTTAGGGACGAACATGACGCAGGCTGACGACTCCGGACGGCTTCACCAGGGAAGCGCTCGAAACGGGGGAGCCTGCTGATGGTCGCGTCCGATCCGTCCATCACCATCTTCGGCGACTGGGGCACCTCGCGCCTGCGGCTCTATCTGCGCCAGGGCAAGAGCGTGCTGGACCGTCGCGACGGTCCCGGCATCGGCTCGCTGAGCGCCTCGCCCGAGCAGACCTTCCTCGACCTCGTCGGCGACTGGCGTGAAGCCGGTCCCGAGACGATCCTGCTGTGCGGCATGGTCGGCTCGCGCAACGGCTGGGTCGAAGCCCCCTACGCCCCCTGCCCCGCCAACGCCGCGGCGATCACCGAGCGTCTGGTCAAGGTCGAGGCCCAGGGCCTGACCGTCTCGATCGTGCCGGGCCTGTCGTGCACCAACCCGCTGGGCGGTCCCGACGTGATGCGCGGCGAGGAGACCCAGATCCTCGGCGCCCTGGCGCTGAACCCGGAACTGAAGACCGGCCGCCACCTGCTGGCCATGCCCGGCACCCACACCAAGTGGGTCGTGGTCGAGGACGGGGCGATCACCTCGTTCCTGACCGCGCCGGTCGGCGAGGTCTTCGCCATACTGCGCGAGCACTCGATCCTGGCCAAGGCCGCCGCCGGCGACGCGCCCGCGACGCCGGAAGGCTTCGACCTGGGCCTCTCGCGGATCACCGACAAGGGCGCGGCCCTGCTGCCCCACCTGCTGTTCGAGACCCGCAGCCGCCAGCTGATCGACGGCCTGCCCAAGGCCGACGCCATGGGCTTCCTGTCGGGCCTGCTGATCGGCGCCGACGCCGCTGGCGCGGCCGGCTGGTTCGGCCAGCTCGGCAAGGTCGCCCTGATCGGCGCCCCGGCCCTGAACGTCCTCTACGCCAAGGCCATCGCCGCCGCCGGCGGCGACAGCTTCGAGATCGACGGCGACGCCGCCGTTCTCGCCGGCCTATCCTCCCTGTCCACCTCATTGACGCGTGATGCCCATGTCCTTGCCTGACGCCCCGCCCATCGTCGCCATCCTGCGCGGTGTGAAGCCCGACGAAATCGTCGAGATCGCGGGCGCGCTCGTCGACGCCGGCATCGGCTACATCGAGATCCCGCTGAACTCGCCCGAGCCGCTGGTCAGCATCGGCAAGCTGTGCGAGGCCTTCGGCGACAAGGCCCTGTGCGGCGCGGGCACCGTCCTGACCCCGCAGGCGGTCGACGACGTGGCCGCGGTCGGCGGCAAGCTGATCGTCACCCCCAATATCGACCCCGAGGTCATCGCCCGCGCCGTCGAGCTGGGCCTGACCGTCATGCCCGGCTTCTCGACCCCGACCGAGGCCTTCACGGCCGTGAAGGCGGGCGCGAAGGCGCTGAAGCTCTATCCGGCCGGCTCGTTCGGCCCGGGTCACCTGAAGGCCGTGCGCGACGTCCTGCCCAAGGACATCGCGGTCTACGCGGTCGGCGGCGTCGGCGCGGCCAACCTCAAGCCCTGGCTCGACATCGGCGTGGCCGGCATCGGCGTCGGCGGCGAACTCTACCGTCCGGGCTACACGGCGGCCGAAGTCGGCGAACGCGCCCGCGCCCTGGTCGCGGCCTGGACTGCGCAGACCGGCGGCTGAGCCGTCTAACGATCATAACGAAGAGCAGCCCTAAAGGGGGGAAGCCCACGTGAAGAACCTAGCAACCATCGATCTCGTCATCCTGGCGATATACGCCGTGGCCATCTTCGGCCTGGCGCAGTGGGTTTCCCGCGACAAGGGCGGGCACAAGAAGAACTCGACCGACTACTTCCTCGCGTCGAAGGCTCTGCCCTGGTGGGCGATCGGCGCCTCGCTGATCGCCGCCAACATCTCGGCCGAACAGATCATCGGCATGAGCGGCTCGGGCTACGCCATCGGCCTGGCCATCGCCTCCTACGAGTGGATGGCGGCCCTGACCCTGCTGATCGTCGGCAAGTTCTTCCTGCCGATCTTCCTGAAGAACGGCATCGTGACGATGCCGCAGTTCCTGGAGCAGCGGTACGGCCCCAGCGTGCGGACCCTGATGGCGCTGTTCTGGCTGGGCCTCTACGTCTTCGTGAACCTGACCTCGATCCTGTGGCTGGGCTCCATCGCCGTGCACACCGTCACGGGCATGGACCAGATGTGGGCCCTGGTCGCCATCGGCGTCTTCGCCCTGGCCTACCAGCTGTGGGGCGGCCTCAAGGCCGTGGCCCTGACCGACATCGTCCAGGTGGCCCTGCTGGTGCTTGGTGGCCTGATCATCGTCTTCCTGTCGCTCAGCAAGATCGGCGGCGACGGCGGCGTGGTCGCGGGCTTCACCCACCTGACCAGCCAGTTCCCCGAACACTTCGACATGATCCTCGACAAGGCCAGCCCGCACTACAAGGAGCTGCCGGGCCTGTCCGTGCTGTTCGGCGGCCTGTGGGTGATGAACGTCAGCTACTGGGGCTTCAACCAGTACATCATCCAGCGCGCCCTCGGCGCCAAGGACCTGCCGGAAGCCCAGAAGGGCATCGCCTTCGCGGCCTATCTGAAGCTGCTGATGCCGGTCATCGTGGTCATCCCGGGCCTCGCCGCCCTGGTGCTGGCTCCCGGCCTGGCCAAGCCCGACCAGGCCTATCCGGAGATGATGAAGCTGCTTCCGCCCGGCCTGCTGGGCCTGGTGTTCGCCGCCCTGGTGGCCGCGATCGTCGCGTCGCTGGCGGCCAAGATCAACTCGATCGCCACCATCTTCACCCTCGACCTCTACGCCAAGACCCGCAAGGACTCGAGCGAGCGCCACCTGGTGCTGGTCGGCCGCATCACCGCCGTCGTGGCCGTGATCATCGGCATCCTGTCGGCCAAGCCCCTGCTGGGCGGCGCCGACCAGGTCTTCCAGCGCATCCAGGAGTACACCGGCTTCTTCACCCCGGGCATCGTGGTGATCTTCATGCTGGGCCTGTTCTGGAAGCGCGCCACCACCGCCAGCGCCCTGGTGGCCACGGCCGGCTCGGTGATCCTGTCGCTGGCCCTGAAGTTCGGCCTGCCCGACATGCCGTTCATGAACCGCGTCGGCCTGGTCTTCGTGCTGGCCCTGATCGCGGCCGTCGTCGTCTCGCTGGTCGCCCCGCAGAAGAAGGAGGTGAACGTCGTCAGCCTGGAGGGCGTCACCTACAAGACCACGAAGGGCTTCAACATCGCCGGCGTGGGCGTGATCCTGATCCTCATCGCCCTGTACGCCACGTGGTGGTGATCTCCAGCCAGACGCCGGCCGCGATCATCGCGGCCGGCGACGTGCTCGGCGAGGGGCCGGTGTGGGACATCCACGCCGGCCGCCTGCTGTGGACCGACATCCAGAGCCGCCGCCTGCGCGCCTTCGACCCCGCCAGCGGCGCGGTCGAAACCTTCGCCGCCCCCGAGCGCATCGGCTCGATCGCCCTGCTTCCGAATGACGCCGGCCGCGTCGTCGCCGCCTTCGAGACGGGCCTTGGCCTGTTCGACCTGGCCTCGGGCCAGGTCGAGTGGCTGCATCGCGTCGAGGCGCAGGCCAACGGCCGCCGCTTCAACGACGGCCGCGTCGATCGCTCGGGCCGCTTCTGGGCCGGGACCATGGTCGAGGACGAGGCCATCCGGCACCTCGCGCAGGCCAGCGTCTGGCGTCTGGACCACGCCGGCGACTTCACCGCCCACTTCGGCGGCGTGCAGATCGCCAACGGCCTGGCCTTCAGCCCCGACGGCAAGACCGCCTATTTTTCCGACAGCCCGCTGCAGACCATCTTCGCCTTCGACCTCGACGAGGACGGGACGTTGAGCAACCGCCGGGTCTTCGCCGAGGTGACCGAGGGCTATCCCGACGGGGCCACGGTCGACTCCGAAGGCTGCCTGTGGAGCGCCCGCTGGGCCGCCGGAACCGTTGTGCGCCATGCGCCCGACGGCCGCGTGCTGGAGACCCTGCACGTCCCCGCCAGCCAGCCCACCTGCGTGGCGTTCGGGGGAGACGACCTGCGCACGCTGTATGTCACTTCGGCCCGCGACGAGCTCTCGGAAGACGAATTGGTCAGACAACCGCGCGCGGGCGATGTATTCGCTTATGACGTGACCGTTCCGGGTCTGCCCGAACCACGTTACACAGGGGCGATTCGTTTCGCGTCCGACGTATAGAAAAGAAGACTTTGGCGATGCGCACCCAGCCTGGACTGAGCCTCACCTACGGCCTCGTGGAATCTCTTGGTCAGGCCATCGTCACGGGCGAATACGCCGAGATCGGCTTTCCGACCGAAGGCGAACTGTCCAAGAAGTTCGGGGCCAGCCGCACGGTGACGCGCGAGGCGGTGAAGATGCTCACCGCCAAGGGCCTGCTCAGCGCCCGCCCCCGCCACGGCACGGTGGTCGAGCCGGAAGCCAACTGGAACCTGCTCGATCCCGACGTGCTGCGCTGGCTGCTGGAGCGCAAGTTCAGCCTGCGCCTGCTGTCGGACTTCACCGAGATGCGCCTGGGGATCGAGCCGGTGGCCGCGGCCCTGGCCGCCCGCAACGCCGACGAGGCCGGCCTGGAGGCCATCCGCAAGGGCCTGGCCCGGATGAAGGCCGCCGCCGAGGGCGAGGACGATCCGCTGACCGCCGACATCGCCTTCCACATCGCCATCCTCAGCGCGACCAAGAACCCGTTCTACAGCGAGCTGCACGAGCTGGTGAACACGGCGCTGCGGATCTCGATCCGCTTCACCAACCGCATCAAGGGCCGCACGGCCTCGATCCCCTCGCACGAGGATGTGGCCAACGCCATCATCGCCCGCGACGCCGTGGCCGCCCAGACCGCCATGCAGGCGATCATCGTCGACGTGCTGGAGCTGATCCGCGCGGCCTCGGCGACCGAGGCGCAGGGCGCGCGCAAGGAAGCCTGACCCCCTCCGCCTGCCCGCTGGACGCGCCTTACCCCGATTTAATTCGGCGAACCCGGTTTCTCGTCTAGAAGACCCAGCTGGGACTTCGGCGAAAAAGGGGCAGGTCGTGGGTTACGGGTTCAAGGGGTCTTTCGGGCGCACGACGGCGCTGGCCCTGGTTCTGACGGTTTCCGCCGTCGGCCTTTCCGCCTGCGGCAAGGAAAAGAAGGCCGAGGCCAAGGGCAAGAAGCCCGTCGCCGCCCAGACGGTCAGCGTCGCGCCGGTCGCCGTGCTGCCCCTGCCCCGCGTGGTCAACGCCTCCGGCACCATCTCGGCCTGGGAAGAGGTGCCGGTCGGCGCCGAGACCGGCGGCCTGACCGCCGTCGCCGTCAACGCCGAGGAAGGCCAGTTCGTCCGCCAGGGCCAGGTGCTGGTCGCCCTCAACGACACCCTGCTGCGCGCCCAGCTGCGCCAGCAGGAAGCCGCCGTCGCCAGCGCCCGCGCCACCCTGGCCGAGGCCGAAGCCTCTCTGCGCCGCTCGCGCGAGCTGCAGGCCAAGGGCTTCCTGTCGGCCTCCTCGCTCGACACCGCCACGGCCAAGCAGGCCACCGCCGCCGCCCAACTGGCCTCGGCCCAGGCCGCCCAGGGCGAAACCACCGCTCGCCTGGCCCAGGCCTCGATCCGCGCCCCGGTCTCGGGCCTGATCGTCCGCCGCAGCGTCACCAAGGGCCAGATCGTCAGCGCCGGCAGCGAGCTCTTCCGCATCGTCCGCGACGGCCGCCTGGAGCTGGACGCCGAGATCCCCGAGACCGACCTCGGCGTGGTCAAGGCCGGCATGCCCGCCCGCATCGCTTCCGAGCAGGTCGGCCAGGCCGAAGGCCGCGTGCGCCTCGTCACCTCCGAGGTCGACACCCAGACCCGCCTGGGCGTGGCCCGCATCGCCCTGTCGTCGATGGGCGCCTTCCGCCCGGGGATGTTCGCCCGCGCCCAGATCCAGGCCGGCGACCAGGCCTCGCCCGTCGTGCCCAGCGCCTCGATCCTCTATCGCCAGAACCAGGCGGGAGTGTTTCTGATCGACGCCCAGCACAAGGCCCAGTTCCGCAAGGTCGCCGTCCTCGCCCGCACGGGCGAGGTCACCGCCGTCGACGGCGTGCAGGCCGGCGAGCGCGTGATCGTGCAGGGCGCCGGCTTCCTGGGCGACGGCGACGCGGTGCGGGTGTCGGGCGTGCTGCCCGCGCCCACCCTTTCCGCCGCCAAACGCTAGGGCCGGCCGATGAACGCCAATAACATCTCGCGCTGGGCGATCAAGAATCCGATCCCCGTCCTGATGCTTTTCGTGATGCTGACGATCACCGGGATCTCCGGCTTCGCCAGCATGCGGATCAACAACAACCCGGACGTCGACCTGCCGCTGGTGGTGATCTCGGCCTCGCGACCGGGCGCCGCCCCCAGCGAGCTGGAGACCCAGGTCACCCGCCTGATCGAGGACTCGGTCGCGGGCCTGGGCCAGGTGCGCCACATCACCTCGACCGTGGGCGACGGCTACTCGTCGACCATGATCGAGTTCGAGCTGGGGGTCGACCACGAGCGCGTCACCAACGACGTGCGCAACGCCATGTCCAACCTGCAGTCCGCCCTGCCGCAGGACATGCAGATCCCCAACGTCACCCGCATCGACATCTCCGGCGACCCGCTGATCACCTATGTGGTCAAGGGCCCGAACATGACGCCCGAGCAGCGCAGCTGGTTCGTCGACAACGACGTCGCCCGCACCCTGCTGGCCATCAAGGGCATCGGCGAGGTCAATCGTCTCGGGGGCGTCAGCCGCGAGATCCAGGTCGCCCTGGATCCCGACCGCCTGTCCGCGCGCGGCGTCACCGCCGCCGCCGTCAGCCAGGCCCTGGCCAGCACCAACGCCGACCTGCCCGGCGGCCGGGTGACCGTCTCGGGCTCCGAGCGCGCCATCCGCACCCTGGGCGCGGCCGGCTCGGTGGACCAGCTTCGCGAGACCCGCATCCCGCTGTCCTCGGGCGGCACCGTGCGCCTGGGCGACCTCGGCGAGGTCACCGATCGCTGGGCCGAGCCGCGCAACCGCGCCCGCGCCGACAACCAGGAAGTCGTGACCTTCAACATGGTCCGCTCGCGCGGCGCCAGCGAGGTCAAGGTCGCCGAGAAGGTCCGCAAGGCCATCGAGAAGCTCGACAAGGAGCATCCCGAACTGACGATCACCGAGCTGACCTCGAACGTGAAGTACATCGAGGAAAGCTACTGGGCGTCGATGGAGGCCCTGGTCCTCGGCGCCGTCCTGGCGGTCATCGTCGTGTTCATCTTCCTGCGCGACTGGCGCGCCACCTTCCTGGCGGCCGTGGCCATTCCGCTGTCGCTGCTGCCGACCTTCGCGATCATGGCTCCGCTGGGCCAGTCGCTGAACGGCGTCACCCTGCTGGCCCTGTCGCTGACCGTGGGCATCCTGGTCGACGACGCCATCGTCGAGATCGAGAACATCGTCCGCCACATGCGGGGCGGCAAGTCGCCCTACAACGCGGCGATGGAGGCCGCCGACGAGATCGGCCTGGCCGTGGTGGCCACCACCTTCACCATCGTGGCGGTGTTCGCCCCGACCGGCTTCATGCCCGGGATCATCGGCCAGTTCTTCAAGGCCTTCGCCCTGGCCGCCTGCGTCTCGGTGCTGTTCTCGCTGCTGGTCGCCCGCATGCTGACGCCGCTGATGGGCGCCTACATGCTCAAGCCGCACCACAAGCCCGACACCGACCCGTTCTGGATGCCGGGCTATCTGCGCGCCCTCAACTGGTCGCTGCGGAACAAGTGGAAGGTGCTGATCATCGGCTTCGTCAGTTTCGTCGCGTCGCTGGCCCTGATCCCGCTGCTGCCCTTCGAGTTCCAGCCGGCGGCCGACCGCGGCCGCGCGCCGTTCTCGATCGAGCTGCCGCCCGGCTCCACCCTCGACGAGACCGACGCCATCGCCCAGCGCGTCTCCCGCGAGCTGAAGGCCCGTCCGGAAGTGAAGAGCGTCTACGCCTCGGTCGGCAACGACGGGGTCAACAAGGCGCGCGTCACCGCCGACCTCGTGCCCAAGGGCGAGCGGATGAACCAGCAGCTGTTCACGCGCCAGATGGTCGACCAGTTCAAGGCGATCCCCGGCGCCCGCATCGGCGCGGGCAGCAACAGCGGCGGCGGCCCCGGCGACGGCGGCAGCTACACCCTGCGGCTGGTCGGCGACGACGGCCCCGAACTGGAGGCCGCCGCGCGCAAGGTCGAGGCCGAGATGCGCTCGGTCCCGGGCCTGGCCAACGTGGTCAACACCGCCTCGATCGCCCGTCCGGAGATCATCGTCACCCCGCGTCCCGACCAGGCCGCCCGCATGGGCGTCTCGGCCGGCGCGATCTCGCAGGCCGTGCGGGTGGCGACCATCGGCGACGTCGACCAGTCGCTGCCCAAGTACAATCTGGGCGACCGCCAGGTGCCGATCCGCCTGCGCCTGACGCAGAACGCGCTCGAGGACCTGTCGGTGCTGGAGACCCTGAAGGTGCCCTCGTCCAGCGGGGCCTCGGTGCCGCTGAACGCGGTGGCCGACATCCGCTTCGGCGCGGGTCCCTCGCAGATCAACCGCCAGGACCGCTCGCGCGTGGCCGAGATCACCGCCGAACTCGACGGCATCGTGGTCGGCGACGCCTCCAAACGGGTGCACGCCCTGCCCTCGGTCAAGTCGTTGCCCAACGGCGTCAAGGAAGTGGCCGCCGGCGACGCCGAGTTCATCGCCGAGATGATCTCCGGCTTCGTCATGGCCCTCGTGACCGGCCTGCTGCTGATGTACGTCGTGCTGGTGCTGCTGTTCCGCAGCTTCGCCCACCCGGTGACCATCATGGCCGCCCTGCCGCTGGCCATCGGCGGCGCCTTCGCCCTGCTCAAGCTGGTCAACAGCAGCTTCTCGATGTCGAGCCTGATCGGCATCCTGATGCTGATGGGCATCGCCGCCAAGAACTCGATCCTGCTGGTCGAGTACGCGATCATGGCGATGAAGGACGGCAAGATGACCCGCCGCGAGGCCTTGATCGACGCGGCCCACAAGCGGGCCCGACCGATCCTGATGACCACCGTGGCCATGGGCGCGGGCATGGTGCCGGTGGCCATCGGCTTCGGCGCCGACGTCGAGTTCCGGGCCCCGATGGCGATCACCGTCATCGGCGGCCTGATCACCTCGACCTTCCTGTCGCTGCTCTACATCCCGGTGGTGTTCGTGTTCATGGACCAGGTGAAGAACTGGTCGAACAAGCTGATGGGGCGGTTCTTCCATCACTCGCACCACGCGCCGGCGCCGACCGGCGAGGCGGCCCCCGCCGGTCACGGTCCGCAAGGACCGCTGGTCGACTAAGCCGGTCAAAGACGATCGAAGGGGCGGACTTCCGGGTCCGCCCCTTTTTCGTGCCCGCGATCCTAGGCCAGACGCCGCAGGGCCGAGGCCAGCACGGTCCGCTTGCCCGGCGCGCCCAGCGACAGCCGCGCGCCGTCCATGGCGGTTCCTGGGGCGGCGATCCCGGGCGCGGCGAACAGGGCGGCGGGCGCCAGCGACAGTCCCTCGGGCGGTCGCGCCTCCACCCGGTCCAGCCAGACGTGCAGGCAGCCGGCCGGGCCGATCGCGCGCGGCAGGATCTCGGCGGCCAGGGCGCGCCGGGCCAGCGCCTCGATCCGCACCCCGGCCAGGATCGCCTGCGCCGTCCCCTCGCGGATCCAGGCCGTGGCCACGGCCGCCATCAGCGGCGCGGGCATCTGGCACAGGGCGTGGCCGGCGGCGGCCAGGCGCTCGGCGGCCTCTGCATGGGGCGCGGCGACATAGGCGATGCGCAGGCCCGGAGTCAGGGCCTTGGCCAGGGTCGCCACATGCCACGTCCGTTCGGGCGCCAGGCGGGCCAGGGCCGCCGGCGCCGGATCGGGCAGCCGGCCATAGGCGTCGTCCTCGACGATGCGGACGCCGGCGCGGGCGCAGACCTCGACGATCGCCGCCCGCCGCGCGGGGCTCATGGTCGCCGTGGTCGGGTTCTGCCAGGTCGGGGTGACGACCACGAGCCGCGCGCCGCTCGTGGCCAGGCGCTCGGCCAGGGCCTCGGGGATGAGCCCCTCCCCGTCCATCGGACAGGCGACGGCGCGCACGCCGCGCGCGGCCAGGGCCGCAAGCAGGCCGGGATAGGTCAGGGCCTCGACCACCACGGCGTCGCCCGGCGCGGTCTCCACCGCCAGGATCGCGGAAAGGGCCGCCTGGGCGCCGGCGCAGACCACGACCCGCTCGGGATCCACCGCGCCCAGTCCCGGCGCCAGCCAGGCCGCGCCCGCCGCCCGCTGCGCCAGCGAGCCGGGGCCGGCGTGATAGGCCATCAAGGTCGCAGGATCGGTGCGGGCCAGCACCGCCGCCGTCGTCTCGCGCAGCAGCGCGGCCAACGACAGGCCCTCCGGCTGCGGCGGCAGGTTCATCGACAGATCGACGCGCCCGGCCTCCTCTTCGCCCACCCGCCGACGCACGAAGGTGCCGCGCCCAGCCGTTCCCTCCACCAGCCCCTGCTCGCGGGCCAGGGCGTAGGCGCGGGTGACGGTGGTGAAGTCGACGCCCAGCAGGCCCGCCACCGTCCGCTGCGGCGGCAACTGCTCGCCGGCCGACAGCTCGCCGTCGGCGATGGCGCCGCGCAGGGCCTCGAACAGCCGGCGGTAGATCGGCCCCTCGCCCGCGGCCACGCGCCGCAGCCAGGCCGCCCCCGCCGGAAGATCCCTTGCGTCGCCCATCATTGATCCATACATTTATCACACAATGTATGGATCAATTTTCGGATTGTAGGTAGGGGTCATGACGCCCGCTGACGAGTTTTTCGATCCGCCCCCGCCGGTGATCAGCGGCCTGCGCCAGCGCTGCCCGCGCTGCGGCGAGGGCAAGCTGTTCAAAGGCTTTCTGGCCCTGGCCCCGTCGTGCGACCGCTGCGGCCTGGACTACGGCTTCGCCGAGCCGGCCGACGGCCCGGCCTTCTTCGTGATGAGCGGCGTCGGCATCCTGGTCACCTTCGTCTTCGCCTGGGTCGAGGTCGCCTACCACCCGCCGGTCTGGGTGCACTTCGTCACCACCTTCCCGGCCCTGATCATCGGCTGCCTGGCCACCCTGCGGCCGGTGAAGGCCTGGCTGGTGGCCGCCCAGTTCGTCAACAAGGCCGAGGAAGGCAAGTTCGAGAGCCTGGGCCGTCACGACCACGATCCCAGAAGACTCTGAAGCAGGCTCTGAACGAAGCCGGCCACGGCGGCGTTTGGTTGGAAAGCGCCTGGAGCCCGCCGTGGACAAGTTCTTCGCCAAGTTCGCCAACGCCACCGCCCAGGTGACCGGCCGCCCCGTCACCTTCCTGGCCTGCCTGGGCCTGGTGATCCTGTGGGCGGTCTCCGGGCCGGTGTTCAAGTTCTCCGAGACCTGGCAGCTGGTGATCAACACCGGCACCACGATCATCACCTTCCTGATGGTGTTCCTGATCCAGAACACCCAGAACCGCGACAGCGAAGCCGTCCAAGCCAAGCTCGACGAACTGATCCTGACTTCCACCGCCGACAACGACTTCGTCGGCATCGAGAAGCTGTCGGAGAAGGAACTCGACGCCTACCACGCCCAGTGCAAGGCGGCCGCCGAGCGGGCCCACGACCGGCTGGAGAAGGTCACGGCGTTGCGCGAGAAGAAGGGCAAGACGACGCCGGCGAAGGCTTCGCGCGCCAAGTCCGCCGCGCCCCGCAAGCGGGCGACCGCGAAGGGATAGAATTTCGTCCACTCTTCCATAGGGAGAGGGAGGGGCCCGCCGCGAAGCGGTGGGAGGGTGAGGGGTTTCACCGCTTGCCGGCAAATCCACGCCTCACCGAAGCCGTACCTTGTCCGGAGAGAATGTAACCTCTCACCCTCCCACGCCTTCGGCGCGGGCCCCTCCCTCTCTCAAAGAGAGAGGGGTTAAAGCGTCGCCCCCTACTTCTTCTCCAGCAGCAGCGTCCCCTGCTTCTTCACCTGCCCCGTGATCTTGCCGGCGATCATGCCCAGGAACCCCGGCAGCACGACCTCGACCAGCACCACATTGGCCGCGACGTTGAGCTTGCCGGTGATGGTCTGGCCCATGATCACGGCCGAGAAGTCCATCACGTCGTCGCGCCAGGCCTTGGTGACGTTGGCCAGGCCGCCGGGGATCTGGGCGCCCAGTTGCTCGAAGCCGCTCTCGATCCGCCGCTTGGCCTCGGCCACGCCGAGTTCGTGGGGGATGTTGATGGTGACCGGCTTCGACATGGGAACTCCAGAAGGACGTATTTCGCCCCAGACATAGGGACGACATGGTGTTTCGCCTATACGTCCAGTTCTGACGCATCCAAGGCGCAGGTTCGGCAGCGTCCACGGAGGAAGCCATGACCGACATCGCCATGACCCAGTACTTTGACGCCCCCGTCCGCACCGCCCGCCGCGTGCGCGCCGGCCGCCCGGGACGTCCGACCGGGGTCTGGGGGTCGATCTCCTACGCCGGCGTGCTGCTGGTCTGGGCCGGCCTGTTCGTGATCCGCCCGCGCCTGGCCCTGCAGGTGATGGCCCAGCGCCGCGCCGACTCGCCGATCCCGCGCTTCGACAAGCGCTGATCCCCCTCGCAAAAGCGCTCGAACGGCGCCAAGCCAGGGACATGAGCCGTCTCGTCGCCGTCCGCCCCGTCAGCCACCCGCTCGCCGCCCCGTTCCGCATCTCGCGCGGGGTCAAGACCGCCGCCGAGGTCGTGGTGGTCGAGATCGCCGAGGCCGGCCACATCGGCCGTGGCGAGAGCGTGCCCTACGCTCGCTACGGCGAGACGGTCGCGGGCGTCGAGGCGCAGCTGGCCCCCGCCGCCCGCCTGATCGCCATGGGCGCGGACCTTTCTGAGGCTCTCGCCCTGCTGCCGGCCGGCGCCGCCCGCAACGCCCTCGACTGCGCCATCTGGGACCTGCGGGCCAAGACCACCGGCGTCTCAGTCGCCGCGAGCACCAGCCTCGCCGTCCCGCCGTCGCTGGTCACCGCCGTCACCGTCAGCCTCGATACGCCGGACGCCATGGCCGCCGCCGCCCGCAAGGTCGCCGACGCGCCGCTGATCAAGATCAAGCTATCGGCCGAAGACCCAGCCGCCCGCCTGGCCGCGGTGGCCCAGGCCGCCCCCGACGCCGCCCTGATCGTCGACCCCAACGAGGGCTGGACCTTCGAGATCCTGCGCGGGCTGGAAGACCAGCTGTCGCGCCTCAACATCGCCCTGGTCGAACAACCCCTGCCGGCCGGCGAGGACGCCGCGTTGGAAGGCTACGCCCCGCCCTTCCCGATCTGCGCCGACGAGTCGGTGCACACCGCCGCCGACCTGCCGGCCCTGCGCGCGCGCTACCAGGCCGTGAACCTCAAGCTCGACAAGTCCGGCGGCCTGACCGAGGCGCTTTCGATGCTGCGCGCGGCCAAGGACCTCGGCTTCACCCTGATGACCGGCTGCATGGTCGCCTCGTCCCTGGCCATCGCCCCGGCCCTGCACCTGGCCGCCGACTGCGCCTTCGCCGACCTCGACGGGCCGTGGTGGCTGAAGGAAGACCACCCGGGCGGCCTGCGCGTCGAGGCCGGGAGGATCGTGCCGCCGGCCGCGGGGTTCTGGGGGGATGCGATCGACGCCGAGGGGCTTTGGCTCTGAGGGCTTGACCCGCCTCGCATAACGCCGTGCTCTCTGCGGCATGACCGACGCCCTCGCCGACGCGCCGCCTCCGCCCTCGCCCCCTGGCCGCAGGAACCCGCTGCAGGTCTGGTTCGGGATCTCGCTGTGGAAGCGGATCCTGGCCGCCCTCGTGGTCGGGGCCGTGGTCGGCTATTTCTGGGGCGAAGGCGCCACCAGCCTCAAATGGATGGGCGAGATCTTCGTGCGGCTGATCCGCATGATGGTGGCCCCGCTGGTGTTCGTGATCATCGCCTCGGGCGTGGCCCAGCTGGGCGACGCCAAGCGGCTGGGCGGCATCGGCGTCAAGACCATCGCCATGTACGTGCTGACCACCCTGATCGCGGTGACCATCGGCCTGATCATCGCCAGCCTGCTGGGACCCGGCGTCGGCGCCGACCTGCACAACGCCGCCCCCCAGGCGGTGGCCACGCCCAAGTCGCCTGCCGAGCTGTTCATCGGCATCGTGCCGCTCAATCCGATCAAGGCGCTGGCCGAGGGCGAGACCCTGGCGATCATCTTCTTCGCCGTGCTGGTCGGGGCCGGAGTGATCGTGGCCGGGGAGGACGGCGCACCAGTCGCCAAGCTGCTGGCCAGCGCCAGCGAGGTGATGCTGCGCATCGTCGGCTTCGTGATGGAGGCCGCGCCCTTCGGGGTCTTCGCCCTGATCGCCGTGGTCATGGGCACCAACGGGCCCGAGACCTTCCTGCACGTGGCCAAGCTGGGGGTCTGCGTGATCATCGGCGCGGCCATCCAGACCTTCGTCACCCACGCCGCCGTGGTGCGGCTGGGGGCCTGGCTGCCGCTCGTGCCGTTCTATCGCGGCTGCATGGACGCCATCCTGGTCGGCTTCTCCACCTCGTCCAGCTCGGCCACCCTGCCGGTGGCGATCCGGGTGGCGGAAGACAATCTGGGCATCAAGCCGTCGATCTCGTCGACCGTCCTGCCGCTGGGCGCGACCATCGGCATGGACGGCACGGCGATGTACGTGGCCATGCTGACCCTGTTCGCCGCCCAGGCCTTCGGCGTGCCCCTGACGCTTGCCGACTACGCCCTGGTGGCGGTGACCACCACCATTGTCGCCATGGGCGTGGCCCCGGTGCCGTCGGGATCGCTGTTCGTGCTGGCCGCGGTCTTGGCCACGATCGGCATAGGCCCCACCCAGACGGCGATCATCGTCGGCTTCATCCTGCCCTTCGACCGCATCCTCGACATGATCCGCACCGTGCCCAACGTCACCTGCGACCTGTCGATCGCCACGGCCGTGGCGCGGTGGGAGAAGGAGATCGATGTGGAGGAGTATCTGTCGAAGAAGGACGTATGATCAAACCCTCTCCCTGCAGGGAGAGGTGTCGCCGAAGGCGAAGGAGAGGGAAGCGGCTGCGAAATCGGCCGTCGGCAGCGGCGGCTGAAAACGTCCCCCCTCCGGCCCTCCGGGCCACCTCCCCCAGAGGGGGAGGATCTGCTTGTGCGACCTCAGATGCTCCCCCTCTGGGGGAGCTGTCGCGAAGCGACTGAGGGGGCCGGCCGTCAGGCCGGGCGCCCGATCCGCTTGATTTCCCAGTCCAGCTGGACGCCGGTCTTGGCCAGCACGTCGGCGCGGACGGTGTCGCCCAGGCCTTCGAGGTCGGCCGCCGTCGCCTCTCCGGTGTTGATCAGGAAGTTGCTGTGCAGGGGGCTGAACATCGCCCCGCCAAACAGCTTGCCGCGCCAGCCGGCCTCGTCGACCAGCTTCCACGATGAGTGGCCCGGCGGGTTCTTGAAGGTCGAGCCGCCGGTCTTTTCGCGGATCGGCTGGGTGGTCTCGCGACGGCTGGTGATCTCGGCCATGCGAGCCTTGATCGCGGCCGGTTCGTCAACAGCGCCCTCGAACACGGCGTCGAGCACGATCACCGCCTCGCCGTCCTGCAGGGCGCTGTGGCGGTAGGTGTAGTGCAGGTCCTCGACCGCCAGCTCGCTCACCTGGCCGGCGCGGTCCATGACGCGGACCGACTTGACCACGTTGACCGTCTCGGAGCCGTAGCAGCCGGCGTTCATGATCACCGCGCCGCCGATCGTGCCGGGGATGCCGGCGTAGAACTCCAGCCCGGCGATGCCGGCTTCCGCCGCCTTGCGGGCCAGGATGGCGTCGGGAACAGCACTGCCGGCCTTGATGCGGTTGTCGCCCAGGGCCTCGACGCCGTTGAAGCCCTTGCCCAGGCGGATGATCACGCCCTCGACGCCGCCGTCGCGGACCAGCAGGTTGGAGCCGACGCCGATGGCCATCACCGGCACGGCCGGATCCAGGGCCTTCAGGAAGTCGGCTAGGTCCTGCTCGTCGGCCGGCAGGAACACCACGTCGGCCGGCCCGCCGACGCGGAACCAGGTGAACGGGGCCAGGGCCTCGTCGATCAGCAGCTTGCCGCGAACGGCGGGGAGATTGGTCTTCCAGGTCATCGGCAATTTACTTCGCCAGCGCTTCCAGCTGGCCCGGCAGGGCGTAGGCCCAGGACGTGATGTCCCCGGCCCCCAGCAGCACGACGAGGTCGCCGCTGGTCGCCTCGGCCGCGATCAGGGCCGGCAGGGCCGCCGGGCTTTCCAGCGGCAGGGCGCGGCGGTGGCCGAACTTCTTGAGGCCTTCGACCAGGTGGTCGCGGTCGACGCCCTCGATCGGCTGCTCGCCGGCCGTGTAGACGTCGGCGACGACCACGGTGTCAGCGTCATTGAAGCAGCTGCTGAACTCGGTCATCAGGTCGCGCAGGCGGGTGTAGCGGTGCGGCTGGACCACGGCGATCACCTTGCCCTGGCTGACCGCCCGGGCGGCTTTCAGCACGGCGGCGATCTCGACCGGGTGGTGGCCGTAGTCGTCGACCACGCGGATCCCGTTGGCCACACCCGTCGTCGTGAACCGGCGCTTGACCCCGCCGAACCCAGCCAGGCCGGCGCGGATGCTGTCGGCGTCGACGCCCAGTTCGCGGGCCACGGCCACGGCGGCGGTGGCGTTAAGCACGTTGTGGTGCCCGGCCATCGGCATCTTCAGGCCCTCATAGCGGACCTGATCGCCCTCCAGCGGCGAAATGACGATGTCGAAGCTGGCGCCTTCGGGACCCATCTCGACGTTGGAGACACGGACTTCGGCCTGCGGGTTGGTCCCGTAGGTGACCAGGCGGCGGTTCTCGATCCGCGAGGTCAGGGCCTGCACTTCCGGATGGTCGGTGCAGACGGCGGCGAAACCGTAGAACGGGATGTTCTCGATGAAGTCCTGGAAGCCGCGCTTGACCGCGTCGAAGTCGCCCCAGTGGTCCAGGTGCTCGGCGTCGATGTTGGTGACGATGGCCACCGTCGACTTCAGCTTCAGGAACGAGCCGTCGCTCTCGTCGGCCTCGACGACGATCCAGTCGCCCTCGCCGACCTTGGCGTTGGTGCCGTAGGCGTTGATGATGCCGCCGTTGACGACCGTCGGGTCCAGGCCGCCGGCGTCGAGCAGGGCCGCCACCATCGAGGTGGTCGTGGTCTTGCCATGGGTGCCGCCCACGGCGACCGAGAACTGGAGCCGCATCAGCTCGGCCAGCATCTCGGCGCGGCGGACCAGCGGCAGGCGCTTGTCGCGGCCGGCGACCATTTCCGGGTTATCGGCCTTCACCGCCGTCGAATAGACGATGGCCGAGGCGCCTTCGACATTGGCCGCGTCATGGCCGACGAAGATGCGCGCGCCGAGCTTCTCGAGCCGCTCGGTGTTGGCGCTGGCTTTCGCATCGCTGCCCTGCACGGTGTAGCCGATGCGGATCATGATTTCGGCGATGCCGGACATGCCGATGCCGCCGATGCCGATGAAGTGCACGGGGCCGAGTTCGAAGGGGACGGGTCGTCGACGCTGGATCATCGGGTCGGATTAGACGATTTGACGCCCGCCGTGAACGGGGTCGATGACGCAAACCCGTCACGGCCCCTCGCGAAGCGGATCAAATGTGATAGACGCACGCGCATGAGCTCTACGCCCCTGGATAAAATCCGCAATTTCTCGATCGTGGCCCACATCGACCACGGCAAGTCGACCCTGTCCGATCGCCTGATCCAGACCACGGGCGGCCTGACCGCGCGGGAGATGAGCGCCCAGGTTCTCGACAACATGGACATCGAGAAGGAGCGCGGCATCACCATCAAGGCGCAGACCGTGCGCCTGAACTACAAGGCCAATGACGGCGAGACCTATGTCCTCAACCTGATGGACACGCCCGGGCACGTCGACTTCGCCTACGAGGTGTCGCGCTCGCTGGCCGCCTGCGAAGGCTCGATCCTGGTCGTCGACGCCTCGCAGGGCGTGGAAGCCCAGACCCTGGCCAACGTCTACCAGGCCATTGACAACAACCACGAGATCGTTCCGGTTCTCAACAAGGTCGACCTGCCGGCCGCCGACGTCGAGCGGGTCAAGGCCCAGATCGAGGACGTCATCGGCCTGGACGCCTCGGACGCGGTCGAATGCTCGGCCAAGACCGGCATCGGCATCCCCGACGTGCTGGAAGCCATCGTCAAGCGCCTGCCCGCCCCCAAGGGCGACCGCAACGCGCCGCTGAAGGCCCTGCTGGTCGACGCCTGGTACGACGCCTATTTGGGCGTGGTCGTGCTGGTGCGGATCTTCGACGGCACCCTGAAGGCCGGCCAGCAGGTTCGCATGATGCAGACCGGCGCCACCCACCGCATCGACAAGGTCGGGGTGTTCACCCCCAAGGCCACGGACGTCGCGGAACTGGGTCCAGGCGAGGTCGGCTTCTTCACCGCCTCGATCAAGGAAGTGGCCGACGCCGCCGTCGGCGACACCATCACCGACGAGAAGAAGCAGACGGCCGAGGCCCTGAAGGGCTTCAAGGAAGTCGTGCCGGTGGTGTTCTGCGGCCTGTTCCCGGTCGACGCCGCCGACTTCGAGGACCTGCGCGCCGCCGTCGGCAAGCTGCGCCTCAACGACGCCAGCTTCACCTATGAGATGGAAAGCAGCGCGGCCCTGGGCTTCGGCTTCCGCTGCGGGTTCCTGGGCCTGCTGCACCTGGAGATCATCCAGGAGCGCCTGTCGCGCGAATTCGACCTCGACCTGATCGCGACCGCCCCGTCGGTGGTCTACAAGATCAAGATGCGCAGCGGCGAAGAGATCGAGCTGCACAACCCGGCCGACCTGCCGGACGTCATGCAGATCGAAGAGATCGCCGAGCCCTGGATCAAGGCGACGATCTTCACCCCGGACGAGTTCCTCGGCGGCGTGATCAAGCTCTGCCAGGACCGTCGCGGCATGCAGCGCGAACTGTCCTACGTCGGCAGCCGCGCCATGGTCGTCTACGACCTGCCGCTGAACGAGGTGGTGTTCGACTTCTACGATCGCCTCAAATCGATCTCGAAGGGCTACGCCAGCTTCGACTACGCGCTGGAGGACTATCGCGCCGGCGACCTGGTGAAGATGTCGATCCTGGTCAACAGCGAACCGGTCGACGCCCTGTCGATGCTGGTCCACCGCAGCCGCGCCGAAAGCCGCGGCCGCGGCATGTGCGAGAAGATGAAGGACCTCATCCCGCAGCACATGTTCGTCATCCCGATCCAGGCGGCCATCGGCGGCCGGATCATCGCCCGCGAAACCGTCCGCGCCCTGCGCAAGGACGTGACCGCCAAGTGCTACGGCGGCGACGCCTCGCGTAAGCGGAAACTTCTGGACAAGCAGAAGGAAGGCAAGAAGCGGATGCGCCAGTTCGGCAAGGTCGAGATCCCGCAGGAAGCCTTCATCGCCGCCCTGAAGATGGACGAGGATTGATCCGGCGGAGGGCCTCGCCCTCCTCTGCCTTGTGCGAAATTTCCTATTTCGTAAGCCGCGGCCATTCGTAATGGATGAGCCGCGGCTTTCGTTTTGAAGGTCGCCCGTCCCAGCAGGAAGACGACCATGGCCTTCCCTACCAACGTCAACGATCAGATCACCGACTCGGTCAGCCAGGTGAACACCAAGGTGCTGGGCGACGCGCCCGCCATGGCCATGGCCATGGCCATGGGCAACCTGTTTGTGGCCGTGAGCCAAGCGCTTTCGAACGCCGCGCACAACGCGACGAACAACCAGCAGCAGTCCAACGTGACGATGCAGGCCTCGACGACGCAAGGCGTCAGCACGCTGCTGTCGGTCGACACCGCCAGCGCCGGCGAGGCGACCCGGAATATCCTTGGCGCCGCCCCGCCTGCATCGCCGAGCGCCCCTTCCGAGGCGGCGCTAGAACAGGCGCTCCAAGCCGCCCGGGCGGCGGAGGAAGCGGCGATGCACGCGGCGATGGAAAAGGTCGAGCAAGCCACCGCAGCCGCCGAGGCGGCTGCCCAAGCCGCCATGGAGGCTGCGGCAACCGCGATCGCCTCCGCAGTGGGGACCGATCCGGAAGACTAGGGCCCGCACCCAGGCTCAGGCAGGGAAAACCGTGGAGCCGTCACGAAACTCTCGTCGGTCAGCGTACCCAGAAAGTCGACAAGCTCCGCCACCTCGTGATCCTCCAGCCGCATCGCCGCGCGATGCCGATGGATGGCCGCCTCCAGCGTCGGCGCGGAGCCGTCGTGCAGGTAGGGCGCGCTCAAGGCGACGTTGCGCAGGGATGGCGTGCGGAAGCGCCCCGTGTCGGCGGCCTTGCCGGTGACGTCGGCCAGGCCCTGGTCTCCGGCGAACGGGGCGTCAATGCGGTGGAAGCGGACCTTCTCGGCGTCTGTGAACAGAGGGCCCGCGTGGCAGCCGGCGCAGGTCGCCTTGAACAGCCGCTCGCCGCGCTGGGCTTGAGCCGACACGGCGACCGCCTCGCCCCGGCGGCGCTGGTCGTAAGGACTGTCGAACGAGACGAGCGTGCGCTGGAAGGCGGCCAGGGCCTTGGCGATGGTGGCCATGCTGACCTCGCCGCCCTCCTCCGGGAACGCGTCGGCGAACATCCGGCGATAGCAGGCCTGGCCGGAGAGGCGTGACGTCAGTACCGCCTCCTGGCCCGCGAAGCCCATCTCGACCGGCTTGGTCCCGGCGATCGGGATCAGGGCCTGATCCTCCAGCCGCGTGACGCTGGGATCACCCCAGGTCAGGGCGCGGAAATAGCCGACATTGGCCAGGGTCTGGATGTTGCGCCGGCCCGGGTCGCCGTGGACGCCGGGATGGGTGGCGTTGCCGTCGGTGAAGCCGCGCCGCTGCTCGTGGCAGGTGGCGCACGACATGGTGCCGTCGATCGACAGGTCGGCGTCGTAGAACAGCTTGCGGCCCAGGGCGACCTTGGCGTCCGACATCGGGTTGTCGGCGGGGACCGGCGGCGGGGCGACGCCCGCCGGCAGCTTCCAGTCGAAGCCCGACAGGACGGGCGGCGCGAAGGCGGCGGTCAGCAGCAGGCCGGCCGCCAGGGCCAGCACCTTGCCGCAGAGGTCGAGCCGCACGATCCCTAGCTCAGGGCTTGCGCACGACGAGGATCGGCAGGCTCGCCTCGGCGTTGGCCGAGATCTGCACCACGTAGTCGCCGGGCGTCAGGTCGAAGGTCACCATCTTGCGCACGGTCGAGCAGGCCGGACCGCGGCCGTGGGCGGTCGAGCGCTGGGCCTGACCGTCCTTCAGCAGGTCGATCCAGGCGCCGGCGCCCAGGGCGATGACGTAGGATCCCGCCGTCTCGACCTTCAGCGCGAACAGCCCGCCCTTGCTGACCGTGCCGCCCGGCTTCTCCGGCTGGACGACGTAGGTCACCTCCGGCGTCGGCGACAGGGCCGCGGCATAGGCCTGGCCGGGAACCAGAGCCGCCTTCTGCAGATCGGCGGCCGAGGTCGCCGCGGCCAACGGGGCCTTGGCCGGCCAGGCGGCCAGATCCGCCGGCAGGTCGGCGTCGCGGGCGGCGCAGGCCGGCTCGGCGGGCGTCTGGGCGAAGGCGGCGGGACCGGCCAGGGTCAGGCCGGCGGCCAGGAGAACGACAAATCGCATCGGCAGTGCTCCTTAGAACCGGACGCGCAGGTCGGCGCGGAAATTGCGGCCTTCCTCGGGGAAGCCGTCGACCAGCTGGTACTTCTGGTCCAGCAGGTTGCGGGCCCCGACCACCACGTCGATCTTCGGCGTCACCGCCACCTGGGCCGTCAGATTGGCCAGGATGTAGTCGCCGGTGCGGTAGTAGCGGGCCGGGCTGACCAGCGAGCTGGAGGTCACCGTCCAGCGCTTGGACGCCGCCTCGACGCTGGGCGTCACGGTCAGGCGGTCGCTGACGCTCCAGTCCGCATAGACGAACAGCTTGTGGGTCGGCACGCCGGTCGGGCGGAAGGCGGCGTTGGTCGGATCGGTCAGTTCGCGGTGCAGGTAGGTGTAGTTGCCGCCGAGGGTCAGCTTGTCGCCCGCCTTGAGCGTCGCCCCGCCCTCCAGGCCGTAATACTCGCCGTCGCCGGCGTTCTTGGTCTGGCTGACCGTGCCGAAGGGCGCGCCCAGGGCCACGGGGATCAGGATCAGGGCGTCGCGCACATCGCTGTAGAACACCGCCCCCTCGATCTTCAGCAGCGGGGTGAAGTCGACGGCCGCGCCCAGCTCGTAGTTCACGGCCCGCTCGGCCTTGATGTCCGGATTGGGCACCACCGTGCCGAAGCGCGAGCTGTAGCGCTCGAACAGGGTCGGGAAGCGGGCGCGCGACGAGACGCTGCCATGCAGCTGGACGTCGGCGATCGGCCGCCAGACCAGGGCCGCCTGACCGTTCCAGGCCACGTCGTCGGTCAGCGGGTAGAAGACGAAGGCGCCCGAATTGTAGTCCTGGGCTTGCTTCAGGTCGCGGCGGTCGCGCGAGACGCCCACCACCAGATCGACCTTGTCGCCGAACCGCTGGGTGTCCTCCAGGGCCAGCGAGGTGGTGTCTTCGGTCACCGTCTGGCGCGGCTCGGTCGAGGCCGGGCTGAAGCTCTGCTGCCATTCGACGTGCTTGTCGCGACGGTAGAAGGCGGCGGCCTTCAGGGTGTTGGACGCGGTGACGTCGACGTCCAGCTCCAGGTTCCCGCCATAGGCCAGGTCGTCATAATAGGAGCGGAAGGCGCGCCCCAGGGTCTGGCTGTTCTGGCGGGTGTTGTCCCACGAGTAGAGGGCGTTCTCAAAGCTGTTGCGATAGAAGCGCGTCTTCAGCCAGGCATTGTCGGCGATCCTGGTCCGGGTCAGCAGGGCCAGGCTGTCGAGGTTCCAGTAGGGCCAGCTCCAGTAGCGCGTGCTGGCCGTGTCGGTGACGTGATAGGGCGCGTTCTTCTCGCCCTCCTGGCGGGTGTAGGTGACCGAGTATTCGTCCGTGGCGTTGGGCGTGAAGCCGGCCTTGAGGTTGACGCGCCAGTCCTTGCTTTCGGAGTGATCGCGGTTGCCGCCGTTCTCCAGGCTGGTGGCCGTGTAGTCGTCCGGCAGCTTCCAGTGGGTGCGCTCGTTCCGAGCTCCGCTGATCTGGGCGTAGAAGCGGTCAGAACGCCCGCCGACCCGACCCGAGACGCTATTGCCGTTCAGCGAGCCGTCGCCGTCGAGGCCCACGCCCACCCGCAACTCGCCCTCGAAGGGCGCCGAAGGCTTGCGGGTGACGAGGTTGATCGCCCCGCCCAGGCCGCCCGGCCCGTCGAGCACCGAGACATAGCCCTTGGAGACCTGAACCTCGGAGAGGTCGGCCGTCAGAAAGCGGGCGAAGTCGATGCGGTTGTCGGCCGGCAGGAACACCCGCACGCCGTCGATCGACAGGGTGGTCTGGAAACGGTCGAAGCCGCGGATGAACACCAGGCGCTCGTTGCGCGAGCCGCCGCTGTTTCCCGCCGCCGCGCCAGGGATCAGGTCCAGCGCCTGATCGACGCTGGCCTTGTCGAACTTGCGCAGATCTTCGCCCGAGACCTTGGCCCCGCCGACCGTCTCGCCGGCCGCGTTGCGCGCGGTCACCTGCACCTCGCCCAGGGCGTAGACATCCGATCCCTGGGCGTGGGCGGCGCCGGCCAGCAGCGTGCCGGCGAGAAGCGCGGTTCGAAACAGCATTGAGAACCCCTCGTTATGTAGTGACGGTACATATCGATTCGAGCTCGTCCTGGCCTTGCAGATTTTCTTCCAGACGCCCCTTCGGTCGAAATGCTACCCATCGCGGCGCCGACTGAGGCCCGCATGATCGAGATCCCCATGCTGAAAATATTGGGCCGCACCTCGTCGCTGAACGTGCGCAAGGTGCTGTGGACCTGCGACGAGCTCGCCCTGCCCTACGACCGCGAGGACTGGGGAACGGGCTATGCCTCCACCCATGACCCCGCCTTCCTGGCGCTCAATCCCAACGCCTTGGTGCCGGTGATCCTCGACGAACACGGGCCGCTGTGGGAGTCGAACACCATCTGCCGCTATCTGGCCTCGCGCCACGACATCGGCCAGGCCCTGCTGCCGGGCGAGCCGCGCGCCCGGGCCGGGATCGAGCAGTGGATGGACTGGCAGGCCACCGAGCTCAATACCGCCTGGCGCTACGCCTTCGCCGGCCTGGTGCGGCGCATGCCCGGCTTCGACGATCCCGAACAGATCGCCGCCAGCATCCGCGCCTGGAACGTCGCCATGACCGTGCTGGAACGCCAGCTGGAGCGCACCGGCGCCTTCGCGGCCGGCGAGACCTTCACCCTGGCCGATATCGTGCTGGGCGTCTCCGTCCACCGCTGGGCCGCCTCGCCCATCGACCGCGACATGCTGCCGGCCGTCGCCGCCTACTACATCCGCCTACGCGGCCGTCCCGCCTTCCAGCCCTGGGCGCTGGACGAGGTGCCGTAGAGCCTCGCCCCCTCCTCTGCCCGTTTCCTGCGCAGCCCGTTCGTCCGAACGCTGCGGAACGGTGATCCGTGAAAGCATCCGCCCGCCTGGCGAACAAAGTGGGCGGCGGGAGCGGCGACGCGCCTGCTTAGCTCGGTCCCGCGAGGCCGCCCGGTCGCGGGCGGCGGCGAAGGGGATAGGGCCGTACATATGCCAGAGGGCGTCCGCTTACCGACCAGACGACAACTGCTGACCGCCATCGCCCAGGTGGGCGGAACGGCGGCGCTTTACCAGGCGATGACCAGTCTCGGCCACGCGGCCGAGACCCAGTTCCACGGCCCGCCCAACCTTGCCGGCGCAAGGCCGGGGGCGTCGGTGGTGGTGCTGGGCGCGGGCCTGGCCGGCATGCTGGCGGCCTATGAGCTGACAAGGGCCGGCTACAAGGTGCGGGTTCTCGAATACCAGAACCGCCCCGGCGGCCGGAACTGGAGCCTGCGCGGCGGCGACACCTATACCGAGCTGGGCGGCGCGACCCAGAAGGTCGGCTTTTCGCAAGGCAACTACCTCAACCCCGGCCCCTGGCGGATCCCCCACCATCACCGCACCCTGCTGCACTACTGCAAGCAGTTCGGCGTGGCGCTGGAGCCGTTCATCCAGTTCAACCACAACACCTGGATCCATTCCTCGACGGCGTTCGGCGGCAAGCCGGTGCGCTTCAAGGCCGCGGCGGCCGACTTCGAGGGCAATGTCGCCGAGTTGCTGGCCAAGTCGATCAACACCAAGGCTCTGGACGAGACCGTCACGCTCGAGGACCGCGAGAAGCTGCTGGAGGCCCTGAAGGGCTGGGGCATGCTCGACAAGGACTACCGCTACGCCAAGAACCTGCGCAGCGCCTCCCATCGCGGCTACGACCGCCCGCCCGGCGGCGGCATCGACGGCGCGCCGATCCCCTCCGACCTCTACGCCCTGCACGACGTGCTCGACCCGCAGGTCTGGACGTCGATGGCCTTCTTCATGGGTCACGAGATGCAGACCACCATGTTCCAGCCGGTGGGCGGCATGGACATGATCGGCAAGGGCTTCGCCAAACAGGTCGAGGGGCTGATCACCTACAACGCCAAGGTCAGCAAGATCGCCCAGGACGACAAGGGCGTGGCCGTCACCTTCGCCGACACCGCCACGGGCAAGGTCGAGACGGCCAAGGCCGACTGGTGCGTTTGCACCATCCCACTTTCGATCCTGGGCCAGATCGAAAGCGAGATCAGCGACGAGCTGGCCGCGGCCATCAAGGCCGTGCCCTATTCGGGCCAGGTGAAGATCGGCCTGGAGATGAAGCGGCGGTTCTGGGAGGAGGACGACTCCATCTACGGCGGCCACAGCTTCACCGACCAGGAGATCGCCCTGATCTCCTATCCCAACAACAACCTGTTCGGAAACGGTCCGGCGGTGCTGCTCGGCGCCTTCGCCCGCGAGATGGGGGCCTATCGCCTGGCCGGCATGACGCCCGAGCAGCGGATCGAGGTCGCCCTGCAGCAGGGCTCCGTCTTGCACCCCGGCAGCTATCGCAAGGAATTCGCCAGCGGCGCCTCGGTGGCCTGGAGCCGCGTGCCCTGGACCCTGGGCTGCTGCGCCCGCTGGACCGAGGAGACCCGCAAGGAACACTACCAGACCCTGGTGGCCATGGACCGCCGCGTCGTGCTGGCCGGCGAGCACGCTTCTTACGTCGGCTGCTGGATGGAGGGCGCCCTGCTCTCGTCGCTGGACGCCATCACCCGCCTGCACAAGCGCGCCCTGGAGGCCTGAGCATGACCCGCCTTACCCTCATCGCGGCGTCCGGCCTGGCCGCCGCCCTCGCCTGCGGCATCCCCGCCGTCGCCCAGGCCCCGGCTCAAACGTCCGGGGGCGGCGACACCGGCGGCGGCGTGGTTCGCGTGGCCAAGCCCGTCACCGGCCAGCAGGTCTATGAAGCCGTCTGCCAGGCCTGCCACATGGCCGACGCCAAGGGAGGAAGCGGCGCGGGCACCATCCCCGCCCTCGCCGCCAATCCGAAGATGGCCGCTGCCGCCTACCCGACCATGATCGTCGTGCGCGGCCAGGGCGGCATGCCCAGCTTCGCCGGAACCCTTGACGACGCCCAGATCGCCGGGGTCGTCACCTATGTCCGCACCCACTTCGGCAACGCCTACGCCAAGCCGGTGACGGCCGCCGACGTGGCGAAGATCCCCCATCCGGACCTTTCTGGCGGGCACTGATCAAGACGCGGGGCGTCGGACCGTGCTAAAGCGCGCCGATGACTGACGAGACCGACGCCCCGCCGCCGAACGAAACCCCGATGCAGCGCGCCCTGCGCCTGAAGAAGGCCGCCCAGGGCCGCCATGGCCATGGGCCCAAGGCCTCCAGCGGCAAGGTCGATCGGGCCGATGCCGTCGCCCCGACCGGCAAGTCCCGGCCCTGGATGACGCGCTAGGACCACAAAGGGAGATCAGGGCCCATGACCATCCGCCCCGAGCGCCCGGAAGACATCGCCGCCATCCGCGCCGTGACCACGGCCGCCTTCGAGGGCCGGCCCTACAGCAGCCAGACCGAGGCCCTGATCGTCGACGCCCTGCGGGCGGCCGGCGCCCTTTCGCTGTCGCTGGTCGCACAGGCCGACGACGGCCAGGTAGTCGGCCACATCGCCTTCTCGCCGGTCGACATCGAGGTCTCGGACGGCGCCTGGTATGGCCTGGGCCCCGTCTCGGTGGCGCCCGACCGCCAGAAGGAAGGCCATGGCCAGGCCCTGATCCGCGAGGGGCTGGAACGCCTGAAGGCCATGGGCGCGACCGGCTGCGTGCTGCTGGGCTCGCCGCTCTACTACGCCCGCTTCGGCTTCGAGGCGGACGAGGCCCTGACCTACGGCGGCGAGGCTTCGCCCTACCTTCAGCGACTGGTGTTCAAGGGCCGATCGCCGCGTGGGGCGGTGACGTATCACATGGCGTTCGGGGCGTAGGGCTTCCCCTAAAACTCCCGTCATTCCCGCCCTTGTGGCGGGAAACCCTGCGTCCGCTTTCACATGAGGCGCAAGCGGCGTGCTCAGCACGCCGCCTCATCCACGCTTGCGGCTGAAAGAGGGGTTCCCGCCACAAGGGCGGGAATGACGGGAGAATTGAGAGGCCGCGCGCGCTCCTACTTCTCCGCGAACCACGCCCTCAACCGCTCCACCTCGGCCGGGGTCACGGGGATCACCGCCCCGTGCTTGGGGCTCTGGAAGTTGGTCGCCTTCATCGGCGAGCCGGGGTCGTTGAAACGGCCCAGGTTCCTGTAGTGGACGAAGTCGGTCGTCTCCGAGAAGCCCATGTTGTTCGGCTTGGCCCCGAACACGTCGTACATCAGCACATAGGTGTCGGTCCCCGTCCGCCGCCACAGGGTCGGGGCCTCGGCGGCGACGGCTTCGGGATCGATCTTGCCGGGCTCGTAGACATAGCCGCCGGTCAGGCTCTTCGACGTCGCGTGGCGGATGCCCGCCGGCTTGTCGTAGCCCACGGCGAACAGGTGGTAGGTGTCGCCCACCTTGGTGATGTCGCCATCGATCAGGCTCTGGCTCGGGTCCGGATGGGCCAGCAGCGGCCTGGGCTCGGTGGTCAGGGTGGTGAAAGCGTCATCGGCGTAGGCGTAGACGAGATAGTTGCGGCCGGCGCCGACGCGGGTCGTGAAATAGACCATCATCGCCTTGCGGGCGGGGTCGTAGATCGTCTCCGGCGCCCAGGCGCAGCCGATGTCGCCCATCTGCGGGAACAGCTTGTCGATCCGCGCGATCGCATGGGTCCAGTGCACCAGGTCGTACGACTTCATCAGGATCAGGCCGCGGTTGTTGCCCCAGCCATAGCCCTTCTCCGGCCGCTCCCATTTGTCTGAGCGAAGACCCTTCTCCTGGGCGAAGATGTGCAGGTCGGTCATGGCCAGATAGAAGGCCCCGTCGGGACCACGGGCGATGTGCGGGTCGCGCAGGCCTTTCTGCTCGGCCACGTCCCGTCCCTCCAGCACCGGCGCGCCGTCGTTGACGTCGGTGAAGCTGTAGCCGTCGGGCGAGACGGCGAAGTGCAGGGAATGGGTCTCGTCCTTGAAATAGACGAGCAGATAGGCGGTCTGTTCCTTTACCGCCGGGGCCTTGCCGGGCTTCAGACGCTTGACGATCTCGACCTGCTTGGCCGGCGCGGCCCAGGCGGGCGCGGCGCCCAGCAGGCCGAGCGCCAGAAGCGATGCGCAGGCTCCGAGCGAGCGGCGGCGCCAGGCGTTGAAGCCCATCTGAAGTCCTCCCGTCACGCGTGGACGTTCCCACGGCGACGGGTATTTGTCTGACTTATTCCGGCAAGTGCAAGAGGGACCGCGACGCTCGCACGTTGTGGCCAGGCCCTCCGAGGACTAGCAAGGACGCAGCTTTTTGCAGGAGTCGGCTTTGCGCCTCACCCTTTGTCTCGCCCTGCTGCTCGTCGCGACGGGCTGCACGACCATCACCTACAACTGCAACGTCCCGGGCGCCTGCCCGGGCGTCGAGAAGCCCGGCGTCTCGGTCTCGGTGATCAACAAGCCGGCCCGGCCGTAGCGCAGGCCTAGACCATCCCCACCGTCTTCAGACGGGCGCGGGGGTGGATCTCGTTCTGGCTCATCACCACGGTCTGGCCGCGGAAGCGCTCGATGATCGAGCGCACATAGGGGCGGATGGCCGGGCTGGTCAGCAGCACCGGCGACTCGCCCTGCAGGGCGGCCCGCTCGAAGGTGTCGCGCACGCCGCGGATGAAGTCCTGCAGGCGCGAGGGGGCCAGGGCCAGCTGCTTGTCGTCGCCGGGCCCGATCAGGGCGTCGGCGAAGGCCTGCTCCCAGTCGGCCGACAGGGTGATGATCGGCAGGGCGCCGTCGTCGCCGCGATTGGCCCAGCACAGCTGGCGGGCCAGGCGGGCGCGAACTTGTTCGACCAGCTGGGTGACCGAGCTGGTGTGCGGGGCGGCCTCGCCGATGCCTTCCAGGATCTGCGGCAGGTCGCGGATCGAGACGCGCTCCTTGAGCAGGGCCTGCAGCACGCGCTGGATCGTGGCGGCGTTGACCACGCCGGGGATCAGGTCGTCGACGAGCTTCTTCTGGTTCTCCGGCAGCTCCTTCAGGAGCTTCTGCACCTCGGCGTAGGAGAGCAGGTCGGCCATGTTCTCCTTGAGGATCTCGGTCAGGTGCGTGGTCAGCACGGTGGCCGGATCGACGACGGTGTAGCCGCGGAACGTCGCCTCTTCGCGCAGATCGTCGGCGACCCAGGTGGCCGGCAGGCCGAAGGCGGGTTCGCGCACGTGCTCGCCGGGCAGCTCCACCTGGCCGCCGCGTGGGTCCATGGCCATCAGGTGACCCAGGCGCACTTCGCCCAGACCCGCCTCCATCTCCTTGATGCGGATGGCGTAGCCCTGGTTGGCCAGGCGCATGTTGTCGAGGATCCGCACGGGCGGCATGACGAAGCCGAACTCGGTGGCCAGGGTCTTGCGCAAAGCGCGGATCTGGTCGGTCAGGCGGCGGCCTTCCAGGTCGTTGATCAGGGTCAGCAGGCCGTAGCCCAGCTCGATCTTGACGTCGTCGATGGCCAGGGCCGCGCTGATCGGCTCCTCTTCCGGCTCGGCCGGCGCGTCGGCTGCGGCCTTGGCCGCCGCGGCCGCGGCCTCCCTGGCGGGGGCCAGCTTGGCCTGCTGGGCGCGGCGATAGGCCAGGAAGCCCGCGCCGACCGCCAGGCCGGCGAACGGCAGCAGCGGCATGCCCGGGATCAGGGCGATGACGCCCGACGAGGCCGAAACCATGCCCAGGGCGACCGGGTTCATGGCCAGCTGGGTGGTCAGGGCCTTGTCGGCGCTGCCCTCGACGCCGGCCTTCGACACCACCAGACCCGCGGCGATCGAGATGATCAGGGCCGGGATCTGGCTGACCAGGCCGTCGCCGATGGTCATCAGGGTGTAGGTCGAGGCGGCCTCGCCGATCGGCACCTTGTGCTGAACGACGCCGATCAGGATGCCGCCGACGATGTTGATGCCGGTGATGATCAGGCCGGCGACGGCGTCGCCCTTCACGAACTTGCTGGCGCCGTCCATGGCGCCGAAGAAGGTGCTTTCCTGCTCCAGCTCCTTGCGGCGGATCTTGGCGGTGTCCTGGTCGATCAGGCCGGTCGACAGGTCGGCGTCGATGGCCATCTGCTTGCCGGGCATGGCGTCCAGGGTGAAGCGGGCCGCCACTTCCGCGATCCGGCCCGAACCCTTGGTGACGACCATGAAGTTCACCACCACCAGGATGATGAACACGATCACGCCGATGACGAAGTTGCCCTGCATCATCAGGTTGCCGAAGGCGGCGATGACCGCGCCGGCCCCGTGGCCGCCCTCGTGACCATTGCCCAGGATCAGGCGGGTCGAAGCGATGTTGAGGCCCAGGCGATAGAGGGTCGCGACCAGCAGCACGGTCGGGAACGAGGTGAATTCCAGCGGCTTCTTGATCAGCACCGCCGTCATCAGGATCAGCACCGAGCCGGTCAGCGACACGGCCAGCAGCACGTCCAGCAGGAACGGCGGCACGGGCAGGATCAGCAGGACGATGATGCCGACGACGCCGACGGCCAGGCCCATCTCGCCGCGCAGGATCCCTTCCCACAGCGACTTGGCGCTGGGGATCGAGCTTGCGGCCTTGGGGGCGGCGGCGTCAGCCATGGAAAGCCTTGCTGCTGTGTCTAGGGTCGGACCGTCCCGCTTGGAGCGATTTGGAGCGGCCCGCCATCTCCTTAATCGAAATTAGCCATGTTCGGCGCCGGACCGATCGTCGCGGGCGCCGAACGGCGTTACGTACTCAAGGTTTAGGCCGCCGCGCCCACGCCGCCCTGCGGGGGCGGAACGCTGACGCCGGCGTCGCCGTATTCCTTGAGCTTGTTGCGCAGGGTGCGGATCGAGATGCCCAGGATGTTGGCCGCGTGGGTGCGGTTGCCCAGGCAGTGCTCGAGCGTGTCGATGATCAGGGTCTGCTCCATCTCGGCGACCGTCTGGCCGACGAAATTGCGGGTCGCCGCCGAAGCCACGGCCTCGGCCGCCGCCATCGAGGCGCCGCGGGCCACGGCCGCGTCGGGCGCCGGGGCCAGGGGCTGGCCGTCCGGCAGGCGGATGGCGAACTCCTCGATCTCCGGACCGGTCGACAGCAGCACCGCGCGGTGCATGGCGTTTTCCAGCTCGCGCACGTTGCCCGGCCAGCGGTGGGCGATCAGGCGGCGCTTGGCCTCGGCCGAGATCGGCTTCAGGTCGATGCCGTTGGCGGCCGAGTACTTCTTCACGAAGTGCTCGCACAGATTGATGATGTCGCCCGGGCGTTCGCGCAGCGGCGGCAGGGCCAGGTTCACGACGTTCAGGCGGTAGAGCAGGTCTTCGCGGAACACGCCTTCCTTGACCGCCTCGGCCAGGTTGCGGTTGCTGGTCGCGAGAATGCGGATGTCGACCTTCACCGGCTTGGTGCCGCCGACGCGGTCGATCTCGCGCTCCTGGATGGCGCGCAGCAGCTTGGCCTGCAGGCGCACGTCCATTTCCGAGATTTCGTCCAGCAGCAGGGTGCCGCCGTTGGCTTCCTCGAACTTGCCGATGCGGCGAGCCAGGGCGCCGGTGAAGGCCCCCTTCTCGTGGCCGAACAGCTCGCTTTCCAGCAGGTTCTCGGGGATGGCGGCGCAGTTGACGCTGATGAACGGCGCCTTGGCTCGACGCGACTTGGCGTGGACGTGGCGGGCCATCACTTCCTTGCCCGAGCCGCTTTCGCCGGTGATCAGGATCGAGGCGTCCGACGGCGCGACCTGGTCGGCCAGCTTGATCACCTGCTCCATGTTCGGATCGCGGGCGATCATCGGACGGTTGTCATCGGTCACCGCGGCCAGGACGGCGGCGATCAGCTCGGCGTCCGGCGGCAGCGGGATGAATTCCTTGGCCCCGGCCTTGATGGCCCCGGCCGCACGCATCGGGTCGGCGTCGACGCCGCAGGCCACCACCGGCACCCGGATCCGCTCGCTCTCGTTGGCGGCGATCAGGCCGGCGATGTCGAGGCCGTAGTCGACCATCATCAGGTCGGCGCCCTGCCCGGCCCGCAGCGCGTTGGTCGCCTGCTCCGTCGTCTCGACGTGCGAAACCTTGGCCCCGGCGTTCATCGCCATCTTCACGGCGACCGAGAGCTGACCGTTCAGTTTACCAACGACCAAGAGGCGCATCGTATTCTCTCCGGGCGGCCCTTCCGGACCGATCTTCTACTGCTTCGCCCCTTTTTCGAAGGGGCGCGGACTACTGGGGACGTTCGAAACCGAAGGCTCAGCCCGCGGCGTCGCCGTCCTTGATGATTTCCGTCATGGTCACGCCCAGGCGCTCGTCGACGACGACGACCTCGCCCCGGGCGACCAGGCGGTTGTTGACGTAGATGTCGATCGCCTCGCCGACCTTGCGGTCGAGCTCGAGGATCGAGCCGGCCTGCAGCTGCAGCAGCTGGGCGACCGACATGTTGGAGCGGCCGAGCACCGCCGAGATGTTGACGGGAACGTCGAACACCGGCGCCAGGTCGGAGGCGATCTTGTCGCTCAGCTCGACCGGGATCTCCGAGGCGAGCATGCCGCCGTTGAAATCGTTGAGGGTCAGGTCGTCGGACATGGCTGTCAGCCTTCGCTAGGAAGCAGGGGTTCGGCGTGCAGCCCTTCGGCCGCGATGGCGGCGTCCAGGGCTTCGGCGACGCGTTGCGCCGCCTCGTCCGGATTGAATTCGGCCCGGCCGTCGCCCCAGTCGAGGACGAAGGCGGCGGGCGGTTGGTTGGGGTCGGCGCGGGCGACGATCGCGCCCGGATAGCCGACGGCGTGGGCGGTCTGCTCCAGGGCGGCCTGGGTGCGCTCCACCAGGTGAGGGGCGACCCGGACGCTGAGTTTCGGCGAGGCCTCGACCTCGCGAGCCAGGGCGATCAGGGCCGCCGAGGCCGGGGCCTCGGGGAACTGGTCCAGGGCCGCGTCGGCGATCTTGTTGGCGCAGGCCAGGGCCAGGCGCGCCGAGCCCTCGCGGTGCTCGTGGGCGACGGCCGCCAGGGTCGACATCGCGCCGTGCACGGCGTGGGCGATGGCGTTCAGGGCCTGGGTCGCCTCCTGCTCGGCGCGGGCCACGGCCGAACGCTCGCCCTGCGCGAAGGCCTCGGCCTTGGCGGCCTCGACTTCCTCGGGGGTGAAGCTCTTCTTCACCTTGGGGGCCTCGTAGGCCACCCCGCCACGGTCGTCGAAGACCGTGTCGAAGGCGAAGCGCTGATAGGTTCCGTTGGTCATCCCGCGCGCCTCAGTAGATCAGCTCGTCGTCGCTGCCCGAACCGGCCAGCATGATCTCGCCCTTGGCGGCAAGATCCTTGGCGATCTGGACCATGGCGACCTGGGCCTGGTCGACGTCCTTCAGACGCACCGGGCCCATGCTTTCCATGTCCTCGCGCATGATCTTCGAGGCGCGTTCGGACATGTTGGAGAAGAACATCTCGCGCAGCTTGTCCGAGGCGCCCTTCAGGGCCAGGGCCAGCTGTTCCTTGCCGGTGGCGCGCAGCAGGGTCTGCACGCCGCCCGGATCCAGCTTCGACAGGTCCTCGAACACGAACATCAGGGCCCGGATGCGCTCGGCCGCCTCGCGGTTGCGCTCTTCCAGGGCGGCGATGAAGCGCGCTTCGGTCTGGCGGTCGAAGTTGTTGAAGATCTCGGCCATCATCTCGTGGCTGTCGCGCTTGGAGGTGCGCGCCAGGTTCGACATGAACTCGATCCGCAGGGTCTGCTCGATCTTGTCGAGGATCTCGCGCTGCACCGGCTCCATGCGCAGCATGCGGGTGACGCATTCCAGCGCGAAGTCTTCCGGCAGGCAGGCCAGCACGCGGGCGGCGTGGTCGCTCTTCACCTTCGACAGCACGACGGCGACGGTTTGCGGGTATTCGTTCTTCAGGTAGTTGGCGAGCACGGCCTCGTTCACGTTGCCGAGCTTGTCCCACATGGTTCGACCCGCCGGACCGCGGATCTCCTCCATCAGGGCGTCGACCTTCTCGGGCGGCATGAACGACTGCAGCAGGCGCTGGGTCTGCTCGTACGAGCCCATGATCGCGCCGGTCGAGCTCATGCCCGAGACGAACTCGACCAGCAGCTCTTCCACGACGCTGGCCGAGACCGTGCCGAGGCTGGCCATGGCCTGCGAGACTTCCTTGATCTCCTCGTCGTCGAGCGCTTCCCAGATCTTGGTGTGCTCTTCGCCGAGGGCGAGCAGGACGATGGCGGCCTTTTCGGGCCCGGCCAGCTTGGAGATGTCGTTGACGGCGGCCTTCATTCCGTCACTCCGACTCGTGCAGCCAGTTGCGCAGGATCGCGACCGACTCTTCGGGGTGGCGCTCGACGAACTCCGAGACGCGCTTGATCGACGAGGCCTTCACCTGGCCTTCGATCTTGGCGATGTCGATGCGCTGATCGATGTCGCTGGTCGGGCCGGCGATGGCGATCGGCTCGCCCGACTGGTCGACGACGACCTGCTGGGTGGTGCCGTCCGACAGGGTGACCAGGCGGGTCACGGCCGGCGAGCCGTCGTGGCCCAGGGCCATCTGGATCGGGTGACCGCCGGCCGGCTGGCTCAGGCTCTTCAGGAACGGACGCACCGCGAACAGCAGGATCAGCAGGGCGACGATGGCCAGGACGCCGATCTCGGCGATGCGCATCAGGTCGTTCTTGTCGAAGCCCGACATCAGGCCGCCTTCGGTCAGGCCCTGGTCCTCGGCCGTGGGGAAGCGGATGTTGGTCACCTTGACCTGGTCGCCGCGGGCGGCGTCGTAACCGATGGCGGTCTTCACCAGCTCTTCGATCTGGGCGATCTCCTCGGCGGTGCGCGGGGTGTAGGCGCCCGGCTTGCCGTCCTTGCCCGGGGCGGCGGTGACGCCGTCCACGGCCACGGCGACGGCCAGCTTCTTCATGGCGCCCGGCTCGACCACTTCGGTGCGGACCGACTCGGAGATCTCGTAGTTGGTGGTGGTTTCGTTGCCGCCCGAGGTCGAGCCGATCGGCTGCGCGCCGCCGGGCTGGCCGCCGGGGATGTTCTGGGTGGCGGTGACGCCGCTGTTGTCTTCGTTCTTGGTCTCGGAGGCGTTGTTGGCGCTGGTGCTTTCCGAGCGCACGACCTGACCGTCCGGATCGTACTTCTTTTCCTGGGTGGTGACGCGGTTCAGGTCGATGTCGGCGGTGACCGTGACGCGGGCCTTGCCCGGGCCGAGGACGCCGTCGAGCATTTCCTTGACGCTCTTGCCGATGCGGGCTTCGGCTTCCGACTTGCGGTCCTGGGCCAGCTTGCCGGCCAGGCTCTCGTCGCCGCCGGCCGACAGGGTCTTGCCGCGTTCGTCGATGACGTTGACGCGCTCGCCCTTCATGCCCGGGACGGAGCCGGCGATCAGGTTCTGGATGGCCGAGACCATGTCGGACGAGGCTTCGCGGCCGGCGGTGCCGATGGTGACGGCGGCCGACGGTTGCTCGGCGTCTTCCTCGAACAGCTGGCGCTTGGGCAGGACCAGGTGGACGCGAACGTCGCGCACGCCCTGCCAGCCGCGGATGGTGCGTTCCAGCTCGCCCTGCAGGGCGCGCTGGCGGTTCAGCTGCTGGACGAAGTCGGTCTGGCCCAGCGCCGTGGAATTGTCGAAGATCTCGTAGCCGATCGAGCCCGAGGTCACGAGGCCCTTGCCCGAAACCAGCAGGCGGGCGGAATTGACCTTGTCGCGGGCGACCATGATGGTCGAGCCGTCGCCCTTGGTCTCGTACTTGATGCCGGCCTGATCCAGCGCCTGGGTGACCGACGAAGCTTCCTTGAGGTCGAGGTTCGAGTACAGCAGCTCGCTCGGCTGCTTGCCCAGCATCATGACGACCGCGGCCAGCACGGCGATGGAGCCGACGGCGACGCCCGCCAGGGCGGCCAGTCGACCGACGCCGAACCTTTGAATCGCGCTCAGGAATTTATCCACTGGGCCTGTCCCTCAAACTGCGTCCGAACGGGGCGCATGCGAGACAGACCGGAGCCCGCCGTCGCTAGGCAGGATTTACCCAGTCGATGGTTAACGCCGACTTTAGATTTGAGGCGGGATGAAGATGACGAAGGCGCCAAATGGTCGCGGCCGCGTCCCGGGGGACGCGGCCGCTGAACAGACCGTTCGGGCGCTTTGCGGAGCATAACCCCTCGCGCCCTATCAGTTTTTCCGCCGTTTAGCGGTACTGCTGAAGCCGGGTGGTCCGAAGACCCGCCAGGCCATGCCGGTCGATAGACTGCTGCCAGGCGAGGAATTCCTCGTTGGTCAGCTTGTAACGATCGCACGCCTCGTCGAGCGAGAGGAGACCACCGCGAACGGCGGCCACCACCTCGGCCTTACGCCGGATCACCCAACGCTGGGTTTCCGGAGGCGGCAGATCCGACAGGGTAAGAGGCGCACCGGTCGGACCGATGACGTACTTTTCACCCCGGCTGTTCGTGCGCTGCTGCTGCAACATGGCTTTACGCCTTTCCCACAACCATCACTGTTGATGAGGAATATAGGCGCCGGGAAATAACAGCGGCTTAATTCCAGTAGTAAAGAAAGACCTAAACATCGGACTTCCTCCGGCTATCAGAGTGTATCGATGTGACACACTCTGATTAAAAGCGGTTAATACCTATGATCAGCGCTTAATGCTCAGAAGTTCTTCCAGCATCTGATCAGCGGTGGTGATGATTTTCGACGACGCCGAGTAGGCGCGTTGCGTAGTGATGAGGCCGGTGAACTCAGTCGACAGGTCGACAGTCGAAGCTTCCAGCGTCGAAGGAGCCAGAGAACCGGCGCCGCCCGAGCCCGGCGTCTTCAGGCTGTAGGTGCCGCTTTCATTGGTGACGCGGTAGGCGTTGCCGTTGACGCCCTTCAGGCCGTTCGGATTCGAGAAGGTCGCGACCGCCACCTGGGCGATGCGGCGGGTGACGCCGTTGTCGAAGATCGCCGAGACGTAGCCGTCTTCATCGACTTCGATGTTGGTCAGGTTGCCGAACGCGGTGCCGTTGGTGTTCACCGACTGCACGACCGACTGGCTGTTGTACTGGGTCAGGCCGCCGGCGGCGTTGGCCAGATCGATCTGCACCGACTGGCTGTCGATGCCCAGGCTGTCGGCCCAGCGCGGACCCGTGCCGGTGGCGGTGGGGTCCGAGGCGTCGATGGTGATCGAGGTCGGGTTGGTCGTGCCAAACAGCGTGCCGGTCGAAGACAGCTTGCCGTCGGTGGTGAAGGTGATCTTGCCCGAGCTGATCAGACCGTTGGCGTTGTTGTCCAGGTCGCCCGGCTTGGCGCGCAGTTCGGCGTACCACTCGTTCGGGCCCGGGCCCTTGAGCAGCGACAGGGTGACGTTGCGCTGGCCGCCCTTGGAGTCCGAGATCGGAACCTGGATCTCGAAGTCCGGCTTCACGCCGGTGGTGCTGTCGAGCGCGTAGTCCGACATCGAGTTGCTGGCCGGGTCATAGACGCCGCCGGCCGCCACTTCGGTCTTGGTGTTGACGCCCAGCGAGGCGAACGAGACCGTCGTGCCGCCGCCGATGTCGATGGCCGCCGACGGCGTGGTGGTGCCGGCCGGGGTGTAGGTGGTCAGGGCGCCGGTGGTCGGGTCGTAGGCGGCCGTGCCGCTGGAGACCAGGTTCGTGCCTTCGTACAGCTTGACGTCATAGGTGTTGCCCGTGCCCGTCGGGGAATAGGCGACCGTGTAGTTGTGCGCGGCGCCGGCGCTGTCGGTCACGGACTTGACGCCCGTGGTGAAGCTGGCCGAGGCCGAGACCGGCTGTTCCGAACGCAGGTTGGCGTTGACGCCGACGCGGGTGGTCTTCTCGGCGGTGCCGCCGACGCTGCCGACGTTGATCGACGACAGCTGGGTCAGGTCCGACGGGTCGGGCGTGATCGCGCCGGTGACCGGGTCGGCCAGCCAGCCCTGCAGGTAGAGACCGGCGTCGTTCTTCAGGTAGCCGAGGTTGTCCAGCTGGAACGAACCGGCGCGGGTGAACGAGCGGGTGTCGGTGGCGGTCAGGCCTTCCGGCTTCTCGGTGGTGACGAAGAAGCCCGAACCCGAGATCGACAGGTCGAGGTTCGAGGTCGTCGACTGGGTCAGGCCCTGCTGGCTGATGAACTGGTGCGTCAGCGCCTTCACGCCGCCGGCGCTGTAGGTGCTGTTCTTGCTCTGCGAGGTGACCAGGGTCGAGAAGTTGGCCGACGAACGCTTGTAGCCGACGGTGTTGACGTTGGCGATGTTGTCCGAGATGGCGGCCAGGGCCGAGGAGTTGGCGACCAGACCGGAGACGCCGGCGAGCATGGCGCTGTTGATGGACATGACTGAATTCCTGCTCGTGAAGTTTGTGTCGAGGGGTTCAGCGCTGTTTGCGTTTGGGTCCGGATCGGCCGTCTGGCTCGGGGGGACCACGTCGGCGTCTTTCTGACGCCCGGTTCATTCGGTAGAGGCCGGCGGGGCCTTAGCTGGTGGTGGTCGCCGGCGGGTTGGTGACGCCGATCACCGAACTGATCGGGACCTTGACCCCGTCGATGGTGACCATGTTCTGGCCGCTCTCGTTGGTCACCGCGGTCACGATGCCTTCGATCCGGCCCTTGGAGCTGGTGGTGATGTTCGCGCCATCGGCGTTGATGGCGGTGATCTTCAGGGTGTATTCGCCGCCCTCGGCCTGGGCCGTGCCCTCGTCGGACTTGCCGTCCCAGGTGAAGGTGTGGTCGCCCTTGGACATGTCGTCCGGGTACTTGGTGGCGATCGTCGCGCCGTACTTGTCGAGGACCTCGATCTTCACCGAGGTGCCGGCCTGGGCCTGGGTGTAGCTCCAGTCGGCCTTGCCGTTCTTGATGGTGGCCTTGGTGGTCTCGGCCGTGGCCAGCTTGTCCATCATGCCCAGGGCGTTGGTCAGGCCGCCGTCGTTCATGCCGACCAGGGCCGCCAGCAGGTCGTTGGTGACCAGCTGCTGCTCGACGCCCGTCATCTGGACGATCTGGCCGGTGAAGGCGTTGGAATCCATCGGCGACAACGGATCCTGGTTCTTCATCTGAGTGGTCAGCAGCTTCAGGAAGGTCTCTTCGCTGCTGGCGAGCGAGTTCCTGGAGTTGTTGATCTTGTCGAGCACCGAGGTGCTGCTGGACGTCGCGGTCGTGGTGGCCATGACGCTTGCTCCTAGATCTTGACGTCGACGCCGCTGGTTTCCGCACCGCGGTAACCAGGGATCAGCGACGAAGCCGAAACGGTGGGGATGTCCTCGACGGCGGCGCCCGCGAAGGCGCGGCCGGCGAAGGCGCGGCGGCCGTGGTCGCCGCCCTGGAAGTCGAAGAAGGCGTTCTGCTGCTGGCCCTGGCCGCTGTTGCCGCCCTGGCTCGACACGTCGAACTTCAGGGCGTTGTCGGCGACGTCGAAGCCGGCCTGGCTCAAGGCCTGGCGCAGTTCGCCGGCGCGATGGCGCAGGTCGGCGGCCGCTTGCGGATTGTCGAAGGCCAGGGTCGCGGTCAGCTTGCCCTCGGCGCCGATGCGCACCTGCACGTCGACCTTGCCCAGGCCTTCCGGCGTCAGGACGATGTCGAAGCGGGTCGACTTGGCGTCGAGCTTCTTGCTGATCTCGGCCGACAGGGCCGCGACCGTCTCGGGCGAGCCGCGGACGATGGTCTCGGCCGGAGCCTGGGCCGTCTGCGCGGCCTGGGTCTGGACGGTCGGGGTGAAGGTCGCGTCGATCTTGGCGGCGGGCGCGTCGGTCGAGACGGTGTCGGTCGCCATCTTGGCGAAGGCGTCGGCGCCGCTCTTGTCGCCGTCGCTGTTGGTCGCGGCGTCCTGGGCGGCCTGGTCGGCGGCCACGGCCTGGGCGGTGACCACGGCCTCGCCCTTGGCGGCGACCTCGGTCTTGCCGGCCTGCGGCGCGACCGCAGCGGCCTCGGCCGGCTTGGCGGCCTGGGTCAGGGCGGCCGACGCGGCGACTTCGGTGGTTTCGACGGCCTGGGCGTCGGTCGCGGCAGGGGCCACGTCCTCGGCGGCCGTCTGAACGGCGGTCAGGCTGGCGATCTCGTCGCCCAGCGAGACAGCGGCCGGCTTGGCGGCGTCGGTCGCGGACTTGGCGTCGGCGACGACGGGCTTGTCGGTCGTCTTGGCGGTCTGGTTGGCCAGGGCGGCCTGCTCGGCCAGCTTGGTCAGGTCGGCGGAGGCCGGCCCCTGCTCGCTCGGCGACAGGGTCTGCAGCGCCGACAGGTCGACGGTCGCGGCCGGGGCGGCCTCGCCTTCTGTCGTGGGAGCGGCGGCGACAGCGTCGGAGGTCAGGTCGGCTGCGGCGGCGACGGCCGTGGCCGCGGCGGCGACGGGAGCCGCGCCGGCCAGCTTGGCGACGCCGGCGACGGTCTCGGCCACGTCGCCGATCAGGTCGGCGGCCTTGGCCAGCAGGCCCTCGCCGGCATCCGCGCCCTGAGCAGTCGATTGGGCGGCCGATTGGGCGGCGGCCTCGGTGGAAGCAGCAGCGGCGGTGGCCGTGGCGTCATCGCCCTGGGCCGGCTTGGCCGGTTGTTGTTGAACGGTCATGGCGGCGACCACGGCCGCGCCCACCTGGGCGGCGGCGGCGTCCTGGCCCGCGGCGGCGTCGTCGCCGTCCTTGCGGTCAGCGGCGGCCTTGGTCGCCGGCTTGGCCTGCGACTTGCCCGTCGGACGGGCTTCGGCCTGATCGGACCCGCCTTCGTCGCCCGACGCGGCCAGCAGCGCGCCGAACACATCGCCGGCGCTAGAAGCGTCGGAAACGCCGGCGGCGCCCGAGGCGGGCGTCGGAAGCGGAAGAGAGGCGGCGATCGCGGTCATGCGGGTCGGTACGCTCGGGCTGGATGACGGCTCGGATGGAGCACGCCTTGATCCGCCGTTCCCTGAGCAATCGCCGGGCCAACCCGGAAATTTCTTACAAGTCTTTGATTTTAAATATTTTAACTCCTGATTTACCCTTTTATTTCGGCAGGTTGCGGCGCTTTTTGCCGGGCGGAAACGGAAAGAATGACCCCTCGCTTGCCGCGTCGGCGCGCCGCAGCCGGGCCAGGACCGGGGTTGGCGCCATCCTTGCGCTCACCTTTTCATCGTCCGCACGGCGCATGGAACCCAACGCCTTGTATTTCAACGGTTTGCACATCTGTAACGAGACGCTCTCGACCCGGACCCGGCAAGTTTCGCCGGGCAAGGTCGCGTCGCGTGGTTCGTGCTTTGCCGGGCGGACAGGAGACCTCTGATGTCCCTCAACACCATCCTGAACACCGCGACTTCGGGGATGATGGCCGCCCAGACGGGCCTGCGCGTCGTCTCCGACAACATCGCCAACGTCAACACCGCCGGCTACGTCCGCAAGACCGTCAGCCAGTCGAACCTCGTGTCGAACGGCATGGGGGTGGGCGTCAACATCGACGCCATCAAGCGCGCGACCGACCGCTTCCTGCAGTCGGCCAGCCTGAACGCCGCGTCGGACTCGGGTCGGGCCTCGGCGCTGTCCAGCGCGCTCGACAACGCCCAGAAGCTGTTCGGCGACCCCAGCGCCAGCACCAACTTCTTCTCGATGCTCGACGACGTCTATTCGTCGTTCTCGCAAGCCGCCGACGAGCCGTCCTCGTCGCTGCTGCGCACCCAGGCCCTGACCAAGGTCGAGGACTTCCTCGGCGAGTCCAGCCGCATCACCGCCGGCCTGTCGAACCTGGGCAAGGACGCCGACACCAAGATCTCGGCCGATGTCGACCGGGTGAACGTCCTGCTCAAGCAGATCGACGAGCTGAACACCGACATCACCCGCGCCAAGACCACCGGCGTCGACTCGACCGGCTCGGAGAACATCCAGAGCGGCCTGATCGACGAACTGTCGGGCCTGATGAACGTGCAGGTCAGCCAGCGCGCCAACGGCGGCGTGCTGATCCGTTCGACCGAAGGCCTCAGCCTGGCCGGCGACGGCGCGGCCACCGTCAAGTACGAGCAGTCGCCCACCGCCAACGGCTACCTGACCGTCACCCTGCCCAACAGCGGCGGCCAGCCCAGCCCGCTCTACATCAGCAGCGGCGAGCTGAAGGGCCTGATGGAGCTGCGCAACACCGAGCTGCCGGCTCTGCAGGACCAGCTGGGCGAGTTCGTCAGCCGCGCCACCGAGGAGCTGAACCGCGCCTCCAACGCCAACTCGGCGGTCCCCGCCCCCACCAGCCTGACCGGCCGCAACACCGGCCTGGACGCCACGACCGCCTTCTCGGGCTTCACCGGCAAGACGACGATCGCCCTGACCGACTCCAGCGGCGTCATCCAGCGCCGCATCGACGTCGACTTCACCGCCGGCACCATGACCGTCGACGGCGCCGCCGGCCCGTCGTTCACGCCCGGCAACTTCCTGACCCAGCTGAACAGCGCCCTGGGAACCGACGGCCAGGCCACCTTCTCGGACGGCGCGCTCAGCCTGTCGGCCAACGGCGGCCTGGGCGTGGCCGTCGCCGACGACGCGACCACCCCGTCGACCAAGGCCGGCAAGGGCTTCAGCCACTATTTCGGCCTCAACGACATCGTCCGCTCGACCGGCTACTCGCCGTACGAGACGGGCATGACCACGGCCTCGCAGCACGGCTTCACCGCCGGCGACACCATCACCCTGCGCCTGACCGACGTCGAAGGCGGCCGCATCCGCGACGTGAAGGTCACCGTCCCGCCGGGCGGCACCATGCAGGACCTGCTGACCGCCATGAACTCGCGCAGCGACGGCGCGGGCCAGTACGGGACCTTCTCGCTCGACTCCAAGGGCGCGCTGAACTTCAGCTCCAACAGCGCCTCGCCGGTCACCCTGTCGGTGGTCGAGGACAACACCGAGCGCGGCACCGGCGGTCCGACGCTGAGCCAGCTGTTCGGCCTGGGCCCGTCCGAGCGCAGCACCCGCGCCTCGAGCTACGCGGTCGACGCCACCCTGGATTCCAACCCCAGCCGCCTGGCCTTCGCCAAGCTGGACCTGACCGCCGCGGCGGGGACCTCGTCCCTGGCCGTCGGCGACGCCCGCGGCGCCCTGGCCCTGGCCAAGGCCGGCGACAGCACGGTCAACTTCTCGGCCGCCGGCGGCGTCGGCGCGGCGACCAGCAGCGTCCTGCGCTACGCCGCCGACTTCTCCGGCTCGATCGCCCGCAAGGCGGCCGCCGCCGAGTCCCGGAAGGACGCCACCGCTTCGGTAAAGACCGAGGTCGACACCCAGCGCCAGTCGCAAGAGGGCGTCAATCTCGACGAAGAGCTCATCAATCTGACGACGTACCAGCAGGCGTTCAACGCCTCCGCCCGCCTGATCCAGGCGAGCAAGGACATGTACGACGTTCTGACCAACCTCATCTGAGGCCGCCCATGACCCGTGTCTCCACTTCCAGCAACTTCGGCGTGATGACCTCCAATCTCATGCTGGCGCAGGTGCGCCAGAACGAGATCGGCGAACAGGTCTCCAGCCAGAAGATCGCCAGCGACCTGAAGGGCTACGCCAAGAACGCCGAGATGCTGACGGCGATGAAGAGCGCCCAGGCCAAGATCGACGGCTTCCTGGACCAGACCAAGCTGGTCTCCAACCGCCTGGACATGCAGGACACCGGCATCGGCCAGGTCTCCGACGCGGCCGGCGACGCCCGCGAGGCGATCGCCAACGCCCTGGCGGCCGGCAACGCCACCACCCTGATGGAGCAGCTCCAGAACGCCTTCGGCGACGCGGTGCGCGGCCTCAACACCAAGTCCAACGGCTACTACGTGTTCTCGGGCGCCAAGACCGACACCCCCACGACCACGGCCACCAGCATGGCCGACCTGACGGCCGCGCCCAGCACGGCCTCGCTGTTCCAGAACGACCAGTACGTCACCACCAACCGCATCGACGAGTCGACGACGGTGAAGACCGGCGTGCTGGGCGACGCGTTGGGCACGGACCTCTTCGACGCCTTCAAGCAGATCCAGGCCTATGTCGACGCCAACGGCGCCTTCAGCGGCAACCTGACCGAAGCCCAGACCACCTTCCTGAAGGGCACGCTGTCGTCGTTCGACACCGCCCAGAAGGGCCTGACCACGGCCCAGGGCAAGAACGGCCTGAACCAGAGCCGCTTCGAGGACGCCCAGACCGCGCTGCAGAACCAGTCCGACAGCCTGACGGTGATGATCGGCGGCGTCGTCGACGTCGACATGGCCGAGGCCGTCACCCGTCTTCAGGCCGCCCAGCTGGCGGTCCAGGCCTCGGCCCAGGTGTTCTCGACGCTGCAGAGCTCGTCGCTGCTGAACGTGCTGAAGTAGGCGTCGTCTAGGCGTCGGGACCTGGGATGACCGCCGTGTGGAGGCGGCCCTCGAACCGCCAGCCGAGCGCCTCATAGAGCGCCCGCCCTTCGACCGTGGCGGCCAGGACGCCCTCCTCCGCCCCGAGGGCGACGGCCTCGGCGCCGAGGCGCGTCATCACGGCCCGGCCGAGACCTCGCCTCTGGTGAGCCGGATCCGTGACGATCTTGTCGAACACCGCGAACGGTCCGGTAAGCGCCGCGCGCCCGGAGGCCGCCAGCGTCCCGTCCGGGGCCGTCGCGGCGATGACCAGCACCACGCCTTCGAGGGTCGTCGACAGGCGATAGGCGGGATCGGGCTCGACCGCCGGGGCGTCGTCCAGGGCCGTCGCCATCAGGTCGGCGCAGCTTTCCAGCCGCCAGCGCTCGTCGAGGGCCGCGATCAGCGCCTCGGGCGGGCAGAACGCCTTAAGGAACACGCCCGGCTGATCGATCCCCCGCCCCAGCCGATGAAGAGCGACCGCGTCGAGCACGGGAAAGACGTAGCGCGCCAGATGCCCCGGCTCGCCCACCGCCAGATGGAAACCGCCCTCGATCCGCTCAGGCCTGGCCACGCCGCGCGACAGCGCCCAGCCGTCGACCCAGGCCTCGACCAGTCTCGGATCCGCCGCGTGATCGTCCGCCGTCATCGCCTCTCCTCTCGCCCGAACGCCCCGGATAACCCGCCCTGCCGCCGCCCTTTGTCAGCATGATTGCAAGCCGACGCGACCTGCGACGCTGCTCAGCCTCGCAAAACCGTCGCTCAGGGCCTAAATAGCCGCGATGGACGCCGACCTCGCCCGTTTCGACCCCGCCCACGCCCCCGTCGCCGAGGGCGACGCCCTGATCGCGCAGGCCGCGCAGGCGGTGAAGCAGGCCGTCGGTCTTCCCGAAGGAACCCGGATCGTCGCAGCCATGTCCGGCGGCGTGGACTCGACCGTGACCGCCGCCCTGCTGGCCCGCGCCGGCTACGACGTGGTGGGCGTGACCCTGCAGCTCTACGACCACGGCGCGGCGATCTCGAAGAAGGGCGCCTGCTGCGCCGGCCAGGACATCATGGACGCCCGCATGGCGGCCGAGCGGATCGGCATCCCGCACTACGTGCTGGACTACGAAAGCCGCTTCAAGGAACAGGTCATCGAGGAGTTCGCCGACGCCTATCTGCGCGGCGAGACGCCGATCCCCTGCGTGCGCTGCAACCAGACCGTCAAGTTCCGCGACCTGCTGGACGTGGCCCGCGACCTGGGCGCCGAGGCCATGGCGACCGGCCACTACGTGCAGCGCGGCTTTGTCGGCGGCGGCAACCGCCCGCAGCTGCGCCGCGCGGCCGACCCGGGCAAGGACCAGTCCTACTTCCTGTTCGCGACCACGCGCGAACAGCTCGACTTCCTGCGCTTTCCGCTGGGCGGCTTCGCCAAGCCGCAGGTACGCGCCGTCGCGGCCGCCCTGGGCCTGTCGGTGGCCGACAAGCCCGACAGCCAGGACATCTGCTTCGTGCCCGAGGGCAAGTACACCACGGTGATCGACCGCATCCGCCCGCAAGGAGCCGAGGCCGGCGACATCGTGCACCTGGACGGCAAGGTGCTGGGCCGCCACGAGGGCGTCACCCGCTACACCATCGGCCAGCGGCGCGGCCTCAATGTCGGCGGCGGCACGGGCGAGCCGCTGTTCGTCGTGCGCATCGACGCCGGAAAGCGCCACGTCGTGGTCGGTCCGCGCGAGGCGCTGCTGACCAAGTCGCTGACCCTCAAGGAAGACAACTGGCTGGGCGGCGAGGACGACCTGATCGAGGCCGCCAAGGCCCACGCCCCGGTCCTGGCCCGCGTGCGCTCGACCCGCGAGCCGGTCGCCGGCCGCCTGTCGCTGGAAGACGGCGGCGTGCGGCTGGTGTTCGACGGCCTGGAAGAAGGCGTCGCCCCCGGCCAGGCCTGCGTGCTCTACGACCCCGCCGATCCGGAACGCGTGCTCGGCGGCGGGTTCATCGCCACGACCGTCAGGGCGATGGACTGACCACAAGGAACCTCCCCCTCTGGGGGAGGCGGCCGAAGGCCGGTGGGGGGCCGTTTTCAGCTTCCGCTGGAGAAGCCGTTTTCCGCCCAACTCCCCCCACCGATCGCTATGCGATCGCCTCCCCCTCTGGGGGAGGTTCGCTGCAAACAGAAACGCCGCGAAAGCCGATCAGCTTTCGCGGCGTTTTGCGTCTGAGAGACCCCTCATCCGTCGGCTTCGCCGACACCTTCTCCCGCAAGGGGAGAAGGACCAGGGGGCTTAGTCCAGGGCGCCGATGTAGGGCAGGCCGCGGCTCTTGCCTTCGTCGTCCAGGCCGTAGCCGACGAGGTAGCGGGCCGGGGCTTCCCAGGCCACGAAGTCGGGCTCCATGCCGCGCGAGGTCGGCCAGGGCTTGCGGGCGAAGACGGCGGTCAGCACTTCGCTGGCGCCGGCGTCCTTCACCAGGCGGGCGGCTTCCGACAGCGACAGGCCGGTGTCGAACACGTCGTCGACCACCAGGGCGCGGCGGCCGACCAGCGGGCGCTGGAGGTCGGCGCGCACTTCGCAGCGGCCGGTGCTCTTGCGCTCGTCATGGTACGAGGCCAGCCACAGGGCGTCGAAGCGGACGTTGCGGCCGGCCTTCCACAGGGCGCGGGTCAGGTCGGCGGCGAACCACAGGCCGCCGGTCAGCAGGCAGACGGCGACGGTGTCGTCGTCGATGCGCGGCGCGATCTGACGGGCCAGGGCCTCGACCCGCTCGGCGATTTCTTGCTCTGAAATAAGCACTTCGGGGCGGGCGGGATCGGTCATGTCAGGGGATCTTGGTCAATGATGCTCGGCAGGAGCCGCTTCGGCCGCTCCGGTCTCATGACCAGGGGCGTCATGTCCAGCCCCTTCGGCCGCGGAATCCTCCGTATGCCCCTCGGCGGCGGCATGATCCTGCGTCGGCGTGTCCTGGGCGCCGCGCAGTTCCGGCTCGCCGTGGCCGCCCTCGGCCGCGTGCAGGCCGGTCTTCACCGCATGGCCCGCGCCCTTCTCGACCGCGAAGGCGATCTCCAGCACCTGGGCGCTGGACGGCGGGTTCAGCAGGACGACCGAGAAGTGTCGGGTCTGGCCCGGCGGGATGGTCGGGTCGGCGGCGGCGGCTAGCTGGCCGGCCACGCGCTTCTGGGCCTTGTTGAGCAGGGCGATGCGCAGCGGCGGCGCCTGCACCGGCTTTTCGGTGATGTTGCGGATGACGCCGGTGATGGTCAGGGCGGCGCGGCCGTCCTGCATCGTCGGCTCGGCCCGGATGCTGTTTTCCTCGACGATCAGGCCGATGGTGTTGATCGGCGCGCCGACCATGGCGTAGGCGCCGGCGGTGCTCGGCCAAAGCTTGCCGATGTTGAGGCGGAACACCCCGGCCCCGACCAGCACCACCACCATCACCGCGACCATGCCGCCCCAGACGATGCCTGTGGTCTTGGCTTCCTTCAGGCGGCGTTCGGCGTCGGCGCGGGCGCGGAAAACCTTGGGCAGCTCCTCGCCCGGCAGGGCGCTGACCGGCGGCTCGGGTTCGGGCGTGTCGTCGAGGGCGTGCAGGGGATCCAGCGCCGCGGCCGCGGCGGCCCCGTCGTTGGCCGGCCCCGGGGGCGTCCCGGCGGCCGACGGCGCATCGAACAGCTCTTCGTCGGCGGCGTTTTCGTTACGCGCGGTCCAGCGCGCGCCGCACGAGGCGCAACGCACGACACGACCGGTCGAACCGACCTTGGCGTCGTCGACGAAATAGCGGCTGGCGCACTCCGGACAGGTCAGTATCATGGCCGCGAATCGGTCATCCCCGCTTTACAGCATTGGAGGTCGCCGATTTTAACCCTGATGTCCAGAAACCCCATCGACACACCCGTGCGGACCGGCGCAGATCAGGACCTCGACGCCGTTCCCGTGGTCCGTTTCGAAGGCGTGTCGATGCGCTACGGACGGGGTCCCGAAACCCTGCGCGACGTCGGCTTTTCCCTTGCCCCCGGGTCGTTTCACTTCCTCACCGGCGCCTCGGGCGCGGGCAAGAGCTCGCTGCTCAAGCTGATCTATCTGGCGCATCGTGCGTCACGGGGTCGCGTCGAGCTGTTCGGACGCGACATCAGCCTGGTCCACGCCGGCGACCTGCCGTTCCTGCGCCGCCGCATCGGCGTGGTGTTCCAGGAATTCCGCCTGCTCGAACACCTGTCGGTGTTCGACAACGCAGCCCTGCCCCTGCGCATCGCCGGCCGCAAGCCGGCCACCTATCGCGACGACGTCGCCGAGCTGCTGCACTGGGTGGGCCTGGGCGAGCGCATGCACGCCCTGCCGGCCACCCTGTCGGGCGGCGAGAAGCAGCGCCTGGCCATCGCCCGCGCCGTGGTCGACCGGCCCGACGTGCTGCTGGCCGACGAACCGACCGGCAATGTCGATCCGGCGATGTCGCTGCGCCTGCTGCGCCTGTTCGTCGAGCTCAACCGCCTGGGCACCACGGTGCTGATCGCCACCCACGACGAGGAGCTGGTCGCCCGCGCCGCCCGCCCGGTGCTGCACCTGGAGCACGGCCGCCTGATCGAGCCGGGCGAGGCGTGATGAGCGGTCCCTTCGACATCAACCGCTGGAAGCCCGGCCCGCTGCTGCCGCCGCGCGACGCCCGCGACGGGGCGCTGGTCTTCGTCGTCGCCGTGCTGTGCTTCCTGGCCTGCCTGACCGCCCTGGCGGCCCTGGCCGCCAACCGCGCCGCCGAGGGCTGGAGCGCCCAGCTGACCGGCTCGGCCACCGTCGTCGTCCGCGCCAAGGCCGGCGAGACGCCCGACAGCGCCGCCGCCCGCGCCGCCGAGACCCTGGCCGGGGTCAAGGGCGTCACCCAGGCCCAAGCCCTTACGAAGGACAAGGCCGAGGCCCTGCTGGAGCCGTGGATCGGCCGCGACGCCCTGGTCGCCGACCTGCCGACCCCGCGCCTCGTCACCCTGGACCTCGATCCCAAGGCTCCGGCCTCCGCCGAGACCCTGACCAAGGCCCTGCGCGAAGCCGCCGTCGACGCCATCGTCGACGACCACAGCCGCTGGATCGCCGACATCGAGCGCGGCGCGGGCCTGGCCCGCTGGGCGGCGCTGGGCGTCTTCGCCCTGATCGCCGCCGCCGCCGCCGCCGTCATCACCTTCGCCACCCGGGCGGGCCTGGCCGCGCGGCACGAGGTGATCGAGGTGCTGCACCTTTCAGGGGCCGAGGCCGGCTTCATCGCCAGGCTGTTCCAGAACCGTTTCGCGGCCATGGCCGCCAGCGCGGGCTTGCTCGGCGGCGCGGCCGCGGTCATCGTCGGGATGACGGCGCGGCTGGCGGGGGGCGGCACGGGCCTCACGCCGGTGTTGCCGCTGGCGTGGATCGACCTTCTGGCGCCCCTGCCCTGCCCGCTGATCGCCGCCCTGGTCGCGGGGCTGGCCGCGCGCGCCGCGGCCCTCCGCCTGCTGAAGGACATGCCGTGAAGAGCATCGCCGCCTTTCTGATCGTGGTGATGATCTGGACCCTGGGCCTGCTGGCCTTCACCTCGCGGGTGGAGCGCTCGACCCCGGCGGCCGATCCCCCCGTCTCCGACGGCGTCGTGGTGCTGACCGGCGCCTCGAACCTGCGCCTGGAGGCGGCCACCAAGCTGCTGGAGGCCGGCAAGGGCAAGCGCCTGCTGATCTCGGGCGTCAACCGCGAGGCCACCCGCGCCGACGTCCAGGACGTCACCAAGGCCGTCAAGCCGATCTACGACTGCTGCGTGGACCTCGGCTTCGCCGCCGCCGACACCGTCGGCAACGCCCGCGAGACGGCCGAATGGGCCAAGGCCCGCGGCTACGAGAGCCTGATCGTCGTCACCGCCGACTATCACATGCCGCGCTCGATGCTTGAGCTGCACGCCACCATGCCGGACGTCGAGTTGCACGCCTATCCGGTGGCCACCGAAAGCCTCAACGCCCGCCGCTGGTGGAAGCGCAGCCACACCGCCCGGCGGATGATCGTGGAATACTGCAAGTACCTGGCGATCCTGGGGCGCGAGGCGTTCCTGAACCTCGGTCCGAAAGACAAGCCCGCCGAGACGTCGGCGAAGGAAAAAGACACTTGATCTACCTGCGCTCGTTCCTGTTCCAGCTGTTCTTCTGGCTGTGGTCGGCCACCCTGGCCACGCTGATGCTGGTGACCCTGCTGATGCCGCGCGCGGCCAACCGCGCCGTGCTGCGCTTCTGGTCCCAGGGCGTGATCCTGGCCCTGCGCGTGCTGGCGGGGGTGAAGGTCGAGGTGCGCGGCAAGGAATACGTTCCCACCGGCCCGGCGCTGGTGGCCGCCAAGCACCAGTCGATGTTCGACGTCTTCAGCCAGTTCGCCATCCTGCCCGACGCCTGCTTCGTGATGAAGAAGGAGCTCTTGATGGTGCCGCTGTTCGGGTGGCACGGCCTGAAGGCCAAGATGATCGTCGTCGATCGCAAAGGCCACTCGACGGCCCTGAAGAAGCTGGTCCGCGACTCCATCGATCGCATGAAGGAGACCCGCCAGGTCGTGATCTTCCCCGAAGGCACCCGCGGCAAGGTCGGCGAGCCCGGCGACTACAAGCCCGGCATCGCCGCGCTCTATCGCGAACTGGAGCTGCCGGTGACCCCGCTGGCCCTCAACTGCGGCCAGCACTGGAAGCACAAGAGCCTGCTGGTCGAGCCCGGCGTCATCGTCTTCGAATACCTGCCGCCCATCCCCGCCGGCCTCAAGCGCGGCGAGTTCATGCGCGAACTGCAGACGCGGATCGACACGGCGACCAAGGCGCTGGAGGACGAACACATCTGATCCTTCTCCCCTTGCGGGAGAAGGTGGCGGCCGAAGGCCGACGGATGAGGGGTCTCTCAAAAATGAAACGCCGCGACAGCCGATCAGCCGTCGCGGCGTTTTCGTTCGTGCAACCCCTCACCCGACCTCGCTCCGCGAGGCCACCCTCTCCCGCAGGGGGAGAGGGGTCAGGTTTCGAGCGCCTCGACCATCTTCAGCAACGCCTCCATCGCGTGATCGCGCACCCCGTCCTCGCGCAGGTGCCCGACCAGATCTCGCAGATAGTCGATGTTCGGCCCCGACAGCCCTCGCGCCCCGGCGATCAGCTCCGCCTGCTGCTCCAGACTCAGCGCCCCCGCCCATTGGCCGTGCTTGCGGTCGGACAGGAACACCAGGGCCGGGACCTCGCCGTTTCCGTCGATCTTCAGCTTCGACCAGGCCTCGAAATAGGTCTCGGTCGGCTGCTCGCGTTCGCGCAGATAGGCGTAGACCTCGGGCCAGGCGCTTTCCGCCACCCGATAGGCGACGCCGCGCACCGCCCCGCCCGGAGCCAGGCCCAGGACCAGGCCCGGACGCTCGTACGTCCCCCGGTGATGCACCGAATAGATGCAGAAGGCGCGCCTGCGCCCATGGAGGACCGCCGTTCTTCGGTCTATGAACGGGAACCCGGGCCGCCACATCAGCGATCCGTAACCGAACACCCAACGATCGCCGCCCCGCGGCTGCTCGCTCGACACGCCTAACACCCTCACCGACCGGAACAGCCCCTTCGCCCATGACCCATAGCGACCCGACGCCGTCCCGCAAGCCCCGCCGTCGCGGCCTGGTCCTGCCTTTCGTCCTCGCGGCCCTGGTCTGCATCGTCTGGAGCGTCGGCTGGTTCTGGCTGCGCAACGAGATGGTCACGCGGATGGACGCCACCGCCGCCCACCTGAAGGCCGAGGGCTACGACCTGTCGTGGACCAGGCGCGAGGTCACCGGCTTCCCCTTCCGGCTGGACGTGCGGCTGGAAAACGCCCGTGTCGCCGAGCCCTCGGGCTGGGCCGTCCGCGCGCCGCAGCTGAAGGGCGAGGCGATGATCTACGGCGTCGGCCACTGGATGATCGTCGCCCCCGCCGGCGTGGTGCTGACCCGTCCGGAAAAGGGCGAAGTGGTCGTCACCGGCGAGGCCCTGCGCGCCAGCCTGGCCGGCTTCGACCAGTATCCGCCGCGCATCTCGATCGAGGGCGCCAAGCTGGTCTTCACCACGGCCGCCGACGTCGAGCCCTTCCCGATCAGCTCGACCGACGCCCTGCAGCTGCACCTGCGCGCCGGGCCAGACGACCAGGCCGCGATCCTGTTCAAGGCCGATGGCGCCAAGGTGGCCTTCACCGGCCTGCTGGGCCGCATCGCCCAGGACCGCACCGCCTCGCTCTATTGGGACTCGCGCCTGTCGAAGGCCTCGACCCTGCGTGGCGAAAACTGGACCGACGCGGTGCGCGACTGGACCGCCGCCGGCGGCGCCATCAGCGTCGAGAGCGGCAAGCTGACCGCCGGCGACGCCCTGATCGAGGCCAAGTCCGGCGCCCTGACCGTCGATCCGAACGGCCGCCTGCGCGGCGCCCTCGACGTCACCGTACGCGAAAAGCCCAGCCCCGCCGAGGCGATCACCGACGCCCGCTCGGCCGCCGCCGCGATCGCCGCGGCCGCCGGCCAGGACCCGACGCTCAGCGCCACCCTGGACTTCCAGAACGGCCGCACGCGCCTGGGCCCCTTCGACACCGGGCCGTCGCCGCAGGTGTATGTGCCGCGCTAGGGGAAACCCTCTCTCGTTGAGAGAGGGAGGGGCCCACCGCGAAGCGGTGGGAGGGTGAGAGGTTTCACCGTCTGCCGGTAAATCCCGCCACCTACACAACCGTTGGCCTATCGGCTCAAAGAGAGCGACTATCCAAGCTCCCATGCACTCCGGTTCTACCGACTGGAGCCCCGCCGCCGCCGCGCCTTGTTCGGACAGTTTGTAACCTCTCACCCTCCCACGCCTTCGGCGCGGGCCCCTCCCTCTCTCTATGAGAGAAGGATCTTAGACCAACGCAATTTCCTTCCCCGGCGATGCGGCTATTGCGCCCTTCGCGGCAAAGTCTATGTTCCGGCCCTCATTTTCGGGGATAGACATGGGTCGCGACGCGGACGAGACGCCGCCCTCGCTGGACGAGGTCCGATGGCGCATCGACGCCATCGATAGCCAACTGCTCGCGCTGATCGACGAGCGGGCCGGCCTGTCGCGCGCCGTCGCCACGGCCAAGCGCGCCGCCGGCGACACCGGTTTTGGCCTGCGTCCCGGCCGCGAGGCCCTGATCGTCCGCAAGCTGCTGGCCGCGCCGCGCAACGACGCCTCCGACGCCCTGCTGATCCGCATCTGGCGCGAGCTGATGGCCGACAGCCTGTCGCGCCAGGGCCCGTTCCACCTCACCGTCTGGGGCGACGGCCGCACGGTCGAGCTGGCCCGCTCGCGCTTCGGCGCCGCCCCGCCGATGGCCGTGGTCGCCGCCGAGAAGGACGCCCTGGCCGCCGCCAAGACGCCGTGGGGCGTCGCCGTGCTGGGCCTGCAACCGGGCAGCGCCTGGTGGGGCCGCCTGCTGGCCGAACCCACGCTGAACATCTTCGCCGCCCTGCCCTGCCTGACCCGCTGGGGTCCGCAGGCCGCCTTCGCGGTGGCCGAAGTCGAGGTCGAACCGACCGGCGGCGACCAGACCTTCTGGGTCACCGATAGCGCCAAGAGCGCGACCGCCATCGTCGAGGCCCTGGGCGTCGACGGCGTCGCCGCCGAACCGGTGGCCGAGGCCGGGGGGCTGAAACTGTTCTCGCTGTCGGGCTTCTACCAGCGCGACGACGAGCGTCTGGCCCGCGCGCCGGGCCAGCTGTCGGGCGTGGTCGGGGCTGCCCCCGTTCCCTTCGACGTGTAAGTAGGGCCGCGCCTCTTCCAGGCGCTCGCCGAGACCCGTGATGACCGCTTCCGACCGCTCCGCCTCGCCCCGTCCGCTGCCCAAGCCGGGGATCCTCGACATCGCCGCCTATGTGGGCGGCAAGTCGAAGATCGAGGGGATCGCCCATCCGGTGAAGCTGTCGAGCAACGAGAACGTCCTGGGCTGCAGCGAGCAGGCCAAGGCCGCCTATCGCGACGCCGCCGACCGCCTGCACGTCTATCCGGACGGCAAGGCCAGCGGTTTGCGCGCCGCTGTCGCGGCACTCTACGGCCTGGAGCCCGAGCGCCTGACCTTCGGCGACGGCAGCGACGAGATCTTCGCCCTGCTGTGCCAGGCCTATCTCGAGCCCGGCGACAACATCGTCCAGGGCGAGCACGGCTTCGCCGCCTATGCGATCGGGGCGCGCGCCTGCCAGGCGGAAGTGCGCTTCGCCGCCGAGCCGAACCGTCGCATCGACCTCGAAGAGACCCTCAAGCAGGTCGATGACCGCACCCGCATCGTCTTCGTCGCCAATCCGGCCAACCCCACGGGCACATGGCTGACGGGCGAAGAGATCCGCGACCTGCACGCGGCCTTGCCGCCGTCGGTGATCCTGGTGCTGGACGGCGCCTATGCCGAGTTCTGCACCGATCCGCGCTTCGAGGACGGCCTGGCTTTGGCGCGCGAGGCCCGGAACGTCGTCGTCACCCGCACCTTCTCGAAGATCCACGGCCTGGCGTCCCTGCGGGTCGGCTGGGGTTATGCGGACGCCGACATCATCGATCCGATCGAGCGCATCCGCCCGCCGTTCAACACCTCGATCCCGGCCCAGGAAGCGGCGATCGCCGCCCTGGCCGACCGCGCCTTCGAGGCCGCCTCGGTGGCCCTGGTCGAGCAGTGGCGGCCGTGGCTGGCCCAGCAGCTGGGCGGGCTTGGCCTGAGCGTCACGCCGTCGGCCGCCAATTTCGTGCTGGTCGACTTCCCCACGACGCCGGGCAAGACCGCCCTCGACGCCGAGGCTTTCCTGGCCGGCAAGGGCTATCTGGTCCGCGCCGTCGCCAATTACGGCCTGCCCAATTCACTGCGCATCACCATCGGCCGCGAAGAGCACAACCGCGCGGTCGTGGATCTTCTGGCCGAGTTCGTGGGGCGGTAGGAAACCTCCCCTCCCCCTCGATGGGGGGGGAAGGGTCGGGGATGGGGGTGACCCCCGCCGCTCCGCCGCACTACGATCGACCGCCGCATCACCCCCACCCAACCCTCCCCCATCGAGGGGGAGGGCTTATAAGAACAAAGCCATGTCACCCACCGGCCTGCTCTATCCCAAGATGACCGTCGTCGGCGCCGGCCTGATCGGCGGCTCGGTGATCCTGGCCGCGCGCGCCCACGGCGTGGTCGGCGAGGTCACCATCGTTGACGCCAGCGAGGCCCACCGCGCCCGCGCCATCGAGATCGGCCTGGCCGACCACGTCACCGGCGACCTGGCGGAAGCGGTGAAGGACGCCGACCTGGTGGTCATCGCCACCCCGGTGCTGTCGATCGGCGAGGTGGCCGCCGCCGTCGCGCCGCACCTGAAGCCCGGCGCCACCCTGACCGACGTCGGTTCGACCAAGGCCACCATCGCCGAGGCCTTCCGCGCGCCCGAGCTGGCCAAGGTGTTCCCGATCCCCGGCCACCCGATCGCCGGCACCGAGCAGTCGGGTCCCGACGCCGGCTTCGCCGAGCTGTTCGAAGGCCGCTGGACGATCCTGACGCCGCTGGCCGATCGCGACGACGAGGCCTACGCCGCCGCCGTGGCCAAGCTGTCGGCCTTCTGGCGGTCGTTCGGTGCCCAGGTCGAGCTGATGGAGGAGAAGCACCACGACCTGGTGCTGGCCGTCGTCTCCCACCTGCCCCACCTGATCGCCTACACCATCGTCGGCAGCGCGGCGGACCTGGAGAACGTCACTGAGAACGAGGTCATCAAGTACTCGGCCTCGGGCTTCCGCGACTTCACCCGCATCGCCGCCAGCGACCCGACCATGTGGCGCGACATCTTCGTGGCCAACAAGGACGCGGTGCTGGAGATGCTGGGCCGCTTCACCGAGGACCTGCAGGCCATGAGCCGCGCCATCCGCTGGGGCGACGCCGACACCCTGCACGCCCACTTCACCCGCACCCGGGCGATCCGCCGCGGCATCGTGGCGGCCGGCCAGGAAAGCGCTGAGCCCAACTTCGGGCGCGATCGCGGCAAGCACTAGTTTTTGATCCCTCTCTCTTTGAGAGAGGGAGGGGCCCGCGCCGCAAGGCGTGGGAGGGTGAGAGGTTTCACTGCTGGCAAGCGGAACCTCCAGGCCCGCGCCCAAGCCCGACAGTTTGAAACCCCTCACCCTCCCACTGCTTCGCAGCGGGCCCCTCCCTCTCCCTATGGGAGAGGTTTCTCCGCGCGCCGCTGGACTATTTTACACTCGTATAGCAACCTCCCTCCCAGACGCCTCCTGGGGAGAGAGACGATGACCGACACCCGTGACGCCGTGATCATCGGCGGAGGCCATAACGGCCTCGTCTGCGCGTTCTACCTGGCCAAGGCGGGGATGAAGGTCACCGTCTGCGAAGCGCGCGGCGTGGTCGGCGGGGCGGCGGTGACCGAGGAGTTCCATCCCGGCTTCCGCAACTCCGTGGCCAGCTACACGGTCAGCCTGCTCAATCCGCGGGTCATCGCCGACATGGACCTGCACGGGTTCGGCCTGACCTTCCTGGAGCGGCCGATCTCGAACTTCCTGCCGATCTCCGACGACAAATACATCAAGCTCGGCGGCGGGCTCGAACGGACCCAGGAACAGTTCCGCAAGTTCAGCCGCCGCGACGCCGAGATCCTGCCGGCCTACTACGCCATGCTCGACGAGATCGGCGACGTGCTGCGCGCCCTGGCCCAGGAGACCCCGCCCAACCTGGGCGACGGCCTGCCGGGGATCCTGCGCGCCCTGCGCCAGGGCGGGCGTCTCGCCATGCTGTCGCGCGAACGCAAGCGCGACCTGCTCGACCTGTTCACCAAGAGCGCGCGGGATTTCCTGAACGGCTGGTTCGAGAGCGAGCCGGTCAAGGCCGCCTTCGGCTTCGACGCCGTGGTCGGCAACTACGCCAGCCCCGACACGCCCGGCTCGGCCTATGTGCTGCTGCACCACACCTTCGGCGAGGTGAACGGCAAGAAGGGCGCCTGGGGCCACGCCGTCGGCGGCATGGGCGCGATCACCCAGGCGATGGCGAAGGCCTGCGAGAAGGCCGGGGTCGAGATCCTGCTGAGCGCGCCGGTCGAGGGCGTGCACGTGGATGCCGGAAAAGCCGTGGGCGTGCAGCTGGTCGACGGCCGCCAGATCATGGCCCCGATCGTCAGCGCCAACGTCAATCCGGCCCTGCTCTACAAGAAACTCGTCGCCCCCTCGGCCCTGCCGGCCGACTTCCGCAAGGCGATCGACGGTTACAAGAACGGCTCGGGCACCTTCCGGATGAACGTGGCGCTGTCGGAGCTGCCGGACTTCACGTCCCTGCCCGGCAAGGCGATGGCCGAGCATCACCAGAGCGGGATCGTCATCGCCCCCAGCCTCGACTACATGGACGCCGCCTATCGCGACGCCAAGGCCGACGGCATGAGCAAGGCCCCGATCGTCGAGATCCTGATCCCCTCGACCATCGACCCCACCCTGGCCCCGCCCGGCCAGCACGTGGCCAGCCTGTTCTGCCAGCAGTTCGCCCCGACGCTTCCCGACGCGCGGTCCTGGGACGCCGAGCGCGAGGCGGCCGCCGACCTGATCATCGACACGGTCGACCGCTGGGCGCCGAACTTCAAGGCCTCGGTGCTGGGCCGGATGATCCTGTCGCCGCTGGATCTGGAGCGGAAGTTCGGCCTGATCGGCGGCGACATCATGCACGGCAACATGTCGCTGGATCAGCTGTGGGCCGCCCGTCCGCTGCTGGGCCACGCCAGCCACCGGGCGCCGATCAAGGGCCTCTACATGTGCGGGGCGGGCACACATCCCGGCGGCGGGGTGTCTGGCAATCCGGGCCGCAACGCCGCCCGCGAAATCCTGCGCGACAAGGATTTCACCACGGCGGTGAAGCTGGCCGTGGTGGGGCGGTGAGCGGCATGACCGCCCTCTCCAACCACGACCCCCAATCCGACTGGGGCCTGCCCGGCTGGATCTACGGCTCGGAGCGGTTCTTCCGCGAGGAGCAGGACAAGGTCTTCCGGCCATCCTGGCAGATCGTCTGCCACCTCAACGACATCCCGAAAGCCGGCGACTTCCACACCTTCGACTTCGTGGGCGAGAGCCTGGTCGTGGTGCGCGGCAAGGACGGCGGGGCCAAGGCCTTTGCGAACGTCTGCCGGCATCGCGGCGCGCGGCTGCTGGACGGCCCCACCGGCCGCTGCGGCCGCATCGTCTGCCCCTACCACGCCTGGACCTACGACCTGGAGGGCCGGCTGATCGGCGTGCCGATGCGCGACGACTATCCGGCGCTGGAGATGGACAAGCAGGGCCTGGCCAGGCTGGACCTGGAGATCTGGCGCGGCTTCGTCTTCGTGCGGCTGGAGGGAGATGGCCCGAGCGTCGCCGACATGATGGCCCCCTACGAGGCCGAGGTCGCCCATTACCGGTTCGAGGAGCTGCAGCCGTTCGGCCGCGTCACCCTGCGGCCTCGCGACGTCAACTGGAAGAACATCAGCGACAACTATTCCGACGGCCTGCACATCCCGATCGCCCACCCCGGCCTGACCCGGCTGTTCGGCAAGGGCTATGGCGTCGAGGCGCAGACGTGGGTCGACAAGATGTGGGGCCAGCTGATCGACGAGCCGTCGAACAATCCGTCCGAACGTCTCTACCAGGCCGTCCTGCCCGACGTTCCGCACCTGCCGGCCGACCGCAAGCGCCTCTGGACCTATTTCAAGCTCTGGCCGAACTTCGCCTTCGACATCTATCCCGACCAGGTGGACTTCATGCAGTTCATCCCCGTCTCGGCCACGACCACCATGATCCGCGAGATCGCCTACGCCCTGCCCGACGACCGGCGCGAGATGAAGGCCGCGCGCTATCTCAACTGGCGCATCAACCGCCAGGTCAACGCCGAGGACACCGAGCTGGTGGCGCGGGTGCAGCAGGGCATGGCCTCGCGGACGTTTACGGCAGGACCGCTGGCGAGCAGCGAGGTGTCGTTGAGGAGCTTCGGGCGCAAGCTGCGGGCGCTGATCCCGGAGAGCCGCCTGCCTCGGCCGCCGGAGGGGTGGTGAAGACCCCCTCCGCCCCTCCGGGCCACCTCCCCCAGAGGGGGAGGATCTTTTGGCGCGCCCCCAAGATGCTCCCCCTCTGGGGGAGCTGTCGCGGAGCGACTGAGGGGGTCTTCCCATGACCCGCGCCCCCTTCACCCGCGAAGCCCCCGACGTCCGCCGCCAGGCCCTGGTCGCGGCCGCCGAGGCCGTGCTGGCCCGCGAAGGCGTGGCCGGAACCTCGGTGCGGACGATCTGCGCCGAGGCCGGTGTCTCGGCCGGCCTGCTGCGGCACTATTTCGAGGGCGTCGACGAGCTGATCGCCGCCGCCTACGAGGCGGTTGACCAGCGGATCGACGCGGCGCTGGAGGCGGCCGTGGCGGCGGCGGATCGCGATCCCCGCGCGCGGCTCTCGGCCTATCTGGCCGCCAGCTTCGCCCCGCCGGTGCTGGACGCCGAGCTGCTGGCCGCCTGGATCGGGTTCTGGAGCCTGGTCAAGACCAAGCCCCGCATCGCCGCCATCCACGCGGCCTCCTACGCCGCCTACCGGGCGCGGCTGGAGACCCTGCTGGCCGACTGCGGCGCGCGCGAGCGCAGGCTGGCGGCGATCGGCCTGACGGCGATGGTCGACGGGCTGTGGCTGGAGCTTTGCCTGGACCCCAGCACCTTCTCGCCGGCCGAGGCGGTGCGGGCGCTGGAGGCGGCCGCCGGCGCCTGGCTAGGCTGAAGAAAAGGCTGGGTTCGCATGCAAGTATGGGCGGCGTTGACCAAACTCCTCCCCCGTAGCGAAGCGTGCGGGGGAGGTGGCGCGGCGCCATCGGCGCCGTGACGGAGGGGGCGACCGCAAACTCAGCGCCCAGTCTCGCCCCCTCCACCACTTCGTGGTCCCCCTCCCCCGCAAGCGGGGGAGGAGCAGGCACGCCAACGTTCTGAAACAGCCCAAGAAAAAGCCGCCCCGACGGCGTCGGAGCGGCTTGGAAGTCAGCCTAGATTGAAAAATTCGGGATCAGGCGGCGGCGGCGGCCGCGCCGGCCAGGCCCTTGCGGCCCCAGGTCGGACGGCGGGCTTCCGGTTCGGCGATGTGAACCTCGGCGTAGCGGCCCTGGCTGGTCATGTGGCGGGCCAGGAGCTGGGCCAGGGCCACGGCTTCGTGCTGGCTCGGGCAGGAGCTGATCAGCTCGGGCGAGTCGTTCCAGGTCACGTGCCAGACGCCGGCGACCGGACGGACGTAGTAGTGGTTCGAGTCGGCCATGGGGAGGCTCCTTGATCGAGGCTGACGCCAGCCTCCCCCCACGGGCGGCTTCGCGACAGCTGTATCAATGCTGCACAGCAACATCGAGTTGCAGCGCACAATGCACACGCCGCGCCAGGTCTCAAGCGGTTAATTTTTTGGCGCCAAGGGAACCCTAATCTTTGTAGACGACGCCGCCCTTCATCACCTTGGCCACGTCCTGCAGCAGCCCGACGTCGGCCAGCGGATCACCGGCCACCGCGATCAGATCGGCGTAGCAGCCGGCCTGGTCGCAGCCGACGTCCTTGTCCTTTCCCATCAGGGCCGCGGCGCTGGTGGTCGCCGACTGGATCGCCTGCATCGGCGTCATGCCGTAGCGGACCATGTAGGGCAGCTGGCGCGCGTTCCAGCCATGGGGATAGACGCCGGCGTCGGTGCCGTAGGCGATCTTGACCCCGGCCTTCACGGCCTTCCGGAAACCGTCCCGCTGGGCGTCGGTGGTCTCGCGGTTCTTGCGCAGGGTCTCGGCGGGCCAGCCGTTCTTCGTGCCGATCTCGTCGATGTAGTCGCCGTTGTAGATGTCGGCGACCAGCCAGGTTCCCCGCGCCTTCATCAGGGCGATGCCCTCGTCGTCGATCAGCGAGCCGTGCTCGATCGAGCGCACCCCGGCCCGCACCGCCACCTTGATCCCCTCGGCCCCGTGGGCGTGGGCGGTGGCGTAGGTCCCGCGCTTGGCCGCCTCCTCGACGGCGGCCTCGATCTCTTCCTTGGATAGCTCCAGCTGGCCGGGCTCGGTGCCGACGGTCAGGACCGCGCCGGTGGCGATCAGCTTCAGGAAGTCGGCGCCGTGCACCAGGATGTCGCGGGTCTTGCGATGGGTGTCGGCCACGTCTTCCACGACGCCCCGGCGCATCTCGGCCGGGATGACCACGTCGGCGGCGATGCCGGTCACCTCCCCGCCCCCGCCCGGCGTCGTCACATAGGCCCCGGCCACCGACATGCGCGGTCCCGGGACCAGGCCCTTGTCGATGGCGTCCCGCAGCGCCACGTCGCCGAACGCGCGCCAGGTTCCGACGTCGCGCACGCTGGTGAAGCCGGCCATCAGGGTCGTGCGGGCGTGGGCAGCGCCGATATAGGCCTGCTCGGCGGCCGTGGTCAGCAGCGGCTCGGCGATGTTCTCGGTCTGCTCCTGGTCGACGATGTGGGTGTGCATGTCGATCAGGCCCGGCAGCACGGTCAGGGCCGACCAGTCGAGCACCGGGCCGTCGGTCGGGGCGCCGGTCCAGGCGGTGACGGCGACGATGCGCTCGCCCTCGATGCGGATCAGCCGGTCGGTCAGCACCTTGCCGGCGACGGGATCGATCAGCCGTCCGGCGTGGACGTAGGAGACCTTGGGGGTCGGCTTGGGCGCCTCGGCCGCCAGGGCTGGCGCAGCGGTCAACGCCGCCAGGGCGGCGGCCAGGGTCGAACGCAGCATCATGCGATGGGCCTCACGCACGCGCCGCACGGCGCATCAGCAGATGGACGGGAACGCCGGCGGCCAGCAGCACCAGACCCCACAGCACGGCTTCCTTGCCGGCGCCGAACAGGGTGAACACCGCATAGAGCCCGGCCAATACGGCGACGACGGTCAGCAGCCGCGAACCCGGCACGCGGCCGGCGTGTTGCAGCTTCAGCGCCGCCAGGGCGCAGGCCAGGTAGGTGAACAGCGAGGCCGTGGTCGCCAGCAGGGCGATGAAGGTGAAGAGGTCGGCCATCGACTTGGCGTAGTTGATGCCCACCAGCACGCTCAGGAACAGGCCAGAGACCAGGTGCGCCCGCACCGGCGTGCCGCGGCTGGACGACTTGCCCAGAAAGGCCGGGAACACCCCGCCCCGGGCCATGGCGTAGGGCATCTCGCCTTGCAGCAGCACCCAGCCGTTCAGGGCCCCGAAGGCGCTGATGGCGGCGAAGGCGGCCACGGCCATGGCCGCGCCGGATCCCCAGAACCGGCCGATGAACTCGGCCATCGGGGCGTTGGAGGCCTTCAGCGCGTCGGGCGGCGACAGCAGCACCACCGCCGAGCAGACCAGCAGGTAGACGCCCCCGGTGAAGGCCGCGCCGAACAGGGTGGCGCGCGGGATGGTGCGGGCGGGATCCTTGACCTTGTCGGCCGGCACCGTGGCCGACTCCAGGCCCAGCAGCGCCCACAGGGTCAGGGCCGAGGCGGCGACGAGGCCAGGCCCGCCCAGGTCGGAGACCCGCAACGGCGCCGAGACGGCGGTCGACCCGGCCTGGGTCAGCAGCCAGGCCGACAGGCCCAGCACGGCGGCCAGCGGCAGCAGCTTGAGGACGGTGGTCACCACCTGCACCTCGCCGGCCAGCTTGGCGCCGAAGCAGTTCACGCCGATCAGCCCCCAGATCAGGCTCAGGGTCACCAGGGCGTGCAGGCCCGGAACCTTGGCGATGGCGGGGACCAGCACCGACAGATAACTCACGGCCCCCGTGGCGATGGCGGCGTTGCCGACCCACAGCGAGATCCAGTACGCCCAGGCGACGATGAAGCCCGCCGCCGGCCCGAAGGCTTCCTGGGTGTAGGCGTAGGGCCCGCCCTCGCGCGGCAGGGCCGCCGCCAGCCGGGCGAAGACGAAGGCCAGGCACAGGCCGCCGGCGATGGTGACGATCCAGCCCAGCACCCCGTTCCAGCCGTACGGGGCCAGCGAGGCCGGCAGCATGAAGACGCCCGAGCCGATCATGTTGCCGACGACAAGGGCGCTGCACATCCAGAAGCCGAGGGCCTTGGGCGCGGGCGTACTCATAAGGTCATGCTTTCACCAGCACGATGAACGCGCAACCGCCTCCGTCCCGAAGGACGGAGGCGGCGCGTGCGTGGTCCGCGATCAGAACTTCTGGCCGAACTTCAGGCCCATCGTTCGTGGCTGGTTGGGGATCACATAGACGTTGTCGCCGCACACCGCCTCGGCGCACTGGACGAAGCGGTTGTTGCTGGCCCGCTTGTCGGCGACGTTGGTGATGTAGGCCGACAACGACCAGGTGTCGCGGCTGAGACCCGCCGACAGGTCGAAGGTGACGAAGCCGCCGCCCGTCCCCAGGATGCCGGACTCCTCGGTCCGCAGGTCGGAGAAGACGTCGGACTGGCCGACCCCCGAGCCCTGGACGAAGGCCCTGAACGAACCGGCGTCGAACTCGTAGCGGGCCGTCACGTTGGCCTTGTACTTGGGCGTCACCGGCAGGCGCGTGCCCGACGGCGCCAGCGGCGAGGCGCAGGTGGTCACCGGATTGCCGGCGCTGTCAGTATAGCCGCAGTAGTTCTCGGCCAGCCTGGCGTCGGTATAGGCGGCCGCGGCGTTGATCGTCAGGCCGTGGATCACCGCCCAGGTGATGTCGGACTCCAGGCCCTTGATCTCGGCCGCGCCGGCGTTGCGGATCTCGGTCAGGCCGTTGGGGCCAAGGATCGAGAACTGGAACTTGTCCCACTTCTCGAAATAGGCCGCGCCGTTCCAGCGGAAGCGGTTCTGGGCCCAGCTGGTCTTCCAGCCGAACTCGTAGTTCTTCAGATAGTCCGACAGGTACGGCGCCAGGGTGCCGCGCCGGTTGATGCCGCCCGGCCGGAAGCCTTCCGAATAGGTGACGTAGACCAGCTTGTCGTCGTCGACCTTGTAGGTGAGGTTGAACTTGGGCGTGTTGCCCGTCTCCTTCACCCGCTTGTCGAGGTTGGTGCAGGGCGAGCCGGCGACGACCGGCCCCTTGAAGCACGCAGCCACGCCGGTGCCGCTGCTGTAGCCCGATCCATAGCCGTAGAAGCCGACCAGCGAGTTGTCGGCCTTGAAGAAGCGGATGCCCGCCGTCGCCGTCAGCTTGGGCAGGATGTCGAACGACACCTCGCCGAAGGCGGCGCTGTCGCGGTCGACGCGCTTCTGCTCCGTCAGCCAGATGGTGCCCGGATGGCCCTCCACCGACAGCGACTCGCCCAGGGCGTCGATCTTGTAGTCCTGGTGAATGCCGTGGGTCTGGCGCTGGTAGAACAGGCCGGCGACGAAGCGCAGGCGGTTCTCCTGCGGCGAGGACACGCGCAGTTCGTGGCTGACCTTGGAATAGCGGTCCTTGCCGTTGATGTACTGCGAGGGATCGACCGGATTGCCGGCGTCGTCGGTCCAGTAGGCGCCGTAGCCGTACAGCGTGTCGTAGAAGTAGGAGTAGTCAGTGTAGTCCTGCTCGGTCAGCACCGTCCGCTCCAGGTACGAACCGGCATAGACGATGTCGAGGTTGCTGATCTTGCCCTCGACGGTAAGGGCCGCCTGCACCCAGCGGTCGTCGGCGCTTTCCGGATAGTAGTGGCTGATCTCCAGGTCGCCGACCTCGGGATCGTAGCCGGCGAAGCCGTTCGACTTCTGCACCTGGCCCATGACCTGCGGCGTGACCGACCAGTTGTCGCCGATATCGACCTTCACCGCCGCCCGGGCGCCGTAGGTCTCGGTGTCGTTGTAGTCCTTCTTGGCCACGCCATCGTTGTCGATGGTGACGCCCGAGGTCGGATAGGTGCGGATCGACGGCACGTTGTCGATATAGCCGCCGGTGCGCTTGCTCCAGCCGACCAGGCGCACGGCGACCGTGTCCGACAGCGGCTGGTTGACGAAGCCCTCGGCGACATAGCCCGCGTCGCCGCCGGCGATCGTGTTGACCTCCAGGTCGTAGCCGGCCTTGAAGCTGGCGGTGCTGGGCTTGTTGGTGATGATGCGGATGGTGCCGGCCTGCGAGCTGGCGCCATACAGCGTGCCCTGCGGCCCGGCCAGGGCCTCGACCCGGGCGATGTCGTAGACGTGGATGTCGAGCGCGCCCTGGATCGTGGTGATCGGCTGCTCGTCGAGATAGATGCCGACGCTGGGCAGCGAGCCCGAGTGGTTGCCGTCGCCGCCGCTGGCCACGCCGCGCATGTAGACCTGGTTGAAGCCCGAACCGGAGCCGGTGAACGACACGCTGGGCAGGAACTTCACATAGTCGGCGAAATTGGTGACCTGCAGCTGCTGCAGCTTGGTCTCGCCCAGCGCCTGAATGCTGACCGGAACGTCCTGCAGGTTTTCCGAACGCTTCTGGGCGGTGACCACCACCTCTTCCAGCGCCACCCCGCCGTCCTGCGCCAGAGCCGCTCCCCCGAGCGCGCTTGACGACATCAGGGCCGTGACCAGCAGGCCCGACCTCATTGTTTTTGAACGCATAATCGGCACGTGTTCACTCCTTGGCCCCAAGGAGAACAACGTTCTTTCAGTTAATCTGAGGTCGCAAGCAGCAAAGCTTCACGTTGGCGCAATTCATGAGACTGTTGCAAAAACGGCAGTCTCGGAGCCCGGTGGTCAAATAACGGGCGCGGCGGGATAGGTGGTCAAAACCGGCCCGAGGGCCGCCTTCAGCGGATCCAGCCACGGTTCATAGTTGCGCCACTGATCGACGCCGTCCTTGAAAATCGGCTGGCGCACCTGCTCGGAGCTGGCGGTGCGCACGGCGCGGTCGTTCTGGTGGAAATTCAGGCACGCGTCCTCGAACGGCAGGCCGCAATGGTCGAGCAGCCGCCGGATCTCGGCCTCCGGCGACTCGACCATCTCCTCGTAGATCACCCGGTGCACGCGCCCCGGCAGCACGGCGTCGAAATGGGCCATCAGGTCCACATAGTCGGCGTAGTAGCGGCCGATGTCGGTCAGGCCGTAGCTGAAGGTCTGGCCCCGCGCGAAGTGCTGCTTGAACCCCGAGAAGCAGCAGCCCAGCGGATGGCGCCGGGCGTCGATGATCCTGGCGTTCGGCAGCATCAGGTGGATCAGCCCGGCGTGCGCGAAGTTGTTGGGCATCTTGTCGACGAAGAACGGCCGGTCGGTCTTTCGCTGCACCCGGGTGCGCTCGAGATACTCCTCGCCAAGCGCCTTCAGGGCGTCGGCGTCGAGACCGGCCAGGGCCTCGGGATAGGCGCTCGCCCCGCCCTTCCCCGGCTTGCCGCCCAACCGCTTGGCGATGGCGATCACGTCGGGCAGCTCCATCGTGCCCTCGACCTGGGAGTGGCTGGCCAGAATCTGCTCGATCAGGGTCGAGCCCGAGCGCGGCAGGCCGACGACGAAGATCGGGTCGGGCGCGGCGCAACCCCGCCCCGCTCGCTCGGCGAAGAACGACGGCGTGAACAGCGCCTTGCTGCGCGCCGCATGCGCCGTGGTCTCGTCGGCGTCGTAGCGGATCTGCACCCGGCGCAGCTCCGCGCCCCTGGTGTAGTGGCGAAAGCTCTCCTCGTAGCGGCCGGCGTCCTCGAGCGCCTTGCCCAGGGCGTAGTGCAGGTGGAAGCGGTCCTCGTCGACCAGGTCGGCGACGGCCAGCTGGCCTTCCATCGTGGCCAGGTCCTCGTCGGAGAAGCGCAGGGTCTTGAGGTTGGCCAGGCTCCACCAGGCCTCGCCCAGCATCGGCGCCTGCTCGACGGCCTTGCGATAGGCCGCCTCGCACTCGGCGCGGCGGCCCAGGGTCTTCAGCGCGTGGCCATAGCTCATCCAGCCCTTGGGCTGATGCGGATGCCGGGCCAGCACGTCGCGATAGATGCCGACGGCCGCCTCGTACTCGCCGATCCGCACCAGGGCGGCGGCGCGCAGGTTGGCGTAGGCCGGATGGCGCGGGTCGGCCGCCTGCAGCAGGTCGAGCTCGGCCAGCGCTTCCAGGGTCTTGTTCTGGCGATAGAACAGGGTCGCCAGGTTGTGGCGGGCGGCGGTGAAGCCGGGCGTGAAGGCCAGGGTCTGGGTCAGGATCCGCTCGGCGTCCTCGTAGCGGCCCAGGCGCGCGGCCACCTCGGCCAGCATGCGCAGGGCGGCCGGCTCGTCGGGCCTGGCCGCCAGATAGGTTCGCAGGCCATGCTCGGCCTCCGCCAAACGTCCCTCGACCAGGGCCGAGGCGGCGGCGATCAGAGCCGGATCGCGCACCGAAGCCTGGATCTGCCGGTCGCCGGCGTCCTGCGCGCCAGCCATGTCGCCCAGCACCGTCAGCCCCACCGACAGCGCCCGCCAGGCCTCGCCGAGGCCAGGGTTCAGCATCGTCGCCCGCCGCAGCGCCGCCACCGCCTCCTGGGTGCGACCAAGATCCAGCAGCACGAGACCATGCTCCAGCTGCACCTCCGGGGCTTGAGGCAGCGCGCGCGACAGCGGGTCGATCACCGGCAGGGCGGCCGCCGCGTCGCCCGACAGCCGCAGGGCCGCGGCCAGGATCAGGGTCGCGCCCGGATGACGAGGCGCGGCCTCCAGGATCGCCAGGGCCTGCTCACGCGCCAGTTCGGGATCATGCGAAAGCAGCCTCGCCGCATGGGCGAGCGCCGTGGCCAGACTGCCCGTCGGCTCCGAAACCTGCCCCTGCATCTCACCCCGCCACGCTTCGTAACGGGAGTATCGGAGGGCGACGCTGGTCGGGTGTCAATCAGGCCGACGGCCAACGGCGCGAGGCGAAGGCGATTGCCCGGGGCGCGGGCCTAGGCGGGGTCCAGGGAAGCAGGCGCGCCGAACACCGGCAGAATGATCGGCCGGCTCAGGTTGCGGCCACGCACGCCGCTTTCGAGAAAGGCCTCGCATTGCGGAAAGAGCCCGGCCAGCCGCCGGGCCAGCCTGGCCGAGGCCTTCGCCGACCAGAAGCGGTTGGGCGCCAGCCAGGGCTTGCCCCAGAAATGATAGTACTTGCCCTTGCGCGGCACGAGATTGGCCTGGTCGAACGGCCTTTGCTCGCCGGCCCGCTCCCGCTCGACGGCCACCTGGAACCGCGGGTCCCGATACTTGTCGAACTGGATGGTGACCGACTTGAACAGGCCCTGCTCGGCCTTCTCCAGACGGATCTCCAGACCGCTGACCGCGCGGCCGCGATCCCCGCATTCGAGGCTCACGGGAACATAGCCCGCATCGAGAAACCTCTGGAGAAACACCGTCTCCACCTGTTCGGCCAAGCCGCCGGTCCTGGGCCCGCACAGCCGGACCCATTTCGCGAACCGCTTGGGGCGCTGATAGGCCAGGGTCATCAGGAGTTCCCGGAGGCAGGGCCTGCGGTCAGGCCCCGGTCTCGTCCACGGCGATGATCACCGGCTTGCCGCGCGACCAGGGCTCCCACCCCGCCGCCACGGCCGAGGCGATGGCCTTGCCCACCAGCTTGACGGGGATCTGCTCGGGCTTCAGCTGCGGCGCGCCGTAGCGGGGCTGCTCGCCCGGCGGAAACTCGATCACGACCTCGCGCTTGCCTTCCTTGTGGTGCACGCAGATCGCCATGCCGTGCCGCTCGACGGGATCCTTCGACCAGTGGGGCGTGCGCTGCAGCCGCCAGACATAGGTCTCGCCGTCGACGTCGATCTCGAATTCGGGGTTCAGCTTGGTTCGCGCCATGTGGGGGTTGTTAGCCCGACGAACGCGTCCAGGCCAGCCCGTCCCGACCCGCGCTTGACTCATTTCGATGTTTAGCTAATCATCACATCATGAGCCAGGTGTTCAGAGCCCTTTCCGATCCGACCCGCCGCAAGGTGCTGCTGCTCCTGCGCGAGGGCCCCTTGAGCGCCGGCGAACTGGCCGATCAGTTCGACGTCTCCAAGCCAACCATGTCGGCCCATTTCGCGGTGCTGAGGGAGGCCGACCTGGTGCACGCCGAGAAGGCCGGCAAGTCCGTCATCTACCACCTGAAGCTCTCGGTGCTCGAAGAGGCGCTGCTGGGCTTCGTCCAATCGTTCGGCCTCGGCGAGGACGCGCCGGCGCCCCCGTCGATCAAGCAGGAGATCGCACGATGAGCACGATGAAGAAGGACATGATCGCCGACCTCGCCTGGGGAGTCGGCATCGTCGTGCTGGCCCTGGCGGCGAGCTTCGCGCGCAAGCTGGGCTATATCGACACCGACACCGTCAACAGGCTGGTCATGGGCGCCATCGGCCTGATGGTCGCCTGGTTCGGCAACCGCATGCCCAAGCGGTTCGTCCCCATCGCCTGGGCCCGCAAGGCCAACCGGGTCGGCGGCTGGTCGATGGCGCTGAGCGGCCTCGTCTATGCCGGACTGTGGGCCTTCGCGCCGCCGCAGGTGGCCGTGCTGGGCGGCTGCGGCGCGATCCTGGCGGGGCCGGCGGTGACGATCGGCTACTGCCTGTCGCTGCGGGCCAAGGCCGCCTGAGCGGGACGCGTCCCTAGAGGCGGTCCCGCATCGCGTACCAGGAAAGGCCCGCCACCGTCAGCGGCCAGCGCAGCAGCCGCCCGCCAGGGAACGGCGGGGTCGGCAGGCGCGACAGCAGCTCCACCCCGCCCGTCTCGCCCAGGGCCGCGTCGGCCAGCAGCTTGCCGAACCACGGCGCCAGCATCACCCCCTGCCCCGAATAGCCGGCCGCGACCCGCACCCCCGGCGCCAGTTCGCGCACATAGGGCGCGCGATGGACGGTGATCCCCAGGCTCCCGCCCCACGCATGAGTCACCTTCACGTCGGCCAGGTCGGGGTAGATCTTCAGCATGTGGCGGCGCACGAAGCTCGGCAGGTCCGGCGGAAAGCCCGGCCGGTAGTTCTCGCCGCCGCCGAACAGCAGCCGACCGTCGGGCGTCTTGCGGAAGTAGTTCACGACGAAGCGGCTGTCGGCCACGGCGGCGTTGGAGCGGATGATCGTCTCGGCGCGATCTCCCAAGGGTTCGGTGGCCAGGACGAAGTTGTTGATCGGCATCACCCGCGCGCGAGCCTGCGGGCCCGCCAGCTCGTCCAGATAGCCGTCGCCGGTCAGGATCAGCTGATCGCACAGTACGCGGCCGGCGGCCGTCTCGACCACGATCTTGCCGCCCTCGCGGCGCCCCCCTTCCTTGCGCCAGGCCCGCGCGCGGCTGCGCTCGTGGATCGTCGCGCCCCTGGCCAGCGCCGCCAGCGCCAGGCCCAGGGCCAGGTTCAGCGGATGCAGGTGGCCGCCGCCGTTGTCGCGCGTTCCGCCGTGATAGACGCCCGTGCCCAGTTCCTCGGCCAGGGCGTCCTCGTCGATCAGCTCCAGCTCGTGATAGCCGTAGCGGGCGGCCATGAACTCGATGTGGTCAAGGTCCTCGCCCTCCCCGCCGCTCTTGTGGCGGGCGTGGATCATGCCCGGCGTGAAGTCGCAGGCGATGGCGTGCTCGGCGATCAGGGCCGACAGGTGCGAGCGGGCGTCCAGCGACATCTTCCACAGCGCTATCGCGTCGTCGCGGCCGACCGTCTTCTCCAGCCAGGCCTGGTCGTTGCGCTGGCCCGCATGCACCTGCCCGCCGTTGCGCCCCGAGGCGCCGGACCCGACCTGGGCGGCCTCCAGCACGACCACCGAGACCCCGCGCGAGGCCAGTTCCAGCGCCGCGCCCAGACCGGTATAGCCCGCGCCGACCACGCAGACGTCGGCCGTGGTCTCGCCGTCGAGGGCGGGGAGCGGCGGCAGGGCGTGCGCCGTGGCGGCGTACCAGGAAGCGCTCGGGTGGCCGGTGTTCAGCATGCTCGGACGCCACCTCTCCCGTAGGGAGAGGGTGAACAAAGGCGACCGCCCCTAAACATTCAGCAGCAGGAACTCCCGCTCCCACGGACTGATGGTGCGCATGAAGGTCTCGTACTCGGCCTGCTTCACCCGGACATAGGCGCTGCAGAAGGTCGTCCCGAGGATCTCGACCAGGGGCTTGGCGTCCTCGAACAGGGTCACCGACTCCAGCAGGCTGCGCGGCAGCTCGATCCCCCGGGCGCTGGCGTCGATCTCGACCGGCGCGGTGGGCGCCAGGTTCTGGGTCATGCCCAGGTAGCCGCAGGCCAGCACCGCGGCGATGGCCAGGTACGGATTGGCGTCGGACGAGGGGATGCGGTTCTCGACCCGGCGGTTGGCCGGATCCGACGGCGGCACCCGCAGGCCGCAGGTGCGGTTGTCGTAGCCCCACTGGGTGTTGACCGGCGCGCCGCTGTCGCGGGCGATGCGGCGGTAGCTGTTCACGTAGGGCGCCAGGATCGCCATGATCGCCGGCAGGTAACGCTGCTGGCCGGCGATGAAGGCGTAGAAGGCCGGCGTCGCCTCGCCCGTCTTGGGGTCGGAGAACAGGTTGTCGCCGTCCTCGGTCAGGATCGACTGGTGGATGTGCATGGCGCTGCCGGGCTCGCCGGCCATCGGCTTGGCCATGAAGGTGGCGTAGATGTCGTGCTCGAGCGCCGCCTCGCGGATGGTGCGCTTGAACATGAACACCTGGTCGGCCAGTTCCAGCGGCGTGCCATGGCGCAGGTTGATCTCCATCTGGGCCACGCCGCTCTCATGGATCAGGGTGTCGATCTCCAGGCCCTGGCGCTCCGAGTACTCGTACATGTCCTCGAAGAGGGCGTCGAACTCGTTGACCGCGCTGATCGAATAGCCCTGACGACCGCTCTCGGGCCGGCCCGAGCGGCCGATCGGCGGCTTCAGCGGATAGTCCCAGTCGATGTTCTTCTCGACGAGATAGAACTCGATCTCCGGCGCCACGATCGGGCTCCAGCCCTTCTCGCGATAGAGCGACAGAACCCGGCGCAGCACCTGGCGCGGGCTTTCCTCGACGGGCCGGCCGTCGGGGTGGAAGGCGTCGTGGATCACCTGGGCCGTCGGGTCCTGGGCCCAGGGCACGGTGGCCAGGGTGGCAAGGTCCGGGGTCAGGAAGATGTCGGTGTCCGACTGCACCGCGTTCACCGCCCCCTCGAACTCGGGGAAGTCGCCGGTGATGGTCTGGTAGAACACCGCCAGCGGCAGGTTCATCGAGGGTGTCCCCAGGAACTTGCGCACCGGCATGATCTTGCCGCGCGCGACGCCGGCCAGATCGGGAACGACGCACTCGATCTCCTCGATGTTCTGGCTCCGGAACCAGGCCTGGGCCTCGTCCAGCGTCTTGACCCCCCGGGTGATCTTCGGACCGTCGTGGTTCTTCTTGTGCTTGGGCTTCATGGGGGCGCTCCTCGCGCTTGCTGAAGTCTGGGCTGATTGTTGAGGGTTGTCGTTCGGTCGCCTCGCTCAGGCGGTGTCCATGATAGGCTGCGGCATGACCCAATCCGATATCGATGCGGAATCCAACGAAGACGCCGAACGCCGCTTGGCGGCCGAAGCCGATATCGAGGCCGGTCGCTGCGTCCCACACGAGCGGGTGCGCGAATGGCTCAAGACGCTGGGCACGCCCGACCAGACACCCACGCCGTACTCCTGGCGGAAGTAGGCCGGCGCGGCGATCACGCATCGCCCTCCTTCGGCTTCAGCGCCCGCAGCACCGGTTCGGCCTCGTCGAGCGATTTGCGGATGATCCCCACCAGTTCGTCGATCTGCGCCTTGGTGATGATCAGCGGCGGACAGCAGACGATGCTGTCGCGGATGGCGCGGACCATCAGGCCGTTCTTGATGCAGAGGTCGCGCACGATCGGCCCGGCCTCGCCTTCCTTGTCGAGGAAGCGATGGTTGGTCCCCTTCTCGCGCACGATCTCGACCGCGCCGATCAGGCCCAGCGACCGGGTCTCGCCCACCAGTGGATGGTCGTTCAGGCTCGCCAGGGCCTGGGCCAGATAGGGGCCGGTCTCGTCGCGAGTGCGCTCGACCAGGCCCTCGCGCTCCATGATCTCGATGTTCTTCAGGGCCACGGCCGCTGCGGTCGGGTGGCCCGAATAGGTGAAGCCGTGGATGAAATCGCCGCCCTTCTCGCGCAGTTCGGCGACGATATGGTCGGCCACGCCCACGGCGCTGATCGGCAGGTAGCCGGACGACAGGCCCTTGGCCATGGCGATCAGGTCGGGCTTGATGCCGTAGTGCTGGTGGCCGAACCATTGGCCCAGGCGCCCGAAGCCGCAGATCACCTCATCGCAGACCAGCAGGATGCCGTACTTGCGGCACAGGGCCTCGACGGCGGGCCAGTAGCCGTCCGGCGGGATGATCACCCCGCCCGCGCCCTGCACCGGCTCGCCGATGAAGGCGGCGACATTCTCGGGGCCGACCTCGAGGATCTTGTCCTCGATGGCCTGCACCGCCCGGTCGCGGAAGGCCGCCGGATCCTCGCCGAAGCCGTCGCCGAACGGATAGGGCTGCATCACGTGCTCGACGCCGGCGATCGGCAGGTCGCCCTGCTTGTGCATGTGCTTCATGCCGCCCAGCGAGACGCCGGCCACGGTCGAGCCGTGATAGGCGTTCCAGCGGCTGATGAAGACGGTGCGGCTGGGCTCGCCCTTGAGCTTCCAGTAATGGCGCACCAGGCGGAAGACCGTGTCGTTCGCCTCGGATCCCGACGAGTTGTAGAAGACGTGGGTCAGATGCCCCCCCATCTTCTCCGCGATCTTGGCCGCCAGCTCGATCGGCGGCGGCGTCGCGGTCTTGAAGAAGGTGTTGTAGTACGGCAGCTCCAGCATCTGGTCGTAGGCGGCCTTGGCCAGTTCCTCGCGACCGTAGCCGACATTGACGCACCACAGCCCGGCCATGCCGTCGAGGATCTGGTGGCCCTCGCCGTCATGGATGTAGACGCCCTCGGCCCGGGTGATGATCCGGCTGCCGCCCTGCTCGGCGATGACCTTGTGATCAGCCTGGGCCGGCAGGTGGTGGGCCAGATCCAGGCGCTTGAGCTCGGCGATGTCGTGGTTGCGGAGGGGGGCGGTCATGTGTGGGTTTCCCGTACGTTTCTCTTCTCCCTTCCCCCTTTGATGGGGGAAGGGTCGGGGATGGGGGTGACAGCGGTTCAGGGTCCAGCGCGAGCCGAACCGCCGTAACCACCCCCACCCCTGGCCCCTCCCCCATCGAGGGGGAGGGGAAACTCGAATTCGCCTCGCAAGGCTTGGCCAAAAAGGTCGAAGAACGTCCGGCTCTGGGCGTTCTCCTCCGGCTTCCATTCCGGATGCCACTGCACGGCCAGCACCGGCGCGCCGTTGACGCTGGCCGACACCGCCTCGACGACGCCATCCTGCGCCCGAGCCTCCACCGACAGGCCTTCGCCCAGCCGGTCGACGCCCTGGTAGTGCACCGAATTGACCACCGCTCGCTCGACCCCGAAGGCCCTGGCCAGCACCCCGCCGGGGGTCAGGTCGACCGGGTGGCGATGGTCGAACATGCCGTTGAAGTCGACCTCGTCGGGCGCGTGGTGGGCGATCAGCTCGGCGCTGGTCGCCATGTCGCGCCGCAGGGATCCCCCGAAGGCGACGTTGATCTCCTGGAAGCCCCGGCACACCCCGAACACCGGCCGGCCGAGGTCCAGCATGGCCTCGATCAGGTCGCGGGTCATGGCGTCGCGATCGCGGTCGAACGGCCCCGGCGCGTCCTCCACCTTCTCGTCATAGAAGGCGGGATCGAGGTTCGACGGGCTGCCGGTCAGCAGCAGGCCGTCAAGCCGGCCCGCGATCTCGGACGCCTTCATCAGCCCTGGCATCGACGGCACCAGCAGGGCCGCCGCATCGGCGTACTTCATGGCGCCGGCGACATAGCGGTTCATCACCGCCTGGGCCGGCTCGATCCCGACGGTGCGGGTGCAGCAGATGACGCCGGCGACGGGTCTCATGGGGTCACGACAGCAGCACCGCCGGCGAGCAGGCGTGCCAGGCGATCCACACCGCCTCGCCCAGCCGGAAGTCCTCCTGGTCCCAGCGCGTCAGGTTGGGCCGCTGCACCTTCACGCGGCGGCCGCCCGCGATTTCCACCTCGTAGGTCGAGATGCCGCCCAGATAGGCCTCGTGCTTGATGACCCCGGCCACGGCGTTGGCGCCCTTGGGGGCGTCGCCCATGTTCGGCGGCTCGCCGTCGTCGGGGCGCTTGTGCAGCTCGATCTTCTCGGGGCGGATCGCCGCCCACACCGTGCCGCCGCGCGGGCCGGTGACGCCGTGGTCGAGGAAGATGTCGGTGGGCAGGCCTTCGGACTTGATCACCGCGTGGCTCGGCTCGTCCACCGCCAGCACGCCCTCGAACAGGTTCACGCTGCCGATGAAGTCGGCCACCAGCCGGCTGTTGGGAAACTCGTAGAGGTCGTTGGGCGTGGCCACCTGCTGCAGCAGGCCCTTGCTCATCACCGCGCAGCGGCTGGCGAGCGCGAGCGCCTCGTCCTGGTCGTGAGTGACCATGATGAAGGTGATGCCGACCTTCTCCTGCAGGGTGCACAGCTCGGTGCGCATCTGCTCGCGCAGCTTGGCGTCCAGGGCCGACAGCGGCTCGTCCAGGAGCAAGACGCGCGGCCGTTTCACCAGCGCCCGGGCCAGGGCCACGCGCTGGCGCTGACCGCCCGACAGCTGGTCGGGCTTGCGATGGCCAAGGCCGCCCAGCTGCACCAGCTCCAGCGCCTCCTCCACCCGGCGGTCGCGCTCGGCCTTGCCGACGCGGTCGACCTTCAGGCCGTAGGCGACGTTGTCGGCCACGGTCATGTGCGGGAACACGGCGTAGGACTGGAACACCATGTTCACCGGCCGCTTGTTCGGCGGCACGTTGGAGATGTCCTGGCCGTCGATCAGGATCCGCCCCTCGGTGGGCGTCTCGAACCCGGCCAGCATCCGCAGCAGGGTGGTCTTGCCGCAGCCCGACGGCCCCAGCAGGGCGAAGAACTCGCCCTCCCTGATGCTCAGCGAGACGTTGTCGACCGCCGCCAGCTTGCCGAAGCGCTTGGTGACGTTCTCGAAGGTGATGATGGGTTTGGGTTCGGTCACTTGCTCATTCCCCCCGAAAACTTCAGCGCCCAAGGCTCCTCAGCGCACGAGGAACCTCCCCCTATGGGGGAGGCGATCGCGCAGCGATCGGTGGGGGGCGTGACTACGAACCGTCCAACACAGGGGCGGCTGAAAACGCCCCCCCACCGGCCTTCGGCCGCCTCCCCCATGGGGGGAGGTTCCAATACGGCGAGCCTCATGCCTTCTCCCCCCCATGCGCCCCGGCCGTCTCGGCCGGATCGCCCTGCAGCTTCAGCGCCACGGCCGTCAGGATCACGGTCAGCACGATCAGTATGGTCGAGGCCGCGTTGACCTCGGGCGTCACCGAGAAGCGCACCATCGAATAGACCTTCACCGGGAAGGTCACGGTGTCGGGCCCCGCCGTGAAGAAGGTGATGACGAAGTCGTCCAGGCTCAGCGTGAAGGCCAGCAGCGCCCCCGCCACCAGCGACGGCGTCATGTGCGGCAGGATCACGTCCTTGATGGTGCGGAACTCGCCGGCCCCCAGGTCGCGGGCGGCCTCCTCCAGTTCGCGGTTGAAGCTGGCCATGCGCGCGCGCACCACCACCGCCACGAACGGGAACGAGAAGGTCACGTGGGCGATGATGATCGCCCCCAGGTTCAGCGGCCAGATCATCCCCTGCGGCCAGGGCAGCACCTTGGCGAAGAACACCAGCATGCCCACGCCCATGCAGATCTCGGGCACCACGATCGGCAGGGCCAGGCCTCCGTCCACCACCGTCTTGCCCGGGAAGCGGAACCGCCACAGGGCCAGGGCGACCATGGCCCCGAGCACGACGCTGAGCACGGTCGAGACCGCCGCGATGGTCAGGCTGTTGGCGAAGGCCTCGATCAGGCCGTCGTTGTTGAAGGCCTTCTCGTAGTATTTGAGGGTGAAGCCCTTCCAGACGATGTTGCGGCGGCTGTCGTTGAAGCTGAAGGCCATCAGGGCCACCAGCGGCGCGTAGAGGAAGATCCCCACGCCCGCCAGCCACAGCCGGATCGGCCAGCGGCGCAGGTATTCGAGCGGACCGGGCGGCGAACGCTTGGTCATCCCACGCCCTCCTTCTTCTTGCCGCGCGACAGCAGGGCCTGCACGGCGATGGCGATGAAGGTCAGGTACATCAGCAGGAACGACAGGGCCGCGCCGAACGGCCAGTCGTTGGCGCGCTTGAACTGGCGCTCGATGACGTTGGCGATCATCTGGCTGTCGGGACCGCCCAGCAGGTCGGGCGTCAGATAGGCGCCCAGGGCCGGAATGAAGGTGATCAGGATCCCCGAGGCGATGCCCGGCAGGGCCAGGGGCACGACGATGCGGAACAGGGTGCGCAGGTGCCCGGCGCCGAGGTCCAGGCTGGCCTCAAGCAGCGACTTGTCCAGCCGGTCCAGGGCCGAATAGAGCGGCAGCACCATGAACGGCAGGTGCACGTAGACGAGGCCCAGGATCACCGCGAAATTGTTGTGCAGCAACTCCAGCGGCTGGAACGCCCCCAGCGGCGCGATCTTCGAGGCCAGGGTCCAGATCCACTCGTAGCCCTGGTTGATGTAGCCCTCGGTGCGCAGCACGGCGATCAGGGCGTAGGTGCGGATCAGCAGGTTCGTCCAGAACGGCAGCATGACCAGCAGCAGCAGCCAGGTCTTGGCCTTCTGCGAGGCGAAGGTGATGGCCAGGGCGACCGGGAAGCCGATCACCAGGCACAGGGCCGTCGTCAGCGCCGCCACCCAGGCCGACTTGACGAAGATCTTCAGATACAGCGGCTCCAGCGCCCGGGCGTAGTTGGCGATCGTGCCGGTGAACGAGATCTCGGTCAGCCCGACATTGTGGCCGAAGCTGTAGGCCCAGACGATCGCCATCGGCGCGACGAAGAACACCACCAGCCAGACCAGCGGCGGTCCCAGCGCGGCGGCGAACACCGCCTTGGCCTTCTTCCAGCTCTGTTCCATTTACGGGCCTTCTCCCTTCCCCCTTGATGGGGGAAGGGTCGGGGTTGGGGGTGACACAGCGGCTCAGAACTTTCCGGGTCGGGGATGCCGGCAATCGCCGCAACCACCCCCATCCCCAGCCCTTCCCCCATCAAGGGGGAAGGGAGACGACGGCGCTCTACGCCGCCCGCACGCGGGTGATGATCTCCTCGTAGAGGCTGGCCTTTTCCGCCCCTTCGAAGGCCCCGTACTCGCACTTGGACATGATGTCGGCAGGCGGGAAGATCACCTTGTTGTTCTTGTAGTCCTCCGGCATCAGCGCCTTGGCCGCGGCGTTGGGCGTCGGATAGAGAATGGTCTTGCTGATCGCGGCGCCGGCCTGGGCGTCGAGCAGGTAGTTGATGAACTTGTGCGCGTTGTTCGGACGCGGCGCGCCCTTGGGGATGCACAGGGTGTCGGAGTTGATCAAGCTGCCTTCCTTGGGCACGACGAAGTCGATGTCGTCGTCGTCCTTCATCGCCTGGGCGATGTCGCCGTTGTACTCGAGCACCACGTCCACCTCGCCCGACAGCAGCAGGTCCTGGCCGTTGTCGTCGTGGAAGGCCTTCACGAACGGCTTCTGCTTGATCAGCATCTGCTCGATCTTCGGCAGCAGGTCGGCCGGGATGGCGTTGACCGAGTGGCCCAGGTACTTGGCCGACAGGCGCACCAGGTCGGCGCTTTCCGACAGCAGGCCGATCTTGCCGGCGTACTGGTTGCTGTCGAACAGCCACTTCCAGCTGTCGGGAACGCCCTTCACCTTGCTCTTGCGATAGCCGATGCCCAGCACCAGCCAGGTGTAGGGCATCGAGAACTTGCGGCCCTTGTCGTAGTCCGGGTCCATGAAGGCCGGGTCGATGTTCTTGATGTTCGGGATCTTGGCGTGGTCCAGCGGCTCCAGCATGCCGGCCTCGGCCATGCGGGTGACGAACTCGTTGGACGGCACGATCACGTCGAAGCCCGGATTGCCCGCCTTCAGCTTGGCGAACAGTTCGTCGTTGGTGGCGAACAGGCTCATGTTCACGTCGACGCCCGTGGCCTTCTTGAAGTCGCCCAGGGTCGTCTCGCCGATATAGGTGTCCCAGTTGTAGAAGTTCAGCTTGTTCTCTTCGCCGCCGGCCTCGCCCGGCTTTGGCTTCTCGCCGCAGGCGGTGAACGACAGGCCGATGGCGGCCGCCCCGAAGGCGGTCAGCAGAGAGCGGCGCGACGCGCCCAGAATACGATTGCTCATGGCCTCGAAACTCCCTCTTTCGTTCGCATGAAGCGGACGAGGCCCCTTCCCCGCCGCCGGTTCAACCCAAAGCCTTACTTCCAACGCCCACGGTCAGGCGTTGCGCAGATACCAGTCATAGTCGAGCTGCGTGATCACCTCGAAGAACCGCGCCTGTTCGGTGCGCTTGACCGAGACGAACATCTCCACGAACCGCACGCCCAGATAATCGGCCAGCACCTCCGACTTCTCGAAGAGGTCGACGGCGGCGAACCAGTTGGACGGCAGGCGCACGTTCTCCTTGGCCGCGGCCGCGTAGCCGTCGCCGACCACCGCCGCTCCCGGATCGATCTTGTTGGTGATGCCGTGGTGAGCGGCCGCCAGCAGCGTGGCCATCACCAGGTACGGATTGCCGTCGGCGCCGGCCACGCGGTGCTCGACGTGGCGCGTCGGCGCAGGCCCGGCCGGCACGCGCAGTGAAACCGTGCGGTTGTTGACGCCCCAGGTCGGGGCGACGGGCGCGTAGCTGTTGGCCTTGAAGCGGCGATAGCTGTTGGCGTTGGGCGCCAGGATCGCCATGCCCTCGCCCAGCAGCGCCTTCATGCCGCCGATGGCGTGCTTGAGCAGGTCCGAGCCTTCCGGATCCTCGGCGGCGCACAGGTTGTTCCCGTCCGCGTCGTTGAAGCTGACATGCACGTGGAAGCCGTTGCCCGCCCGGTCGACCCAGGGCTTGGCCATGAAGGTCGCCTCGCAGCCGTGGCGCAGGGCCACGCCCTTGGCGGCGCGCTTGTAGAGCACCGCGTCGTCGGCGGCGCGCAGGGCGTCGGGCTTGTGCTTGAGGGTCAGCTCCACCTGCCCCGGGGCGAATTCCGAGATCGCGCCTTCCAGAGGCACCCCGATCGTATCGGCCGTGTCCCACAGCTCGCGCAGGAACGGGGCGTTGGCCTCCAGCTCGGGCAGGCCATAGACCTGGATGCCGGTCGGCCGCTGGCCGGTCAGCACCGACTTGGCGGGCAAGAGCTCGCCGTTCGGGCCGCGCTCGATGTCGACGAGGTAGTATTCCAGCTCGCAGGCCGCGACCGGCGTCAGGCCGTCGGCGGCGTAGCGGTCGAGCACCCGTTGCAGCACGTGGCGCGGATCCAGGTCGTTGGGCGTCCCGTCCAGCTCGTACAGCGACAGCATCACCTGGGCGACGTCGGGACCCAGCCACGGCGCCAGGGTCAGCGTCCCCGGCACGGGCCGCGCGCGGCGGTCGGCGTCGCCGTCCTCCCAGACCAGGCCCGTGTCCTCGCAGTCGGCCCCGACGGTGTCGACCACCAGGATCGAGCCCGGCAGGAACCGGCCGTAGTCGTAGATGGCCTGCAGCTCATGCACCCGCAGGCGCTTGCCGCGCGGCACCCCGGTCATCGAGGTGAAGAACACCTCGACATATTTCACCTGCGGATGGGCGGCGAGGAAGTCGCGGCATTCCTGCGGATCGGCGACGGCGCTCATGCTTGCAACTCCCCGACAGCCGCCGCGAATCCGTCGATCGCCGCGACCAGCCGGTCCACCGCCGCGTCTTCGGTGACGGGCGAGACCAGCATCATGTTGTGGAAGGGCGCGATCAGCGCCCCTCGGTTGATCAGCCACAGATGCAGCGCTTCCACCGCATCCTGGTCCAGAACTTTCCGCATCGCGGCGGCGTCGCGCGGCGGCGGGTCGGCGAAGACCAGCTCCACCCGGGCGCCCACATGCGCGACCGACCACGGCAGGCCCCGCGCCGCGATGACGCCGCGCAGGCCGGCCACCAGCCGCTCCGCGCCGGCCAGCATCTTCGCATAGGCCGAGTCTGTCATCACTTCGGACAGCATGGCCCGCATGGCCGCCATGGCCAGGGCGGCGCCCGACAGCGTCGTGCCGATCCCCGACTGGCCCGGTCCGACGCGCGCCTGGGCCTCGTCCATCCGCGCCGAAAGCTCGGCCGTCACGCCCCAGACGGCGGCCGGCACGCCGCCGGCCACGGCCTTGCCCAGCACGAAGACGTCGGGCTCCAGCCCATGCGCCTTGGTGTAGCCGCCGGGGCCGGTCGAGATCGTGTGGGTCTCGTCGATGATCAGCAGGGTCCCGGCCTCGCGGGTCAGCCGGCGCAAGGCGTCGTGGAAGCCCGCGTACGGCAGGATCATCCCGCAATTGGTCATCACCGGCTCGGCCAGCACGGCCGCGACGTCGCCGAGGGCCAGGGCCGCTTGCAGCGCCGCCAGATCGTTGAACGGGACGACGCGGGTGGTCGTCGTCAGGTCCTGCACCTGACCCAGCAGGCCGGGCTTCATCGTCGCCGCGCCGTCCTTCAGCACGACGAAAGCGTCCTCGACCATGCCGTGATAACAGCCGTCGAACACCAGCACGACCGGCCGCCCCGTCACCGCCCGCGCCCAACGGATGGCCGCGCGGTTGGCGTCGCTGGCCGTGGTCGCCGCCTGCCACAGCGGCAGGCCGAAGCGCTCGGCCAAGAGCTTGCCGACGATCACCGCCGAGGCGGTCGGCAGCATGAACCCCGCCCCGCGCCTGGCCTGGTCGGCGACGGCCGCCGCCACCGAGGCGTCGCCATGGCCGAACATCGACGGCGTGTCGCCCAGGCAGAAGTCGTCATACAACTTCCCATCCACGTCGGTGACCTGCGCCCCCACGCCCTGGGCGGCGAAGATGGGCGACGGGCAGGCCCAGTCGCCCATCCAGTGCATAGGCACGCCCCCGCGCCACACCTGGGCGGCCGCCTTGGCCATCGCCACGCTGCGCGGATGCTCGGCCAGGAACCGCGCGCGCTCGGCGGCGATCAGGCCTTCCATCGTCGAACGCGTGGCGACGGCTGCGCTCATGCCACCCCGCCGAAGCACAGGTACTTGGTCTCGAAATACTCATCGAGGCCCTCGGACGACCCCTCGCGGCCCAGGCCCGACTCCTTGACGCCGCCGAACGGCGCCACCTCGGTCGAGATCAGACCCTCGTTGATGCCGACCATGCCGGCCTCGATGGCCTCGGCCACGCGCCAGCAACGACCGACGTCGCGGCTGTAGAAATAGGCCGCCAGGCCGAAGGGCGTGGCGTTGGCCAGGGTGACCGCCTCGTCCTCGGTGTGGAACTTCACGATCGGGGCGACGGGGCCGAAGATCTCCTCGTTGAACAGTCGCATGTCCGGCGTCGCGCCAGAGAGCACCGTGGGCTGGTAGAACAGCCCGCCCCGTTCGTGACGCTCGCCGCCGACCTCGACCCGGGCGCCGGCCTCGACGGCTTCGCGCACCAGGGCCTCGACCTTGATGATGGCCTTCTCGTTGATCAGCGGGCCGATCACGACCCCCTCGCCCGTGCCCGGCCCGACCTTCATCGCCGCCACCTTCTCGGTCAGCCGCGCGACGAAGGCGTCGTGGATCCCGGCCTGGACGATCAGGCGGTTGGCGCAGACGCAGGTCTGGCCGGTGTTGCGGTATTTGCTGGCGATGGCTCCATCGACGGCGGCCTCCAGGTCGGCGTCGTCGAAGACGATGAAAGGCGCGTTGCCGCCCAGCTCGAGGGAGAGCTTCTTCATCGTGCCGGCGCACTGGCCGTAGAGCACCTTGCCCACCGGGGTCGAGCCGGTAAACGACAGCTTGCGCACCCGGCCGTCCTCGCACAGGGCCTTGCCGATGGCCGAGGCGTCGGTGCCGGTGACGACGTTGAGCACGCCGGCCGGCACGCCCGCCTCGACCGCCAGACGGGCGATGGCCAAGGCGCACAGCGGCGTCTCGGCGGCCGGCTTGACCACCACGGTGCAGCCGGCCGCCAGGGCCGGGCCGACCTTGCGGGTGATCATGGCGATCGGGAAGTTCCACGGCGCGATCGCCGCGCACACCCCGATCGGCTGCTTGATCGAGGCCAGGCGCTTCTTGGGATCCGGCGTCGGGATGGTGTGGCCGTAGCCGCGCTTGGCCTCCTCGGCGAACCAGTCGATGAACGACGCGCCATAGGCCACCTCGCCCTTCGACTCCGCCAGCGGCTTGCCCTGCTCGGCCGTCATCAGCCGGGCCAGGTCGTCGGCGTGGGCGAGCATCAGGTCGCTCCACCGGCGCAGGATCGCGCCCCGCTCCTTGGCCGTCCGCGCCGCCCAGCCCGGAAACGCCCGGTGCGCGGCCTCGATGGCGATCCGCGTTTCGGCCGCGCCCAGTTCGGCGACCTCGGCGATCGTCTCGCCGTCGGCCGGATTGGTGACGGCGAAGGTCGCGTCGCCCTCGATCCAGAGGCCGTCGATCAGGGCGGCGGTTTCGACAAGGTTCAGGGCGGTCATGTGGGGCTACCTCAGCGTCACGGACACCGACTTCAGGTCGGCGTACTTGTGCAACGCATGAAGGCTGCGGTCACGGCCGAAGCCCGACTGCTTGAAGCCCCCGAACGGCATGGTGATGTCGCAGGCGTCCCAGCCGTTGACCCAGACGAGCCCGGCCTTCAGCTTCCGCGCGCCCTTCAGCCCGCGATTGATGTCGCTGGTCCACAGGCCGGCGGCGAGGCCGTAGACCGTGTCGTTGGCCAGAGCGAAGGCCTCTTCCTCGCCCGTGAAGCTCAGCACGCCCAGGACGGGTCCGAACACCTCTTCCTTGGCCAGTCTGTGCTCCGGCTGCACGCCGTCGAAGATGGTCGGCTCGACATAGAAGCCGCCGGTCTCCGTGCGCACTTGGTTCCCGCCGAGCACGGGATCGCCGCCCTCCTCGCGGGCCTTGTCGATATAGGAAAGCGCGGTCTTCATCTGCCGCTCGCTGACCATGGCCCCGAAGCCGGTCTCCGGATCCAGCGGATCGCCGACCTGGATGGTGCGGGCGACCGCGACCACCTTCTCGAGGAATTCGTCCTTGATCGAGGCCTCGACCAGCAGACGCGAGGCGGCGGTGCAGACCTCGCCCTGGTTATAGAACACGCCCCAGGCGGCGGCCTCCGCGGCGGCGTCCAGGTCGGGGCAGTCGGCGAAGACGATCTGGGGCGACTTGCCGCCCAGCTCCAGCGACACGCGCTTGAGATTGCTCTGGGCGGCATATTCCATCAGCCGCCGGCCGGTCGGGCCCGAGCCGGTGAAGGCGATCATGTCGACGTCCATCGACCGCGCCAGGGCCTGGCCGGCGATCGCCCCGAAACCGGGGATCACGTTGAGCACCCCTGCCGGGAGGCCAGCTTCGAGGGCCAGTTCACCCAGCTTCAGGGCCGTCAGCGGCGACTGTTCGGCGGGCTTGAGGACAACCGAATTGCCAATCGCCAGGGCCGGAGCGACCTTCCACATCGCCATGTGCAGCGGGAAGTTCCACGGCACGATCGCCCCGATCACGCCCAGCGGCTCGTGGGTGGCGAAGCTCAGGCGATCGGCCGGCGAGGCGCCGACCTCGCCATAGACCTTGTCCAGCGCCTCGGCGTACCAGCGGGTGGTGTTGATCGCGAGCGGGATGTCGACACTGCGCGCGTCGCGGATCGGCTTGCCGACGTCCAGGCTCTCCAGCAGAGCCAGCTCCTCGGCGTCGCGCTCCATCAGCTCGGCCAGGCGGAACAGCACCTTCTTCTTCTGGCGCGGATGCAGGTCGCGCCAGCGGCCGTCCTCGAAGGCGGCGCGGGCGGCCGCCACGGCGCGATCGACGTCGGCCCCGTCGCAGGCGGCCACCCGGTTCAGCACCCTGCCGTCGCGCGGCCCGACATTGGGGAAGGTCCCGCCCGAGGCCGCCTCGACCAGGGCGCCATCGATCACCGCCCGCCCGGGAAGGGCCAGGCGACGCAGCTGTTCGGAGATGGACGCGGGAACGGTCACGCGAAGGGCCTCATCGAATTGTGATCACAGTTTGCGCCGCCATCGACCCTGTCAAGCCGGACTCGGCGCCGACCGCCGCCCGCATCTTGTCCATGCCTTCGGAGAGGTCAGCGGCGATGGCGCGGCGGGCGCCGTCGGCGTCGCGGGCCTTCAGGGCGTCCATGGCCTCGGCGTGGCGGTCGGCCGGCAGGCTGCCGGTGCCGACCCGGCCGAACACCACCCGCATGAACGGCCCGATCTGCAGCCACAGCCCGCCGGCCATGGCCAGCAGCACCTCGGCCCCGGCCCGCTCGTAGATGGCGAAGTGGAAGGCGTGGTTGGCCACCATGTAGCCGTCGACGTCGCCCACGCGAAGCGCGTCTTCCAGCTGCTGATCAATAAGCTTCAGCTTGCGCACCAAGGCTTCGTCGGCCCTGGGCGCGGCGCGGGCGGCCAGTTCCGGCTCGATCCACTGCCGCGCCAACTCCAGCTGCTCCAGCCGCTCGGCCGACAGCGAGGGCACCGAAAGGCGCTTGTTGGCGGGGTTGATCGCCAAGGCCCGCTCGGCGACGAGCCGGCGCACCGCGTCGCGCACCGGCATGGGGCTGACCCCCAGCTCGGCCGCCAGGCTGCGCAGGGAAACCCCGACGCCCGGGGCGATCTTGCCGGTGATCAGGGCCTGGCGAATGGAGTCGTAGACCTGGTCATGCACCGCCGTGGAATCGGCCAGGGGACGGCGCGTTTTCGGCTCGGCCATGTCCCCTCCTCTCCGCGACGCATTCCAGGGCTTGCCAGCTAGCCGATAATTGCGATCACAATGCAAGGTCTCGCGAAGGACCTCGCTCATGCCCGACTTTGGCGCCAACGACCTCGACGCCTACTGGATGCCGTTCACGCCCAACCGGCGGTTCAAGGCCAATCCGCGCCTGCTCGCCAGCGCCAAGGGCATGCACTACGCCACGCCCGACGGCCGCCAGATCCTCGACGCCACCTCGGGCCTGTGGTGCGTCAACGCCGGCCACGGCCGCGAGCAGATCACCGAGGCGATCCGCAAGCAGGCCGGCGAGCTGGACTATGCGCCGAGCTTCAACCTCGGCCACCCGCTGGCCTTTTCCTTCGCCTCGCGACTGGCCCAGGTGACGCCGAAGGGCCTCGACCGGATATTCTTCACCAACAGCGGCTCGGAGTCGGTCGACACCGCCCTGAAGATCGCGCTGGCCTATCACCGCGCTCGCGGCAAGGGGACCAAGACCCGGCTGATCGGCCGCGAGCGCGGCTATCACGGCGTCGGCTTCGGCGGGATCTCGGTGGGCGGCATCCCCAAGAACCGGATGTATTTCGGGTCCCTGCTCACCGGCGTCGACCACCTGCCCCACACTCACGGCATTCCCGAGAACCTGTTCAGCCAGGGCCTGCCCAAACACGGCGCACACCTGGCCGACGACCTGGAACGGATCGTCGCCCTGCACGACGCCTCCAACATCGCCGCCGTCATCGTCGAGCCGGTCGCGGGTTCGACCGGCGTGCTGGTGCCGCCCGAGGGCTACCTGCAGAAGCTGCGGGCGATCTGCGACAGGCACGACATCCTGCTGATCTTCGACGAGGTGATCACCGGCTTCGGCCGGGTCGGCGCGCCCTTCGCCGCCGACCGCTTCGGGGTGACGCCCGACCTGCTGTGCATGGCCAAGGGCCTGACCAACGCCGCCGTGCCGGCCGGCGCGGTGGCCGCCAGCACCGCCATCTACGAGGCCATGCTCGACGGCGCCGACAGCCCCATCGAACTCTTCCACGGCTACACCTATTCAGGCCATCCGCTGGCCTGCGCGGCGGGCCTGGCGACGCTGGAAATCTACCAGAGCGAGGGCCTGTTCGAGCGCGCCCTGGCCATCGAGCCCTACTGGCGCGCCGCCGTCCACTCGCTGGCCGACGCCCGCCACGTCATCGACATCCGCGACTTCGGCCTGATCGCCGGCATCGAGCTCTCGCCCCGCCCCGGCGCGGCCACCGCCCGAGCCATGGAGGCCTTCGAGGCCGCCTTCGACCAGGGCCTGCTGATCCGCGTCACCGGCGACATCATCGCCCTGTCGCCGCCGCTGATCATCGAGGAGGCCCAGATCGACCGCGTGGTGGAAACGATCCGAAAAGTGCTTGCCGCCGTCGACTGAACGGCGCGAGCATCCGGGCGACCTCGGAGTCCCCGCACATGCTGCCCGCCCTCGTCGCCGCCTGGCTTCTCGCCGGCGGCTCGCCCTCGGAGATGGCCGTCCCGCCGCCGCCGACCTACGTCTCGGCGGAGCATGGCCTGACGTTCCGAACGCCTCCAGGCGTCTTCAACTGCCGTCTCCCGGCCGATTGGACCGGGGCCGATCACGGCGTGACGCTGTTCCTGAAGCCGGTTTCCTGCGCCGTCGCCGTCGGCGACGCCGAGCCGCCCAGGGACCTGGCGTTCATCGCGGTCTATTACGGCTACGCCGTGGGCGAGGACGCGCCGCCCGAGCCGCCCTGCGACAAGGTCGCCGTGATGCGCCTGTTCGACGCCGACCAGCCGGTGTGCCGCCGGACCGACGCGACCGGCGTGACCTCATACGCCATCGAAACCACCTATCGCGGCGGAGACGGCGCCCGCGACCTCGTTCTCTCCCTGACCACCACCCCAGAGCGCCTGCGAGGCGACCTCGAGACGCTCCGGGTTCTGGCCGCCTCGTTGCGGACCTGCACCATGAGCTGGCGCAACGGCCGCAAGACCTTCACCACCGGCGCCGGCCCCGCCTGCCCCAAGACCGGGCGGTACTGAGGGACCACTCCTCCGTAAAATCCCCGCTTTCGCGGGGATTTTACGGATTGGGGATTTCCAGACCGGGATAGAGCGCGCCCGCCCTCCCCCGACGAACGCGCCGCGGGGGTCCGGGCCGGGTGAAGCGTCTCATGTTTGAGAGACCCCTCATCCGACGGCTTCGCCGCCACCTTCTCCCGCAAGGGGAGAAGGAAACTACGCCTTCAGACGCAGCACGTTGTCCACGGATCGCTCGGCCACCGGCAGCGGCGTGTCCACGGCCTGGCGCTGCACCAGGCAGCCGTACCAGCCCAGGCCCTTGTAGGTCTCGTACCCCGGCGTCAGGGCGTAGCCGATCGTGCGGTCGCCTTCGGCGTAGCTGCCCATCGAGCCATGCGAGGTATTGAGCTTGAAGGTTTCCACCAGCACGCCCTGCCCGTCCGAGGCGGCCAGCACCCGGTGGTTCTGGTCGAGCAGCAGCACCCGCGAGCGCGAGCGTTCCTCGTCGGTCATGCGCACGCCGTCGACGATGGCCTGGGCCTGCGGGCGCCAGTCGAAGTGAACGCCCAGCACGCCGATCACCTTGCCCTTGGCCTCGCCGCCCTCGCGGATGGCGGTGGCGTAGGTGGCGACCGGGGCGTCGTCGAGCAGGCGCTGGCGGGCGATGTCGGCCACGGCGAAGTCATCGCCGCTCTTGGTGCGCATGGCTTCCTGGAACCACGAGTCGTTGGCGACCGAGGCGCCCTGCACGCCGCGGTACTTGTCGGGCCGGCCGCTGGCGATCACCCGCCCGGCCGCGTCGCAGATCCACAGGTCCAGATAGACGGTGTAGGCGTCGAGAATGACGCGCAAGCGCTGGCTGGCGTAGTCGGCGGCCTCGCGCGACGGGGCCATGGCGCAGTCGACAACAGCGCTGTCGGTCGCCCACCAGCGCACGTCGCAGGTGCGCTCATAGAGGTTGCGGTCAATGATCTCGATGGCGTTCAGGGCCAGGTCCGCCAGGCGCTGGCCGCGCAGGTGCGACAGGATCGCCCCGCCGATGGCGGTCAGTTCGTCGAGGTCGGCGCGCACCTGGCTTTCCAGGGCCCCGGCCACCTCATCGATCTGGGTGGAGATCTTCTTGAACTCCTCGGCGACGATGGCGAAGCCCTTGCCGGCCTCGCCCGCGCGGGCGGCGACGATCAGGGCGTTGATGGCCAGCATCTTGGCCGCGCGGTTGACGGTCGAGATCTCGCCGATCTTCTGGCCGGCGACGATGCTCAGCCGCTCGGACAGGTCGAGGATGCGCTCCGGGCGGAGGGTGGATTCTTCGACGGACATGGATGCTCCCCCCCGGGAACGCGAATCGAAAGCTCCGGTAAGGTTGACACCAGCGTCAGGTTTCCACCGCCCATTTCAGAAGGAAACTTCGCGTGGCGAGGGAACGGGCGAACAGCAGCCCCCAAATCGCACAGCTTTCGAGCAGAGATTGCTCAAACAATCCGCATAACAGCGTTATCCATCAACCAAGCGTCACAAGGTGCTTGGCGGCCACACCTTATGACACCGGTGGACATTTCTCGGAGAGGCGGGCAGGGTCGCCTCGCCAGGACGAGACGCGATCGACGCTCGCCGGCCTTCGGGGAGAGATACGCCGCCATGACCATCCGCCCTATCCTCCCGCGCCTGCTCGCCGGCGCCGCGGCGCTCGCCCTGCTCGGCGGCGCGACGGCGGCCATGAGCCAGACCCTGGCCTTCCCCGGCGCCGAGGGCGCGGGTCGGCTGTCGCAGGGCGGCCGCGGCGGGGCGGTGATCAAGGTCACCAACCTGGAGGATTCCGGCCCCGGCTCGCTGCGCGCCGCCGTCGAGGCCAAGGGGCCGCGCACCGTGGTGTTCGACGTGGCCGGCACGATCCAGCTGAAGTCGGACCTGAAGATCAGCGAGCCGCGTATCACCATCGCCGGCCAGACCGCGCCGGGCGGCGGGATCACCGTGCGCGACCACACCCTGGTCGTCGCCGCCGACGACGTGGTCATCCGCTTCGTCCGCTCGCGCCTGGGCGACGAGAGCAAGACCGAGAGCGACGCGATCTGGATCAACAAGGGCCGGCGGATCATCCTCGACCACGTCTCGGCCAGCTGGTCGGTGGACGAGACCCTCTCGGCCTCGGCCCGCTACGGCGAGGAGGGCCAGGGCTTCTTCGACCTGACCGTCCAGTGGTCGATCATCGCCGAGTCCATGGCCCATTCGCTGCACGCCAAGGGCGACCACGGCTATGGCAGCCTGATCCGTGGCGGCATGGGCTCGAAGATCAGCTTCCACCACAATCTGTGGGCCAGCCACATGGCCCGCATGCCGCGCCCCGGCAACTACGACGGCCCCGACAAGGACCCGGTCGGCGCGCTCTTCGATTTCCGCTCAAACGTCTTCTACAACTGGGGCAAGGGCTATGCCGGCTACGACGCCGACAAGGCGGCCCTGGCGGCCTACAACTTCGTCGACAACGCCTATGTGCCAGGTCCGAGCAGCGGCAAGCCGGTGGCCTTCCAGGAGAGCAACACCCTGGCCCGCGCCTATTTCGCCGGCAACAGCATGGCCGGGGCGGTTCCGGCCGATCCCTGGAGTCTGGTGACCTTCACCATTCCCGAGCCGGCCGGCTATCGCCAGGCCGCGCCGATCGAGGTCGCGCCGGTGACGCCCGAGCCGGCCGACAAGGCCTATGACCGCGTGCTGGCAGACGCCGGCGCCTCGGTGTTCCGCGACAGCGTCGACACCCGGATCGTGGCCGGAGTGCGCGACCGCACGGGGACGGTGATCAACAGCCAGAAGGACGTCGGCGGCTGGCCCGCCCTGCCCGCCGGCAAGCCCGCCCCCGACACCGACGGCGACGGCATGCCCGACGCCTGGGAAAAGGCCCACGGCCTGAACCCCAAGACGGCCGCCGACGGCCCCGCCCTGGCCAAGGACGGCTCGGGCTACACCAACCTTGAGCTCTATCTGGCCGACGCCGCGCGCCGGCGCGGTTGACGCACGGATCGCGCCCGGGCGAGCTAGCGGCTCAACGCGAGGGCGACCCATGCTCAAATACCTGGATACCGTTCGAGAACTGCTGATCGTCTATGTGGTCATGCTGCTGGCGGCCGCGGGGTCCTACGCCTTCTTCGAGGGCAAGACCTATCTCGACGGGATCTGGTGGGCCTGCGTCACGGCCACGACGGTCGGCTATGGCGACATGTATCCGGCCACGCTGGGCGGGCGGATCACGGCCGTGGTGCTGATGCACGTGACCCTGCTGCTGATCCTGCCCCTGCTGATCGGCAACATCTGCTCGCGCTGCATCAAGGACGCCAACGAGTTCAGCCACGCCGAGCAGGAGGAGCTGAAGGCGACCCTGGCGCGGCTGGAGGCCAAGCTCGACGGCAAGACCTAGCCGGCCTCCAGGCACGCCTCGCGCAGCCGGGCCAGGGCCTTGGGCGTGTCCTTGCGCAGGCCCGCGCGCAGCAGGGCCTTGGGGATCACCCAGTCCACGGCCAGGCGGTTCTCGTAGAACACCCGCGTGCCCGCGCCGCCGGCCAGGGGCTGCAGCCGCCATTCGCCCTCCTCGGCCTTCAGATCGCCCTCGACCAGCCGAAAGCGGATGCGCCGCCGCCCCTCGTAGTCCGAGCGGAAGACGATGCGCATGCGGGGAAAGAACAGGCTCTTGCGGGTGACGTGCTCGCGGACGTCCCAGCCCCGCTTCTGGTCGCCGGACAGCACCGCGCAGCGTTCGAGATTGGTGATCATCCGCGCCGCGCTGGCGCAGTCGGTCAGCACGGCCCAGACGTGGTCGGGCGGGGCGGCGATGTCGATCACCCCGCGCACCTGGCCGCCGGTCTCCCCGGCTGGATCGGGCGAGACCTCGGCATGGGCCTCGCCGCGCGCCAGGCTGGCCCGCGCTTCCGGCGACAGCTCGAAGGCGCTCGCCGGGCCGGCGGCGACAAAGGCCAGAACCAGGATCGATATCGTCCGCAACGGCGTCTCCAGGTTCGTCCCCGAAGACAGCTACGTATCCGCCAGGCGATCAGATGCGGGTCAGCCGACCCGCTTCATGCCGAGGATCTGGACCGGCGCCTTGAGCATCTCGTCCTTCATCGCCTCGGTATAGGCCGGACCGCCCGTGGGCATGGCCAGGATCTTCTTCACGATCGGCAGGCCCTCGACCACGGTCCCAAAGGCCGCGAAACCCAGGTTGTCGCCTTTCGCGCCCGGATGGGCGTCGAGATAGGGCATGGCGCTGGCGCAGATGAAGAAGTCGCAGGTGGCCGTGCCCGGCGCGTTGCGGGCCAACGAGATCGTGCCCGGCTTGTGGCGCAGGCCGGTCTGGGTGGTGCTCTCGTGGGCGATGGGGGCGAAGCGCCGCGCGCGCTGCGGCGGCGCGCCCTGGATCGAGCCCGCGCCCTTCACACCCTTGGTCCGCGAGGCCCGATAGAAGGTCCCGCCGTCGTACTTCTTCGCATCCACATAGCGCAGGAAATTGGCCGCCGTGATCGGGGCCTTCTTGTCCTCCAGCTCGACGACGATCAGCCCGGCGCTGGTCTGGATCGCCACCTTCGGCTTGCCGGCCGCCAGGGCCAGGCCCGGCGTGGCGACCACCAGGCCGGCGGCGCCGATCAGGGTACGGCGGGCGATGTCGGTCATGGTCGGGGCCTCTCTTCTCGTTCGGGATGCTTAGCGCGCGGGATCGGACGACGAAAGGCTCAGCCCTTCCCCCAGCCGCCACCGCCGGGCGTCTCGATGACCACGCGGTCGCCGGCCGCGACCTGGGCCTCGTCGGTCGCCGCCAGGGCCTGGACCGTCCCGTCCGCCCGCTCGATCCGCGCCAGGCCCAGCGCCCCGCTCGCCCCGCCGTGCAGGCCGAACGGCGGCACGCGGCGGCGGTTGGAGAGCAGGGTGACGGTCATCGGCTCGCGGAAGCCGATGGTGCGCACCACCCCGTCGCCGCCGCGATGCTCGCCGGCCCCGCCCGAGCCCCGGCGGATCGAGAAGGCCTCGACCCGCACCGGATAGCGGGTTTCCAGCACCTCGGGATCGGTCAGGCGGCTGTTGGTCATGTGGGTCTGGACGGCGTCGGCGCCGTCGAAGTCCGGCCCCGCCCCGGCCCCGCCGCAGATGGTCTCGTAGTACTGCCGCCGCTCGTCGCCGAAGGTGAAGTTGTTCATCGTGCCCTGGGCCGCCGCCATGACGCCCAGCGCGCCGTAGAGGGCGTCGACCACCACCTGGCTGGTCTCGACGTTGCCGGCCACCACCGCCGCCGGATAGCGCGGCTTCAGCATCGAGCCCTCGGGAATGACCAGCTCGACCGGCCGCAGGCAGCCGTCGTTCATCGGGATCTCGTCGTCCACCAGGGTGCGGAAGACGTAAAGCGCCGCCGCCCGGCAGATCGAGGCCGGGGCGTTGAAGTTGGTCGGCACCTGGTCGCTGGTGCCGGTGAAATCCACGCGGGCCGTGCGCGCGGCCTGGTCCACCGTGATCGCCACCTTCACCACGCTGCCGTCGTCGAGTTCGTAGGCGAAGGCGCCGTCCTCGAGCTTCGCCAACACTCGCCGCACGGCCTCCTCGGCGTTGTCCTGCACGTGGGCCATGTAGGCCTCGACCACGTCCTGGCCGAACTCGGCGACGAGGCCGGTCAGGCTTTCGGCGCCGCGCGCGCAGGCGGCGACCTGGGCCTTGAGGTCGCCGATGTTCTGGTCGGGATTGCGGGCCGGCCACTTGCCCGAGGCCAGCAGAGCGCGGGTCTCGGACTCCAGGAACCGCCCGCCCTCGACCAGCAGGAAGTTCTCGATCAGCACCCCCTCCTCCTCGACCGTACGGCTGCCCGGCGGCATGGACCCGGGGGTGATGCCACCGATGTCGCCCTGGTGACCGCGCGCGGCGACGTAGAACAGCAAGGCCCCCGCCGCGTCGAACACCGGCATGACCACCGTCACGTCCGGCAGGTGCGTGCCGCCGGCATAGGGGGCGTTCAGCATGTAGACGTCGCCGGGCCTCATGCCCCGGCCGTCACCCGTGCGGCCGTCGCGGATCGCCCGCACGCTGTCGCCCATCGAGCCCAGGTGCACCGGCATGTGCGGGGCGTTGGCGATCAGGTTTCCGTCGCGGTCGAACAGGGCGCAGGAGAAATCCAGCCGCTCCTTGATGTTCACCGAATAGGCGGTGTTCTGCAGGGCGAAGCCCATCTCCTCGGCCACGGCCATGAAGAGGTTGTTGAACACCTCCAGCATGACCGGATCGGCTTCCGTGCCGGCGGCGCGGCGGGGCGCGAGGGCCTCGACGCGGTCGAGGATCAGGTTGTGATGAGCATCCACGCGGGCGCGCCAGCCGGGCTCGACGACGGTGGTGCCGGTGGCCTCGCGGATGATCGCCGGCCCGGCGATCTCGGCGTCGACCGCCAGGCCCGCGCGATCGAGCACCGGCGTGTCATAGGCTTGTCCGGCCAGGCGAGCGGGCACGGTTGCCAGCACACCGCCCTGCCCGCCTTCGCCCGCGCCCAGGTCGGGCGCGGCGCCGGAGTCGGCATGGCCGATGGCCTCGACGCTCAGGGTCTCGACCACCAGCGGCGTGGCCGGCGAGACGAAGCCGAAGCGGCGCTGGTGCAGGGTCTCGAACGCCGCCTTCACGCCCTCGGCATCAGTCAGCGGCACGCGCAGCGGCGTGTCGGTGCCGGCGTACTTCACCAGCAGGGCCGCCTCGGTTTCGACCGTCACCAGCGGCGCGTCCTGGGCGCGCAAGGCGCCTTCCGCCTCGGCCGCCAGAACGGCGGCGCGGGCCGGCAGGGTTTCGGCGGCTTCATCCAGGCGCTGCTCGACCGTGATCTCGCGCAGCAGACGCAGGTCGGCCAGACCCATGCCGTAGGCGCTGAGCACCCCGGCGAACGGGTGGATCATCACCGTCTTCATGCCCAGGGCGTCGGCCACAAGGCAGGCGTGCTGGCCGCCCGCCCCGCCGAAGCAGGCCAGGACATAGCGGGTGACGTCGTACCCACGCTGGATCGAGATCTGCCGCACGGCCTTGGCCATGTTCTCGACGGCGATGGTCAGGAAGCCCTCGGCGATCTCGGCCGGGGTCATGGCGCGGCCAGTCGCCGCCGCGATCTCGGCGGCCAGGGCCTCGAAGCGCTCGACGACCACGTCGCGGTCCAGCGGCTGGTCGGCGTTGGGACCGAAGACGTGCGGGAAGAATTCGGGCTGCAGCTTGCCCAGCATGACGTTGCAGTCGGTCACCGTCAGCGGTCCGCCGCGCCGGTAGCAGGCTGGCCCGGGATTGGCCCCGGCCGAGGCGGGCCCCACCCGCAGCCGCGCGCCGTCGAACGCGCAGATCGAGCCGCCGCCGGCCGCCACGGTGTGGATGTTCATCATCGGGGCGCGCATCCGCACCCCGGCCACCACCGTCTCATAGGCCCGCTCGTACTCACCGGCGTAGTGGCAGACGTCGGTCGAGGTGCCGCCCATGTCGAAGCCGATGACGCGGGTGAAACCCGCCTCGGCCGCCGCCTTGGCCATGCCCACCACGCCGCCGGCCGGGCCGGACAGGATGGCGTCCTTGCCCCGGAAGGCGCGGGCGTCGGTCAGGCCGCCGTTCGACTGCATGAAGAAGAGCCGCGTCTCCTCGCCCAGCCGCGAGGCCACCTGGTCGACATAGCGCCGCAGGATCGGCGACAGATAGGCGTCGACCACCGCCGTGTCGCCCCGGCCGACCAGCTTCATCAGCGGGCTGACCTCGTGGCTGGCCGAGACCTGGGTGAAGCCGATCTCGCGGGCGATGGCGGCTACGCGGGCCTCGTGACCGGTGAAGCGGAAGCCGTGCAGCAGCACGATCGCCACGGCCCGGAAGTCGGCGTCGTAGGCCGCCTGCAAGCCTTCGCGGGCGGCGGCTTCGTCCAGCGGCCGCACCACCTCGCCATCCACGCCGATGCGCTCGTCGATCTCGACGACGCGGGTGTAGAGGGCCTCGGGCTTTATGATGTTGCGGTCGAACAGCTTGGGCCGGGCCTGCTGGCCGATGCGCAGGGCGTCGGCGTGGCCCTGGGTGATCGCCAGCAGCGTCGGCTCGCCCTTGCGTTCGAGCAGGGCGTTGGTGGCCACCGTGGTGCCCATCTTCACCGCCTCGACGCTCCCGCCGCCGCCCTGTTCCAAGAGAGCGCGTACGCCCGCGACAGCGGCGTCCTCGTACTGCTCGGGATTTTCCGACAGCAGCTTGTGGGTGACCAGGCGCCCGTCCGGCCGGCGGGCGACGATATCGGTGAAGGTGCCGCCGCGATCGATCCAGAATTCCCAACCGGTCGCGCGCGGCTCTTCGAGGGTCATGGGGCGGGAGACTCCGGAACGTTCGTCCCGTGCATAGCTCCCGCCCCTCCTCACGTCATTACTTGAAGACGCCCAGCAGCGTCGCGACGCCCCACAGGCCCAGGCCGAGGAAGATCAGCGCCGCGCCGATGCGCACGTACTTCAGCGGCACGATCTTGGTCGCCGCCTCGCCCAGATAGACGGCCGGCACGTTGGCCAGCATCATGCCCAGGGTGGTGCCGGCGGCCACCAGCGGCACGTTGTGGAACTGGGCGCCCAGGGCGACGGTGGCGATCTGGGTCTTGTCGCCCATCTCGACCAGGAAGAAGGCCACGGCCGTGGTCAGGAAGACGCCGTAGCGGCCCACGGCCCCGCCGTCCTCGTCGTCGGCCTTGTCGGGGATCAGCGCCCAGGCGGCCATGGCGATGAACGACAGGGCGATCACCCACTGGAACCAGGCGCCTTGCAGATATTGCGCGACCAGCGAACCGGCGAGAGCCGCCAGGGCGTGGTTCAACAGGGTGGCGACCAGGATGCCGAGGATGATCGGGATCGGCTTCTTGAAGCGCGTGGCCAGGATGATGGCCAGCAGCTGGGTCTTGTCGCCGATTTCGGCCACGGCCACGACCAGGGTCGAGACGAGCAGGGATTCCATGAAACACCGTTGCGGGGCCGAGCGCAGACAAGACGACAGCGACCGTTTCCCCGCCCAGCCCGGACGGGAAACGACGCCGTTGGTCTCGCCAAGAAAGCTGTCGGTGCTTCCTTCACCCGCGCCATGATCCCGAAAGACCAAGTATGTTGACGACGGGCCCCGCTGATAGGCGCGGGCGGCTACTCCCCAAAGGGTGAGGGGCGTTTAGCCGGAGCCGCCCGCCGGATCAAGCAGAGAGCCATTCGCAAGTGTCGCAGTGGTCGGCTGGCGGATGTCTCGGATCCCTCTCTCTTTGAGAGAGGGAGGGGCCCGCCGCCAAAGGCGGTGGGAGGGTGAGAGGTAACAAACTCTCAGGATGAAGCGCGGCTGGCCGACTAAGCAGGGCCACGACAACCCCTCCCCAGCCATCGATCGCCGGGCCGCATCGGGATCTGCCTGCCAACGGTGAAACCTCTCACCCTCCCATGGCTTCGCCATGGGCCCCTCCCTCTCTCTCAGAGAGAGGGATTTTTCTACACAGCCCCCGGCGCCTCGAAGCGCAGGAGCTGGATCGCCACCCGCACCTTGCCGCCGACGAAACTCCCGCCCGCGGCGGTGATCACCACCGGCGTGTCGGCGTAGAAGGCCGTCGGCCCCACGACGCCGATGTTGCTGGCGTTCAGTGCCACGCCCAGCGAACTGCCGAACTTGCCGGTCTCGCCAGCGACGCCGCAGCTATAGGAGACCGCGCCGGTGACAGCCACGCTGGTGCGGGTGGCGACGCCCAGCACGATCGAGCGGGCCGGGATCACGGCGGCCGTGGTCACCGAGGCGCCGCTCAAGGTCGCCTCGACCTCGCGGATCTCGACGCGGACGTCGGCGCCGAACGGCGAGCGGGCGGCGGTCAGGCTGGTGAAGGTGGACGACAGCGCGACCCAGGCCGAGCCGGTGAACACGGCCATCTGGCCCTCGTCGGCGATCCAGGCGGTGAAGCCGGTGGAAGGGGCGATCGCCTCCCAGGCGCCGGCCTCGAAGCGCATCAGGCTGTGGGCGGGGGCGGCCGCCCAGTCGGCGCCGGTCGCGGCGGCGGGGCGGATCCACAGGGCGCCGTCGGCCGGCGCGGCGGGTTGGGCCGCGATCGTGCGGCTGACGACGCAGGGCTGGACGAGGCCGTCCAGCCGGGCGAGGCACTCGTTAACGGTGACGTGCTTCTGGGCTTGCCCCGCGGCCACATAGGGCAGCGAAAGACGGGGCGTGGCGGCGTCGGACATGGGGCGCTCCTGGCGGGTTTCGAACCCGCCTAGGATCGCCCGGCCGGAGTCGCCGGGGACAAAGTCGCCTTCGTCCCCGGCTGGATCCCCGTCCTACTCGGCGGCGAAGGCCAGGCGGTTGCCGGCCGTGAGCGCGGTCTTGGCCGCCAGTTCGGCCTTCGCGTCCTCATATTCCTCCGCCAGCTTGGCGATGCGTTCGGCGACCGGGAGCACTTCCTTGATGGCGCCGATGCCCTGGCCCGAGCCCCAGATGTCGCGCCAGGCCTTGGCGTCCTGGTTGCCGCCCGAGCCGAAGCTCATCTTCGACGGATCGCTTTCCGGCAGGTTGTCGGGATCCAGGCCCGCGGCGACGATCGACTGGCGCAGATAGTTGCCGTGCACGCCGGTGAAGAGGTTCGAATAGACGATGTCGCTGGCGTTGGCCTCGGTGATGGTCCGCTTGTAGGCCTCGGGCGCGTTGGCCTCTTCGGTCGCGATGAAGGCCGAGCCGATATAGGCCAGGTCCGCGCCCATGGCCTGGGCCGACAGGATCGAGCGGCCGCTGGCGATGGCGCCCGAGAGGGCCACCGGGCCGTCGAACCAGGTGCGGATCTCCTGCACCAGGGCGAAGGGCGAGATGGCGCCCGCGTGGCCGCCGGCCCCGGCCGCCACCGGAATCAGGCCGTCGGCCCCCTTCTCGATGGCCTTGCGGGCGAAGCGGTCGTTGATGACGTCGTGCAGGGTGATGCCGCCGTACGAGTGGATCGCCTGGTTCAGGTCCTCGCGCGCGCCCAGCGAGGTGATCACCACCGGCACCTTGTATTTCACGCACAGCTCGATGTCCTGCTCGAGCCGGTTGTTGGTCTTGTGGACGATCTGGTTCACGGCGAACGGGGCCGACGGCAGGTCCGGATGGGCCTTGTCCCAGGCGGCCAGCTCCTCGGTGATGCGGGCCAGCCACTCGTCCAGTTGCGACAGCGGGCGGGCGTTCAGCGACGGGAACGAACCGACGATGCCGGCCTTGCACTCGGCGATCACGAGATCCGGATTGCTGATGATGAACAGCGGCGAGGCGATCACCGGCAGGCGCAAACGGTCACGCAGAATGGGCGGCAGAGCCATGGGACGGGGGTCTCCTCGTTCCGCGACGTCACGCGCCGCGCATGTTAACAGCGTTAGCTTAAACGCTCGTTCATGGGACTTGCAAGCGCTTGACCTCCGTGACGGCAGGCGCGCAACTGGGCGTCAAAACCAGAAATTGCCGCACCGCAGGAGAAACCCGTCGTGAGCGAGGCCCCCGCTCTTTTGGCCGCCGACTTCGGTCCGCCCGACGAGAATCTGGCGCAAGCCAGGTGGCTGAAACTGGTCGAGAAGACCCTGAAGGGGGCCGATTTCGACGAGACCCTGACGCGCGCCACGCCGGACGGGATCACCATCCGTCCGCTCTACACCGCCGAAGACGCCGTCACCGTGGCCCGCGACCTGCGCCCGCGCGACGTCGACCGCCCCTGGGACCTGCGCACCCGCGTCGCCCATCCCGATTCCGGGCACGCCAGCGGCGAAATCCTGAAGGACCTTGAGAACGGCGCGGCCTCGGTGCTGCTGGCGCTGGACCCGATGGGCGTGAACGGCGTCGCCGTCGGCTCGCGTGACGACCTGGCACGCGTTCTGGACGGCGTGCTGCTGGATCTCGCCCCCGTGGCGCTGGACGCCGGCTTCCTCGGTCCCAAGGCCGCCGACTGGCTGGGCGCCCTGGCCAAGGCCGCGCCCAATGCGCCGCTGGCCTTCCACATGGATCCGCTGACCGCCTGGATGCAGGCCGGCGTCAGCCCCGGCCCGATCGAGAGCCACGTCTTCTCGGCGGCCACGGTCGGCGCGCGCCTGGCCGAAACCTACGCCACGGCCAGCCTGTTCCTGGCCACCGGCCGCGCCGTGCACGAAGCCGGCGGCTCCAACGCCGAGGAGCTGGCGGTCATGGCCGCCGCCGCCGTCGCCTACGCCAAGGCCCTGGTCCGCTCGGGCCTGTCGATGGACGAGGCCTGGTCGCGCATCGTGCTGGGCGTCAGCCTGGACGGCGAATACTTCACCGGCGTCGCCAAGGTGCGCGCCGTCCGCACTCTCTGGGACCAGTTGACCAAGGCCTGCGGCGTCACGGTTCCGGCCCGGATCGAGGCCCGCTCCTCGGGGCGGATGCTGGCCAGGGCCGACGCCTGGACCAACCTCTTGCGCCTGACCGCCGCCGGTTTCGCCGGCGCGGTGGGCGGGGCCGACACGGTGGTGCTCGGAAACTTCACCGACGCCGTCGGCCTGCCGACCGCCTTCGCCCGCCGCCAGGCCCGCAACACCCAGCTAGTCCTAATGGAAGAAAGCCACCTGGGCCGCGTCGCCGACCCGGCCGGCGGCGCCTGGTACCTCGACACCCTGACCGACCAGCTGGCCCGCGCCGCCTGGGGCGGCTTCCAGGCCATCGAGGCCGACGGCGGGATCATCAAGGCGCTGGAAAGCGGCCTGATCGCCGACATCGTCGCCGAGACGCGCGAAGGCCAGGAGGCGTCCTTCGCCGACAAGAGCCGCAAGATCCTGGGCGTCACCGCCTTCCCCAACGCCGACGACAAGACGCCCGAGGTCGAGACGCCCGATCCGGCCGCCTTCGCCGTCGCCGGCCCCGACCCGCGCCTGCCCGGCCCCGACAGCCGCTGCCCGGCGCTGGTCCCCATCCGCTTCGCCGCCGCCTTCGAGGGAGCCTGAGCCATGAGCAAGTTCCCCAACTTCGCTGACGTCGCCTTCGAGACGCCCGAGCCCGCCGCCGCGCCGCAAGCCGGCAAGGCCTGGAGCACGCCCGAGGGCGTCGACGTCGCGCCCGCCTTCACCGCGCAGGACGCGGCGGGTCTGGACTTCACCGACGGCCGCCCCGGCGTCGCGCCCTTCGTGCGCGGCCCCTACCCCACCATGTACGTCACCAACCCGTGGACGATCCGCCAGTACGCGGGCTTCTCCACGGCCGAGGACAGCAACGCCTTCTATCGCCGCAACCTCGCGGCCGGTCAGATGGGCCTGTCGGTGGCCTTCGATCTCGCCACCCACCGCGGCTATGACTCAGACCACGAGCGGGTGAAGGGCGACGTCGGCATGGCGGGCGTGGCCATCGACTCGATCCTCGACATGCGCACCCTCTTTTCCGGCATCCCGCTCGACAAGATGAGCGTGTCGATGACCATGAACGGCGCGGTGCTGCCGATCCTGGCGCTCTACATCGTCGCCGCCGAGGAGCAGGGCGTCACGCCCGACAAGCTCTCGGGCACGATCCAGAACGACATCCTCAAAGAGTTCATGGTGCGGAACACCTACATCTATCCGCCCGCGCCCTCGATGCGGATCATCTCGGACATCTTCGCCTTCACCTCGGCGAACATGCCCAAGTTCAACTCGATCTCGATCAGCGGCTACCACATGCAGGAGGCCGGGGCCTCGGCCGACCTGGAGCTGGCCTACACCCTGGCCGACGGCATCGAATACGCCCGGGCCGGCGTCGCGGCCGGTATGAGCATCGACGCCTTCGCGCCGCGCCTGAGCTTCTTCTGGGCCATCGGCATGAACTACTTCATGGAAGTGGCGAAGATGCGCGCGGCCCGCCTGCTGTGGGCCCGCTTGATGAAGCGCGAGTTCGAGCCGAAGGACGACCGCTCGCTGTCCCTGCGCACCCACAGCCAGACCTCGGGCTGGTCGCTGGCGGCGCAGGACGTGTTCAACAACGTCTCGCGCACCTGCGTGGAGGCCATGGCCGCCGTCAACGGCCAGACCCAGAGCCTGCACACCAACGCCCTGGACGAGGCCCTGGCCCTGCCCACCGATTTTTCGGCCCGCATCGCCCGCAACACCCAGCTGTTCCTGCAGATGGAAAGCGGCACGACCCGCGTCGCCGACCCGTGGGGCGGTTCGTACTATGTCGAGCGCCTGACCCACGACCTGGCGGTCAAGGCCCTGGCCCATATCGAGGAGGTCGAGGCCGCCGGCGGCATGGCCAAGGCCATCGAGCAGGGCATCCCCAAGCTGCGCATCGAGGAAGCCGCCGCCAAGACCCAGGCCCGCATCGACTCCAATCGCCAGAGCGTGGTCGGCGTCAATCGCTACAAGCCCGAGGTGGCCGACGTCATTCCGATACTGAAGGTTGACAACAGCTCGGTGCGCAACCAGCAGCTCGAAAAGCTGGCCCGGCTGAAGGCCGAGCGCGATCCGGCGGCGACGCAAGCGGCGCTGCAGGCGCTGGAAGACGGCGCGCGCGGCTCGGGCAACCTGCTGGCCCTGGCCGTCGACGCGGCCCGCGCCAAGGCCACCGTGGGCGAGATCAGCGACGCGCTCGAGCGGGTGTTCGGCCGCCACCGGGCCGAGATCAAGTCGATCCAGGGGGTCTACATGAAGGAAGCCGGCTCCGACCCCACCACCGCCCGCGCCAAGGCCATGGTCGAGGCCTTCGCCCAGGCCGACGGCCGCCGCCCGCGCATCCTGGTCGCCAAGATGGGCCAGGACGGTCACGACCGCGGCCAGAAGGTGATCGCCACCGCCTTCGCCGACCTCGGCTTCGACGTCGACATCGGCCCGCTGTTCCAGACCCCCGCCGAGGCCGCGCGCCAGGCGGTGGAGAACGACGTCCACATCGTCGGGGCGTCGTCACTGGCGGCCGGGCACCTGACGCTGGCGCCGGAGCTGAAAGCCGAGCTCGGCAGGCAGGGCCGCGCCGACATCATGATGGTGGTCGGCGGCGTGATCCCGCCGCAGGACTTCCAGGCCCTGCGCGACGCCGGCGCCGCGGCGATCTTCCCGCCCGGCACGGTGATCGCCGAGGCGGTGATCGAGCTGCTCGACAAGCTGAACAAGCAGCTAGGTTACACCCAGGGCGAGGCGGCGTGACGGTCACGGCCGACGACCTGCCGCATCCGTCCCGGTTCACGAGCTTCCATCCCTTCCTGAAGGGCGTGTTCAGCCAGTGGCACGCCACGCCCTTCACGCTGGAGGGCCTGGACTTCGCCACCGCCGAGCAGTGGATGATGTACGGCAAGGCCCGCCTGTTCGGCGACGAGGCCGTCGCGACAGCGATCCTGGCCACGCCGGATCCGTCGGTGCAGAAGCGCCTGGGCCAGACCATCGCCAGCTTCGAGCAGGAGACCTGGGACGCCTGGAAGGTCGACATCGTCCATCGCGGCAGCCTGGCCAAGTTCGGCCAGAACGACGGCGCGCGCCGCCAACTCCTGGCCACCGGCGAGGCCATGCTGGTCGAGGCCAATCCCCGCGACTGGAACTGGGGGATCGGCCTGTCCGCCGACGATCCCGCGGTGCAACGGCCGGAAGATTGGAAGGGCGAGAACCTCCTCGGCCGGATCCTGACCGACGTCCGCGACCGGCTGGGCCGCGCCTAGCCGATCCTTGCACGTTTTCTCCATCGCGCCTTCGGCGCCGCCTGCACGGGGAGCCTCTTCAAATGAGGCCAAGAGCAGCGAGGAGCGATCGATGCGAAAGGCTGGCGAGCGGACGACCCATGGGCGCGTCCTGGCGGGCGCGGTGTTCAGCCTCCTGGCGCCGTCGCTGATCCTCGGACAGGTCTTCTACTGGCTGGACCGTGGCGACCTTTCGGAAGGCGGGCTGGCGGGCGCGATCGCCTTCGCCGTGATCTCGCCGGTGTTCGGCGGCCTGTTCGGCTGGCCCTACCTGCTGCCGGCCCTCGCGGCCTGGGCCATCCTCGACCAGATAGATCGGCACCATGCCTGGACGGCGGCGGTGGTCGGCCTGGCGGCCGGGACGAGCGTGGCCGTCGTGGCCTTTCGCGACGGCCTCTTCTTCGGGACCCCTATCGCCTATCCGCTCTGCATCGGCGTCGGCCTGCTGACCAGCCTCGGCGTCTGGTGGATCGCCTATGGCCGGCAGTGGCTGCTGAAGCCCGCGGCCCCGCCGCCCAGCAGCCGTCTCGTGCTCTGAGCGCACGCCGTTACGCTTCGCCCGCGCCATGTTATCGTCCCGCCCATGAACGCTCCGGGCCGCCCCGCAGAGACCGTCACGCCTTACCGCTTCACGTATGACGACGTGCTGCGCATGGTCGAGGCCGGCATCCTGGCGGAAGACGCGCACGTGGAGCTGATCGAGGGGGAACTGATCGCGGTGTCGCCGGAAAGCGTGCCTCACGTCCGCTGCCGGCGGTGGCTGACCCAGTTCTTCACCCGCCGCCTCGTCGAGGGGCAATGGGAGGTCAATTCCGACGCTCCGGCCCGCCTCGACGACCTGACCGCGCCCGAGCCCGATCTCGCGATCTTCCCGAGCCGCCTGCACGACCGCGACGTGCGCGGCGCCGACATCGTGCTGGCGATCGAGGTTTCGGTTTCCAGCCAGGCGTTCGACCTGGGCCGCAAAGCCGAGCTCTACGCCCAGAACGGCATCCGCGAATACTGGGTGGTCGACGTGCCTGGCCGCCAGATCGTCGTGCATCGCGAACCGTCTGCGGGCGGCTATCGGGCGGTGCAGGAGATCGGAGCGCGAGGATCGGTCGCGCCAAAAGCGTTCCCGCACCTGGAGATCAAGGTCGCCGACCTGCCGCTCGACGACTGACCGCTCAGCGCTTCCCGGCCTTGGCCTTCACCTTCTTGCGCCGCTTGACCTCTACGTCGTCGGGCAGGCCGTGGCGGGACTCGATGTCCTTCTGCAGGGCCTTGGCGGCCATCAGGTGGCCGGGGAACAGGGTATCGACCGCCCAGCCCAGCACCGGCACGGTGTCTGACAGGTTGTCGGCGGCCAGATAGGCCAGCATCCGCGCCATGGTCGCCGCGCCTGCCTTGGCCTGCACGGCGTGGAACATCAGCAGCGCCCCCGCCCCCAGGCCGTAGGCCAGGCCCGCGCCCGGCACCCAGGCCAGCACGCCGTCGAGGCCGATACCGATGGGACCAAGGCCAATCAGCCGGTCGGACAGCCGCTTGATGGTCTCGGCGTTGCGCCAGGCCTTGTGCGCCCGGCGCCGATGGTCGGCCGGGCCTTCATCGATCACTTCGCCATGCAGGGCGGCTTCGTCGGTCATGTCGTCTCAACGCCTCGACGCAAGCTTGGTTGTCAGCCCAGGAACACCACCCGGCGCTTTTCCTTGCCCGAGCGAATGCGCTCCAGCAGGTCGCGATATTCGGCCGTGCCCTGCGCGTCCTTGCGCGAGCCCTCGAAGTAGATGGTGTCGTCCATGTGCTTGATCAGCATGCCGCCGGCCCACTTCTGGCCGGTGAACAGGGTGTCGGCCACCGCGCCCAGGCCGGGCGGCCCCAGCGGCAGCAGGGCGTCGATCAGCAGCACGGCGGTCATCTGGATCAGCACCATGGGCGCGGCCCGGGCCCGCACGCCGTCGAACAGCAGCACCCCGCCCGCGCCCAGCGAGTAGAGCGAGCCCGCCCCGCCGAACCAGGCGAGAATGCCGTCCAGGCCGATGCCGACCGGCCCGACGCCGACGATATTGTCGGACAGCTTGACCGTGCGTTCGACGCTGCCCCGGATGTTGTGCAGGTCGAGATGCGATTTGGCGAAGAACAACGGCCAGCCCCCCAGCGTAAGCGGGGGGCAATCTGCCTCAAGGCCAGGCTTCCCGGAAGCCGGTTTCCCGCCAGAGGCGAAACTTCGCTCCACGACCTGCACGCGATCGGGGAGCCCCTCGCGGCGCTCGCCATTTATGCTTAACTATGCGCCATCGACCGAAGGACCGCCGCCGATGCTGATCTCGACCACCCCGTTCATCGAGGGCCGTCCGGTCCAGGAGTACAAGGGCGCGGTCTATTCCCAGGCGATCCTGGGGGCCAACGTGGTGCTCGACCTGCTGGCCTCGATCCGCGACTTCATCGGCGGCCGCTCCAGTTCCTACGAGCGGGTGCTGGAACGGGCTCGCGAGGACGCCCTCAAGGGCCTGATCAAGGAAGCCCAGAAGGTCGGCGCCAACGCCATCCTGGCGGTCGATCTCGACTACAACACGGTCGGCCCCAACGGCCAGATGATGATGGTTTCGGTTTCCGGCACCGCCGTCGTCCTCTAAATCCGGCGGGGTGAGCCCGCCCGTTCTCGACATCGCCGATCTGGCCGCCCGCCTCGTCGCCGGTGAGCGCGCGGCCCTGGCCCGCGCCATCACCCTGGTCGAGAGCCGCCGCGCCGACCACCAGGCCGCCGCCCGCGACCTGCTGCAACGCCTGATGCCGCGCACCGGCAAGGCCCAGCGGGTCGGGATCACCGGCGTGCCCGGCGCGGGCAAGTCGACCACCATCGAAAGCCTCGGCTGCGCCCTGACCGCCGCCGGCCATCGCGTGGCGGTGCTGGCGGTCGATCCGTCGTCCGGTCGCCACGGCGGCTCGATCCTGGGCGACAAGACGCGGATGGAGCGGCTGAGCGTCGATCCGCACGCCTTCATCCGCCCCTCCCCGTCCGGCGGCGCGCTCGGGGGCGTCGCGCGCAAGACCCGCGAGGCCATGCTGCTGTGCGAGGCGGCCGGCTTCGACGTGGTGATCGTCGAGACCGTGGGCGTGGGCCAGTCCGAGACCGTCGTCGCCGACATGGTCGACATCTTCGTGGCCCTGCTGATCCCCGGCGGCGGCGACGAACTGCAGGGCATCAAGAAGGGCCTGATCGAACTGGCCGACCTGCTGGTCATCAACAAGGCCGACGCCGATCCGGCCAAGGCCGAGCGCTCGGCCCGCGACTATCGCAACGCCCTGCACATCCTGACCCCCGCCCATCGCGACTGGACGCCGCCGGTGCTGACCGTCTCGGGCCTGACCGGCGCCGGCCTCGACCTGCTGTGGGGTCAGGTCGAGCGCCATCGCGAGGTGATGACCGCCAACGGCGCGAGAGCGTCTCGCCGCGCCGACCAGGACGGCCGCTGGATGTGGGCCATGGTCAACGATCGCCTGGCCGAAGCCTTCCGCGCCGCCCCGGCCGTGGCGGCCCTGGTCGGCGAAACCGAAGCCGCCGTCCGCGCCGGCGACCTCCCCGCCTCGGCCGCGGCGGATCGGCTGCTGAAGGCGTTCGGGCTGTAGACGCCGCCCTTCGTTTCGGGGCCAATGCCGGCAACGGAGGAAACCACCGCATGGCGCTGATCCTGCACGCCCACCCGCTCTCGTCGTTCTGCCACAAGGCGCTGATCGCCCTGTACGAGTTCGGCCTGCCCTTCGAGCAGCGCATGGTCGATTTCGGCGACCCGACCTCGGCGGCGGCGTTCCGGGCGCTGTGGCCGATGGCGCGGATGCCGGTGCTGGAGGACGCCGGGCGCGGCCGGGTCGTGCCCGAAAGCTCGATCCTGATCGAATATCTGCAGATCCATCATCCGGTCGCCGCGCGCCTGATCCCCGAGGATCCGGACGCCGCCCTGGAGGTGCGCGCCAAGGACCGGTTCTTCGACCTGTCGGTGCACGTGCCGATGCAGAAGGTGGTGGCCGACCGCATCCGCCCGGCCGACGCCAAGGACCCGCACGGCCTAGCCGCGGCCCGCGCCGACCTGGCCCGCGGCCTCGACATCGTCGAGCGCGAGATGGCCGGCCGCACCTGGGCCGCCGGCGAGGCCTTCAGCCTGGCCGACTGCGCCGCCGCCCCGGCCCTGTTCTATGCCGACAAGATCACGCCGCTGGCGGCCGACCGGCCCAGCGCGGCCTCCTATCTGCAACGGCTGAAGGCCCGTCCCTCCTACGCGCGGACGCTGGAGGAAGCCGGGCCCTACCTGCACATGTTCCCGGAAGCCTAGGCCTCGGCTTCCCAGGCCAGGAACTCCGGCGCCTCCAGCAGGCGCTCGCAATAGGCCCCCGCCGTGCCGACGTCGCCGTAGTCGGACAGGTGGACGCCATAGGTGCGGAAGCGGGTGGCGACGGGGGTGTAGAAGGCGTCGGCGATCGACCATTCGCCCAGCAGGAACGGCCCGCCCGAGCGCTTCAGAAGCTGGTTCCAGCGCTCGACGATCTTGCGGATGTCCTTCTGGGTGGCCTCGGAGAGGTCGGCGTGCTTGATGACGCCCAGGTCCATCGGGCACTCGCCGCGCAGCGAGGTGAAGCCCGAATGCATCTCGGCCGCCGCCGAGCGGGCCAGGGCCCGCAGTTCCGGATCGGTCGGCCAGAGCTTCGCCTCGGGATACTTCTCGGCCAGGTATTCGCAGATCGCCAGCGAGTCCCAGACCGTCAGGTCGCCGTCCTTGAGCACCGGGATCAGCTTGCTGGGCGAGTGCTTGGCGATCTCGGCGTCGGTGACCTCGGCTTGGCGCAGCGGGATCACCGTCTCCTTGAACGAGACGCCGGCGCGCTTGAGCACCAGCCAGGGGCGCAGCGACCAGGTCGACCATTTCTTGGTGCCGATGACGAGTTCCATGGACGGTCTCCTGAGCGATGCGGGGTGGTGTTCTCGCTTACCCCGCGTCTACAGTCGCCTCAACGATTAGAACAAATGTTCGAGGAGGAACGCCCATGGCGGAGACGGCGACCCCGTCACCGGTGATCGCGCCCGTGTCGAGCGGCTATCGCCGCTACGCCCTCTGGGTGCTGCTGATCATCTACACGCTGAACTTCCTCGACCGGCAGGTGGTCAACATCCTGGCCGAGCCGATCAAGCGCGACCTGGGGCTGGCCGACTGGCAGCTGGGCATGATGACGGGCCTGGCCTTCGCGATCTTCTACACGGTGCTGGGCATCCCGATCGCGCGGCTGGCCGAGCGCAAGAACCGGCCGCGGATCATCGCCGTCTCGATCCTGGCCTGGAGCGCCTTCACCCTGCTGTGCGGCCTGGCCCAGAACGTCTGGCAGCTGATCGCGGCCCGCATCGGGGTGGGCGTCGGCGAGGCCGGCTGCACCCCGCCGGCCCACTCGCTGATCACCGACTACGTGCCGAAGGAAAAGCGGGCCAGCGCCATCGCCTTCTATTCGATCGGCACGCCGCTGGGCACCCTGGCCGGCATGGCCATGGGCGGGCTGGTCGCCGACGCCTACGGCTGGCGCGTGGCCTTCATGATCGCCGGCGCGCCGGGCGTGGTCTTCGCCCTGATCGCGGCCTTCACCCTGGTCGAGCCCCGCAAACGGCTGGCCCAGGACCTGGCCGCCCGCGCCGCCCAGCCGATCGGCTTCGGCGCGGCCCTGGCCGTGCTGATGGCCAAGAAGACCTTCTGGCTGGTGGCCTTCGCCGCCTCGGTGAAGGCCTTCGTCGGTTACGGCCAGGCGCCGTTCATCGCCTCGTACTTCTTCCGCGTCCACGGCGCCGACATCGCCGCCCTGGCCGCCCAGTTCGGCCTGAAGTCGGCCGGCTTCCTGGGGCTGTCGCTCGGCCTGATCGGCGGCACGGCCGGCGTCATCGGCGCCTGGCTGGGCGGACAGCTGGCCGACCGCCTGGGGGCCAAGGACGTGCGGGCCTACGTCACCGTGCCGGCCATCGCCTCGCTCGCCACCCTGCCCTTCTACATCGCCGTGGTCAGCCTCGACGCCGTCGGCGCGGCGATCCTGATCCTGGCCGTGCCGATGCTGCTGGGCACGCTGTGGTACGGGCCGGTCTATGCGACCACCCAGAGCATCGTACCGCCGGCCATGCGGGCAACGGCCTCGGCCGTGCTGCTGTTCGTGATCAACCTGATCGGGCTTGGCCTCGGCCCCGTGGCCGTCGGCGCGCTCAGCGACGTCCTGGCCGGCCCGGTCGGCCTGGGCGAGGCCCAGGGCGTGCGCTGGGCGCTGATCGTCTCGACGATGTTCGGCTTGGCGGCCTTCGCCCTGTTCTGGGCGGCGCGGAAGACGATCCGCGAGGACATGGTGGCCTAGCTGGACGTCTTCGACCTTCGCACGAACAGAACCAGACCCGTAGCGGCGAAGACGGCGAAGTCGATGACCGCATGCCCCCACAGGAGCAGCTTGAGCTTGTCGGCATGGGCGGCTAGCGGCAGCCCCGCCTCTGCGGCCGACGACAACACGATCGTATGGGCGGTCTGCAAAGCGAAATAGTTGACCCAGAGAAAGGCGCCGACCGCGATCAGGATCGCCAGGCGCGCCAGCCTGGGCCATTCCAGCATGCCGCCCGGATCCTGCAACTGCTTGAGCAGCCCCAGCAATGTCACGCCGTAGAACAACCACAGCGCCCCGATGCCCGGAAACGCCAGCTTGAACAGTTCGAGCGGCAGGTTCGACTGCTCTCCTGACGTCGCCGTCATGTCGCTTCCCCCAAAGCGCGATTTGAGAGATCGACGTTATATCAATTCAGGGTCGTGTAATAGTCGAGCTCAATCCGTCGTGGGCCTCGGGAAGCAGTAGGCGAAGGGATACGGATCGGCGGGCACGCTCGTATCCCAGCGCTCCAGGGCCCGCATCGAGCGAGCGTGATTGAACTCGGCCAGGGAGATGACCTGGGCCGAGGGGACGGGCGTTTCCTGACGGATCGGGCGGGCGGCTTGCATGGGAGACCTCCGACGCGGCGGCCGTTCGAGCGGCCTTGTGTGACCCGAGTAGGCGCTCGCCTTCCTGAACGTCCCCGCTCCCCGCTCGTTGTCTGCCGTTCATTCCCGCGCCGCAAAGCCGCCACCATTCCGAAGCTTCGAAAAGAGGGTGGCGCTCGCCCTGCCGTTGGGTCACAGTCCCTACAAATAGAACAAACGTTTGAAGGGAGAGAGTCAGGATGAGCCAGGCGCGTGCGCCGGGCGGCGAGGCGCCGCTCTACTCCAAGGGCTACAAGGCCTCGGTGCTGGCGCTGCTGCTGGCGACCTACACCTTCAACTTCATCGACCGCACGATCATCGCCACCATCGGTCAGGCCATCAAGGTCGACCTGCACCTCTCCGACACCCAGCTGGGCCTTCTGGGCGGGCTCTATTTCGCCCTGCTCTACACCATCCTCGGTATTCCGATCGCCCGCCTGGCCGAGCGCTGGAACCGGGTGTCGATCATCTCGCTCTCGCTGGTCATCTGGTCGGGCTTCACGGCGCTGTGCGGCAGCGCGGCCAGCTTCGCCCAACTGGCGCTCTACCGCTTCGGGGTCGGCGTCGGCGAGGCCGGCTGCTCGCCGCCCAGCCACTCGCTGATCAGCGACTATTACGAGCCCAAGAGCCGGGCCTCGGCCCTGTCGATCTATTCGTTCGGCATCCCGCTGGGCACGATGTTCGGCGCCATCCTCGGCGGCTGGCTGGCCCAGACCTTCAGCTGGCGGGTGGCCTTCGTCATCGTCGGCCTGCCCGGCATCCTGCTGGCCCTGCTGGTCAAGCTGATCGTCAAGGAGCCGCCGCGCGGCCATTCGGAGATCAAGGAACGGCCGCTCGAAGCCGAAGACGTCGTGGTGGAGCCGGCCAAGCCGCCCTTCTCGCTGGCCGGCGAGTTCAGGGAACTGGGCGCGGTGATGGCCGTGCTGTTCGGCAAGTGGCCCGTCCTGCACATGATGCTGGGCGTCACCCTGGCCTCGTTCGGCTCCTATGGCTCGGGCGCGTTCCTGCCGCCCTATCTGGTGCGCGGCTTCGGGCTGAACCTGGCGCAGGTAGGCCTGATCGTCGGCCTGATCGCAGGCTTCTCGGCCGGCATCGGCACCCTGGTCGGCGGCTTCCTGACCGACTGGGCGGGCAGGAAGAGCGCCAAGTGGTACGCCCTGGTCCCGGCCATCGGCCTGCTGGTCGCCACCCCGATCTACATCGTCGCCTACCTGCAGCCCGACTGGAAGACGATGGCGCTGATCCTGCTGGTCCCCGGCATCTTCCACTACACCTACCTGGCCCCGACCTTCGGGGTGGTGCAGAACTCGGTGGAGCCGCGCCGGCGGGCCACGGCCACGGCCCTGCTGTTCTTCTTCCTCAACCTGATCGCCCTGGGCGGCGGCCCGGTGTTCACCGGCTGGCTGATCGACCACCTGGCCGGCTTCCACTTCAACCATCCGCAGGCCGGCGGCATCTTCGGCGCGCTCGGCGGCATGTTCTCGCCCGGCGCCATCGACTTCGCGAGCGCCTGCCCCGGCGGGATCGCGCCCAAGGGCGCGGGCGTCGAGGCCGCCAAGGCCTGCGGCGCGGCCATGGCCCGCGCCACCCAGCAGGGGATCATCGTCACCTTGTGCTTCTACGCCTGGGCCGGCGTGCACTACGCCCTGGCGGCGATCGGCATGGTCAAGCACATGAAGTCGCGGGGCTGAGACGGCGTTTGAGGGCGGCGGGCGTGGCGCGTTTCCATTCCGCCGCCCCCACCGCTAAGGTTGGCCCATGCTTCAACGCTACCTGCGCCTGCTGGGTCTCGCCGTCGCCGCTCTGCTGGTCAGCTGGATGGCCCTGGGCGTGACCGACACCCTTATCTATGAAGACCAGCCGCAGGCTGGGACGCGCGGCGTGATCGAACGCAAGATCAAGATCGAGGGACGCCTGCGGACCGTGCGCATGACCCCGACCCAGAACGCGGTGCGGCTGACCGTCGAGAGCGTGCACGGCGTCTCCGGACTGCTGACCTTCGCACTCGTCATCGGCCTGGCCTTCAACTGGCCGGGGCTGGAGGAGCCGGGGAAGCGCCGGCGCCCCGGCGAGCTCGCTTAAGTAATAACCCGCTTCCCTTGACTCCGCGGCCCCACGCGACGAAACCCCGGCCCCATGATCAGCCGCTACGCCCGCCCCGAAGCCGCCGCCATCTGGTCCAGCCAGACCAAGTACAAGATCTGGTTCGAGATCGAGGCCCATGCCGCCGACGCCATGGCCGAACTGGGGGTCATCCCCAAGCTCGCCGCCGAGACGATCTGGGAAAAGGGCCGCGACGCGGTCTGGGACAGCGACCGCATCGACGAGATCGAGCGCGTCACCAAGCATGACGTCATCGCCTTCCTGACCCACGTGTCGGAAATCGTCGGCCCCGAGGCCCGCTTCCTGCACCAGGGCATGACCAGCTCGGACGTGCTGGACACCTGCTTCGCCGTGCAGCTGTCGCGCGCCACCGACCTGCTGCTGGACGGCGTCGACCTCGTTCTCGCCGCCCTCAAGCGCCGCGCCATCGAGCACAAGATGACCGTCTGCGTCGGTCGCAGCCACGGCATCCACGCCGAGCCGATCACCTTCGGCCTGAAGCTGGCCGGCTACTACGCCGAGTTCCAGCGCGCCAAGGAGCGCCTGGCGATGGCCAAGTTCGAGATCGCCACCTGCGCGATCTCGGGCGCCGTCGGCACCTTCGCCAATGTCGACCCGCGCGTCGAACAGCACGTGGCCGACAAGATGGGCCTGGCCGTCGAGCCGGTCTCGACCCAGGTGATCCCGCGCGACCGTCACGCCGCCTATTTCGCGGCCCTGGGCGTCGTGGCCTCGTCGATCGAGCGCCTGGCCACCGAGATCCGTCACCTGCAGCGCACCGAAGTCCTCGAAGCCGAAGAGCCGTTCGATCCGGGCCAGAAGGGCTCGTCGGCCATGCCGCACAAGCGCAACCCGATCCTGACCGAGAACCTGACGGGCCTGGCTCGCCTGGTCCGCTCGGCCGTGGTGCCGGCGATGGAGAACGTCGCCCTCTGGCACGAGCGCGACATCAGCCACTCGTCGGTCGAGCGCGGCATCGGTCCGGACGCCACCATCCACCTCGACTTCGCCCTGCGCCGCCTGGCCGGCGTGATCGAGCGCTTCAACATCTATCCCGACAACATGGCCAAGAACCTCGACAAGCTCGGGGGCCTGGTGTTCTCGCAGCGGGTCATGCTGGCCCTGACGCACAAGGACGTGTCGCGCGAAGACGCCTACGCCGCCGTGCAGGGCAACGCCATGAAGGTGTGGCGCGGCGAAGGCCGCTTCCTCGACTTCCTCAAGGCCGACCCGGTGGTCTCCAAGGCCCTGACCGACGCCGAACTCGAGGAGCTGTTCGACTTCGGCTACCACACCAAGAACGTCGACGTGATCTTCAAGCGCGTCTTCGGCGAACAGGCCTGAACCGTTTGAGCGAGCCGCCGATCCTTCGTCTGAACCCGGCGCTGGATCCGGCGGCCTTCGCGGCCGCCTATGCTCGCGACGGCGTGGTGCGGATCCCGGGGATCTTCGAGCCGGCCACGGCCGACGTCCTGGCGCGCATGCTCGAACAGGGCATGAACTGGGACGTCATCTGCTCCACCGAGACCGGCAAGGCCGAGGTGCTGGACCGGGCGACGATCCAGAGGCTGGGCGCGGCCGGGGTCGGCGAGAAGCTGAAGGCCGCCACCCTGCGGGCCCGCAACGGCTTTGCCTATGTCTATCTCGGCTATCCGATGATCAGCGCCTATCTGAACGGGCGCGACAAGGGTCACCCGATCCACGACCTGACCGACTTCCTCAACAGCCCCGAGATGATCACCTTCGGGGCGGCGGTGATCGGCGAGAGCGGGATCACCAAGCTCGACGCCCAAGCCACGCTCTACCGGCCGGGCGACTTTCTCACCCGTCACGACGACACCGGCGAGGGTGACCGGCGGGCGGCCTACACCATCAGCCTGACCCGCGAATGGCGCAGCGACTGGGGCGGCCAGCTGCTGTTCCACGACGCCGAGGGCGACATCGAGCGCGGCTTCGCCCCGGCCTTCAACGTGATGACCATCTTCAAGGTGCCCCGCCAGCATTCGGTGGCCCCCGTCGCGCCCTATGCCGGCGCGCCGCGGCTGATGGTGACCGGCTGGCTGAAGGACAGCCCGCCGTCGGGCGCACCGCGAGCGGGATGACGCAAGCGCCCTCCCCTGGCGAACGCAAGCGCGGCTTTCCGCCGGTCGTCGATCCCGATGTGCGCCTGCTGGTGCTGGGCAGCCTGCCCGGCGACGCCTCGCTGGCGGCGGCGCAATACTACGGCCATCCCCGCAACGGCTTCTGGCGGCTGATCGGCGCGGCGATCGACCGCGACCTCGCTTCCCTGCCCTATGACGAGCGCCTCGCGGCCCTGCTGGCGGCGGGCGTGGGCCTTTGGGACGTCCATGCCGAAGCCGTACGCCCCGGCAGCCTGGACGCCGCGATCAAGGACGCGGCGAACAACGACCTGCTGGGCCTGGTGGCCAGCCTGCCCCGCCTGCGGGCCGTGGCCTTCAACGGCGGGACGGCGGCCAAGGCGGGGGAGCGTTTAATGGCCGGATCGGGCCTGGCCCTGGTCCCTCTGCCCTCGTCCAGTCCGGCCTATGCGGCGATGGGGTTCGAGGCCAAGCGCGAGGCCTGGCTGGGCCTGAGGGCGTGGCTCCAGGATGAAGCTCCTCCCCCGTGAAACGGGGGAGGAGCTGGCGTCCCTACCCTTCGGCCTTCACGGGAACGTTCTGGACGTGGGTCTGGAGGTAGTCGAACCGGCCCGCGCCGCTCCAGTCGTCGCCCACCGACAGAACGGCGGTGAAGTCGGCCGGCGGCTGGCCGGCGGGCGTGAACTGGCCGCTCAGCGGGATCTGCCGGCCCTGCTCGGCCGGGCCGACCTGGCCCGACACCTCGAACCGATGCCGGCCGCCGATCACCGCCTGATTGATCTCGGCCACGCCGTTGACGCTGGCGCCGTCGATCTGCAGTTCCAGCCGCAGGATCGGCGCGCCGGGCATGCCCACCCGTCCGACGATCAGCTGGACCGCGACCGCCGTTTCTCCGCACACCTCGACGTCGTCCGCCATGTCGTTTTCCCCGAACGCGTGCGGCGGCCCCTGCCCCGCCCCGACGTTCGGCCGCGAACCTATGGCCGCATCGCCGGGTGCGCCGTGCGATTTCGCACACCCCCGGTCCACGAACAGAAAAGGCCCGGCCGGCGCAGCGCCGGACCGGGCCTCGTCTCATCGCCGACCTCAGCCGACGTTCTTCACCGGCACGTTGTCGACGTGGGTGTTGAGGTAGTCGAAGCCGCCGTGGCCGTTCCAGCTCTTGTCGACCACGAGGCCGGCGCGGAACTGCACCAGGAACGCGCCGATGGCGGGCGGCGGCACGCTAGCCACGAACTGGCCGTGCAGCGCGACCAGCAGCTGATCCTGGCCGAAGCCGGTGTGATAGATGTTGCCCTGCACCGGGAAGCGGTGCTGGCCGCCGATGATCGCCTGGTTGATCTCGGCGATACCGCTGACATGGCCCGAGGGCGCGTCGACGGTCAGGGCCAGGCTGACGATCGGGGCGCCGGGCGTGCCGACGTTACCGACCACGAGCTTGACCAGGTAAAGCCCGACCGGGCTGATTTCGGTGGTTTGGGAGTGCAGGTTGCCGACGTCGTCAGCCATGTGTCGTCCTCCGGGTTAGCGGGACGGTCGCTTGGTCGCCGCCCCGTCTTTCGACGATGCGCCTGACGGGCGAATTCACTGCCCGATAAAGCCTGAGGACGATTTCAGATTTTCGACAACTTTAAGGTGTTCATTTTCACAGAACGGCGATAGCGCAAAAGAAAAGGCCCGGCCGGTGCGAACCGGGCCGGGCCTCTTCGTTTTTGCTCGCCCCGGGTTTTTCGCCCCGGCAGACGGCGCGGCTTATTCGCCCGAGCGGATTTGCTCGCGGGCGAAGGCCAGCAGCTCGGCCATCTTCATGCGGACTTCGCCTTCGGACACGGCCACGCCCGAGCCCTTCAGGTCTTCGAAGACCTTGCGGACCACGTCGTCGTCGCCCGGCTGTTCGAAGTCGGACTTCACCACGGCGCGGGCGTATTCCTCGACCGTGGCGAGGCCCATCAGGCCGGCGGCCCATTCGCCGACCAGGCGGTTGCGGCGGGCGGTGGCCTTGAACTCCAGCTCCTGGTCGTTCGCGAACTTGCGTTCGAAAGCCTGCTCGCGGTCGTCGAAGGTCGTCATGAAAGCCCCAAGTTTTCCGAAACGCCTCCGCCGATGGGTTGCAACCCAGGGCGGTAGAGCGGCGATCCAGTGTAAGAGAGTAGATCGGTTTCGTCCCGTGCGAACATAGGGTGTCCGCGAGGCGAAGTGGTTCTTGTGGCGGCTCCATATCCCGTGGCGAGGCGGGGGGCAATCGCCCGCGTCGCCGCAGGGCGAAGGTTTACCACGATGGCAGGCCACGTTTGCGCCAAAGGCCGCGTTCGAGTAGGTTCCAACAGACATTTTTCAGTGAGCGGCCTTGAGTCGAACGCCGCGCGCAGCTATCCGCCGCGCGCGCTTTTCGTTTCTCCAGGAGTCCTTACCGGGCTAGGGCGGCGCGCTTATTCGCAGGAAGGGCCTCGACGAGAGCCATGACCCGTCGCAAGAAGATCTACGAAGGCAAGGCCAAGATCCTGTACGAGGGCCCCGAGCCCGGCACGCTGATCCAGTACTTCAAGGACGACGCCACCGCCTTCAACGGCGAGAAGAAGGCCCAGCTGGAAGGCAAGGGCGTCATCAACAACCGCATCAGCGAGTACATCATGACTCGCCTGAACGCGATCGGCGTGCAGAACCACTTCATCCGCCGCCTGAACCTGCGCGAGCAGCTGATCAAGGAAGTCGAGATCGTTCCGCTGGAAGTCGTCGTGCGCAACATCGCCGCCGGCTCGATCGCCACGCGCCTGGGCCTGACCGAGGGCCAGCCGCTGCCGCGCTCGATCATCGAGTTCTACTACAAGGAAGACAAGCTCAACGACCCGATGGTGTCGGAAGAGCACATCACCGCGTTCAACTGGGCCGCCACCCAGGAGATCGACGACATGATGGCCATGGCCCTGCGGGTGAACGACTATCTGTCGGGCCTGTTCAGCGGCGTCGGCATCACGCTGGTGGACTTCAAGATCGAGTTCGGCCGCATCTACGAGGGCGACTTCTCGCGGATCATCCTGGCCGACGAGATCAGCCCCGACAGCTGCCGCCTGTGGGACGCCGCCACCAACGAGAAGCTGGACAAGGACCGCTTCCGTCGCGACCTCGGCAACGTCATCGAGAGCTATACCGAAGTGGCCCGCCGCCTCGGCATCATGAAGGAAATGCCCACCGTCATCCAAGGCGGCGTGCACTAAGTCAGTCAGGACGCCTCCCTGACGGGAGGCGTCGCGGCGCCGGGCGCCGCTGGGGAGATTTTGCGTTGAAAGCCACTGTCCACGTGTTCCTGAAGCCCGGCGTTCTCGACGTCCAGGGCAAGGCCGTCGAGAACGCCTTGCATGGCCTGGGCTGGCCGTCGGTGAAGGACGCCCGCGTCGGCCGCGTCATCGAGTTCGACCTCGATGCGACCGACGCCGAGGCCGCCAAGACCGAGGTCAAGGCCATGTGCGAGAAGCTGCTGGCCAACACGGTCATCGAAAGCTACCGCATCGACATCGCCTGAGGCTCAGCCTGAGGCGGACGCTTTTGGAAAAAGGGCGGCTGATCCAGCCGCCCTTTTTCTTGTCTCCAAGACCGATCGACATTCAGCCGTTCGCGATCTTCAAATCCGAGCATCCCCGCGAAGGCGGGGATCCAAGCTGACTGTCAGGAAGAGGCCCGGCCGTGGATCACCCGCGGACTCGGCTTGGGTCCCCGCCTTCGCGGGGATGCTCGGTGGAAAATGAGCACAGGCCGGTGAATGCCGACCCGCCCTACACCTTCGCCGAGGCCCACGGCCCCGAGATCGCCACGGTGATCCCCGGGTTCTGGATGTTGACGAACAGCGTGGTCCCGTCGGGCGAGAAGCAGGCGCCGGCCAGCTCGGAATTGCCCGGGAAGACGTTGCGGCCCAGCGTGTAGACCTTGCCCTCGGGGGTCACGCCGCGCAGGTGGTTGCGCAGGGTCTCCGAATAGCGGTCTTCGCAGACGATGACGTGGCCCCACGGGGCGACCACCAGGTTGTCGGCGTAGTCGAGCACGCGGCCGTTGCCGCTTTCCACGAAGAGCTGCAGGCGGCCCGGCTGGTCGGCCTCGCCCGCCTGGCCCTCTAGGGCGCTGGGCACGTAGCGGAACAGCTGGCCCGCCCCGATCGGCCCGCCCGAGGTGCAGGCGAAATAGAGCTCGCCGTGGCCGAAATAGAGCCCCTCGCCCCGGCAGAAGATCGCCGCGCCGGCCTTGTGCCCGCGGCGGCGGATGTCGTCGTGCGGGTTGTCGACGCCGTCGAGGTCGATCCAGCGCACGGTCTTCCAGCTGCGCGGCGCGAACGATTTCTCGACCTGGTTGCGGGTGTCGCCGCCTTCGGGGGCTTCCACGAGGCCCAGGGCCTGCAGGCGCCCGCCGGCCGCCAGGTTCCTGCGGTCGTTGGGCAGGAAGCGGTAGAACAGGCCGTCGGCCACGTCCTCGGTCATGTAGACCACGCCGGTGCGCGGATCGATGCAGGCGGCCTCGTGCTGGAAGCGGCCCATGGCGGTCAGGGCCACCGGCTCGACCAGGCCGAGATGGGCGCTGGGCACCTCGAAGACGTAGCCGTGGCTCTTGCCAACCTCGAGGCCGGCGTCGAGCGTCGTCTCCTCGCAGCTCAGCCACGAGCCCCAGGGCGTGACGCCGCCGCAGCAGTTGATGATCGTGCCGGCCAGACTCAGGTGCTGGCGCTCGGTCTGGCCGGTCCGCAGATTGTAGAGCTGGGTGGTCGTGCCGCCGGCCAGCGGCAGGTCGCCGTTGTGGAAGTCCCAGACCTTCGAACGGTCCACCTTGTCGACATAGCGCATGCCCAGGCCGTAGGGGCCGTAGTCGTGGTCGGTGACCGAAAGCTCGTGATTGCGCACCAGCAGCACCCGGTCGGCGTCGACGCCGAAGCAGCCCATGCCGTCGCCCTTGCCCGGCACCAGCAGGCCGTCGCTCATGGTCTCGCCGACCTGGGCGATGACGCGGTAGCGGAAGCCCTTGGGCAGGTCGAGCATGCCCTTGGGATCGGGGATCAGCGGGCCGTAGCCCTCGACCTGGTTGAGATAGGTCTCCAGTTCCGGCGCCTCGTCCTGGGCGCGCGCGGAAAAGCCGGAGAAGGCCAGGCTGGTGGCGGCCGCGCCGAGGAAGAGCCTGCGGGAAAGAGCCATGGGAACCACCTCGTCGAGTCCGCGAGCGGACTATCTTTCATGTTTCGATGACGCCGCCGCGACGGCGGGTCGGCCTTTGCGGGGCTTTGGAGATCGGCCCGCCGGACGGGAGGCGTCCGGCGGGCCTGGTTCCAGGCGTCTGGGGAACGGCGACGCCTGGAAGGTCTTGTCGCCTAGAAGGTCTTCTTGAAGGTCAGCAGGGTCGTGCGACCGGAGTCGACCACGTCCGACAGGGCCAGGCTGTGCTCGCCGATGTGCGACCAGTAGCTGTAGTCCTTCAGCAGGTTGGCCACCGACAGGTCGACCTTGAAGCCGTTATCGAAGGCGTAGCCGACGTGCAGGTCGACGCTGCGCAGCGGACGGACCCACAGGTTGTCCCACTGGCCGGCCTGGTCGAGCACGTCGTACGAGGCGAGGTACGCGCCGGTGTAGTGGTAGATCAGGTCCACGCTCAGGCCGCCGCGCTGGTAGAACAGTTGGGCGTCGGCCAGCCAGTCGGGGGCGTTCTGGATGCGGTTGTCGATGCCGTCGCCCAGGTCGACGCTGGTCCACTGGCGGGTGACGTTAACGCCCGCGCCCAGGCCGCTGAGCAGGCCCGGCAGTTCGGTGAACTTCTGGCGCAGTTGGAGTTCCAGGCCGTAGACGTCGCCGTCGCCGCCGTTGGTCGGCTGGCTGATGGTGGTCTTGCCCTCGGTGTAGGTGTCGGAGTTCACCGAGCTGGAACCGTTGTCGTACATGTAGTCCGACAGGCGCTTGTAGAAGGCTCCGACCATGGCGTAGCCGCCCTTGCCGCTGCTCCATTCCCCCGAGAGGTCGAGGTTGATGGCGCGGATCGGCTTCAGGTCGGGATTGCCGCGGGAGATCGTGACGTTGCCGTCGTCGCCGACCTGGCGGCGCTCGCCGCCGGCCAGCTGGACGAAGGCCGGACGGGTGTAGGAGGTCCAGACCGAGCCGCGATAGACGCTCGCGTCGCTGGGGCGCCAGGTGACGAACACGCTGGGCAGCACCTCGTTGTACTCGGTGCTGTTGAAGCCCCACGAGCCGGTCTGCTCGCCGGCGCTGGTGGTCGGGATCACCCAGTAGGTGTTGTCGATCTTGGTGTGCTCGTAGCGCAGGCCCGGAACCACCTCGACGTCGCCGAAGCGGTAGTTGGCCATGGCGTAGACCGAGGCCACCGCCTCGTCGCCCTTCTGGGTGTTGCAGTTCATGTTGTTGACGAAGTTCGACCCGCAGGTGTCGAAGCTGGCGGCCGTCTTGTACTTGTAGAAGTAGTCGACCAGCGCCTGGTGGTTCACCTTCGGCACGCGCCAGGTGTACTCGCCCGGGAACACCTGGTCGTAATAGCCGGTGGCGATGCCCAGGCTCGCCCAGGTGACGCCGGCCTGGCCCAGCAGGTTGGCGAAGTGGTCGTTGGTCCAGTCGCGGTTGGTCACCCGGCGGTGGCTGTCGACGTACTTGCCGCCCAGCTTGATCCACTGCAGCGCGCCGCCCTCGAACACCCGCTTGGCGTCGAACTTGAAGCCGTACTTCTCCTGGCCGCTGTACTGCTCGGTCAGCTGGCCGGCGCGACGCGCCAGCAGCGCGGTGTTGGCGTTGTTCAGGGTGTCGTAGATGGCCTGGGTGAACAGCGGCTGGGGCAGGTTGTCGGAATAGCCCATCGACAGGCCGCCATAGGCCAGATTGGAGCCGCTGTTGTAGCGGTCGCTCTGGTTGATGCGGACCGAGGCCTCGATGTGGTCGGGGCGGTCGTTGTCGCCCTCGCTGTAGAAGACCTGCGGCGACAGGGTCCAGGCGCCCAGGGTCTTGTCGAAGCCCAGCTGCACCGTGCCGAGGTCGGCCTCTTCGGGGTTAGTCTCGTACCAGACGCGGGTCGAGATCGCGTCGACGCTGAGATTGTAGCGGCCGCTGCCGGCGACGGTTTCCTTGTAGCTCTTGCTGGCGCTGACGAACTGGCTGAGCGTGGAGTTCTGCTCGGTCTTGGCGAAGGCGTAGGAGCTGCGCAGATAGGCCTTCAGCGTGTCGTCCGGACGCCATTCCAGCGTGAAGTTGCCGCCCCAGCGTTCGGTGTAGCCGTTGGAGACGCCGACGTTCAGGCCGGTCTGGGTGATGTTCTTCTCGGGATCCAGGCCCGGATAGCTGTTGCCGGCCGCGTCCTTGACCAGATAGCCCCAGCCGCCGTCGTTGGTGGCGGCCATGACGCCGGCCATCTCGCTGTTGGCGTAGCTGCGCTTGTCGTAGAAGGCGCTGGCGTAGACGCCGAAGCTCTGTTCGGGGCCGAACCGGTGGGCCCACTCGGCCGACAGGCCGCCGCCCAAGCCTTCGTCGCCATAGTCGCGGGCCCGGCTCTCGACGCGCCCCGAGGCGGTGATCGAGCCGTTGAAGTCGTCGCGGAAGTCGAAGGCCGAGGGCGTGCGGAAGTCGACCGTGCCGCCGATGGCGTCGCCGTCCATGTCGGCGGTCGAGGTCTTGTTCAGCACGATGGTGTGCAGGCCCGACGGCGGCAGCAAGCTCAGCTGCACCTGGCGGCTGTAGGGCATGCCCTGGGCCACGGTGACGCCGTTGATCATGTTGACGTTGAACTCGGCGTTCAGGCCGCGGATCGAGACGAACATGCCCTCGCCGCGCGAGGCGCCGTCGATGCCGCCGAAGAACGACGAGCCGGTGTTCATGACGTTGACGCTGGGCATCATGCCCAGGGCCTCGGCCACGTTGTGCACCGCCGTGTGCTCCAGGTCTTCGGCCGACAGCATCGAGACCGCGGTCGCGGACTTCAGTTGCGCCTGGGCGGCGTCGTTGCGGTTGGCGACGATGACCACCGAGTCGATCTCGGTGGGATCGGCGGCGGCGGTCTCGGCGGCTTGCGCCTGGGCGCCGGCGGCCACGGCCGCGCCCAGGACGGCGCTGGCCAGCAGGACGCGCTTGAAGCGGTGCGGCGCGGCAAGGCGCGAAAGGTTGAAACGTTGCATGAGGCCCCTCTCGACGTCGCATCGGGCGACGGGGGGCCTAGTACGGAGGGCGCAACAAGATTCTGTGACAATTCTGCGGAAAATTCACAAAATGCAAAGTTCAGACACATCAATCTCACATTTATCTCGCACAACTTCCACGAACCCAACATAATCCCTCTCAGCCATCGCATCGAAGGAAGCCGGGCTTGAAACGCGAAGACCGCCAGCGCGAGATCCTGAGCCGGCTGCGTCCGGGCGAAAGCCGGGCCCTGGCCCAGATCGCCCACGAACTGGAGGTCTCCGAGGAGACCATCCGCCGCGAGCTGCGGGTGCTCGAGGCCCAGGGCTCGGTGCTCTGGACCCACGGCTCGGTTCGCCTGGCCGCCGCCACGGCCGAGGGCCCCTTCGACCGCCGCCTGCAGGAGAACGTCGCCGAAAAGACCCGCATCGCCGAGGCGGCCGCCCGCTTCGTCGGCGACGGCGACACCATCTTCATCGACGCCGGCACCACCGCCTGCTTCGTGGCCAGGGTGCTGGCCGGCGTGCGCCGCGACCTGACGGTGATCACCAACTCGCTGACCGTGGCCCAGACCCTGGGCGGCCGCAACGGCAACACCCTGTTCCTGGCCGGCGGCGAGCTGGACTACGACTACAAGGCCTTCTCCGACCACGCAGCCCAGGCCTATCTGGCCCAGTTCACCCCGCACCTGGCCATTCTGACCGTCAGCGCCATCCACGCCGACCACGGCCTGATGGACCGCCACGCCCGCGAGGCCGCCATGAGCCGCATCGCCTATGGCTGCGCCGACCGGGTGCTGCTGGCCGCCGACCACACCAAGTTCGGACGCCTGGGCCTGATCCGCACCGCCACCGCCGACGACGTCGACATCCTGGTCACCGACCAGGCGCTCGACGAAGCCTATGCGGCGATGTTCGCCGGCTCGACCGTGGTGGTGGCCTGATGCGCATGCTGCCCATCGCCGCCTTGCTGCTGGCCCTGCTGCCCGCCGCCGTCCAGGCGGGCGAGCTGCGGGTGATGAGCTACAACATCCGCTACGACAATCCCGACGACGTTCCCGACTGGCGCGCCCGGCGCGGGCCGATGGGCGAGCAGATCCGCCGCGTCGCACCCGACGTGCTGGGCGTGCAGGAGGCCCTGCTGCCGATGGTCGACGACCTGGCGCGCGCCCTGCCCGGCTACGACCACTACGGCGTCGGCCGCGACGACGGGGCGACGGCGGGCGAGAGCACGACGGTGTTCTGGCGCGTCGACCGCTTCGAGAAGGTCTCGGCCCAGACCCAGTGGTGCTCGCCGACGCCGGACGTTCCGGGCAAGGCCTATGACGCCGCCCTGCCGCGCACCTTCACCCGCCTGGTGCTGCGCGACCGCGCGAGCGGCGCGCTGCTGGACATCCGCAACGCCCATCTCGACCACCGCGGCGCGGTCTCCCGCGAGCGCTGCGCGGCCCAGATCCGCGACCTGCCGGCCTGGCCGGGGGCGATGCTGGTGACCCTGGGCGACTTCAACAGCGGCCCGGCCGAGGCGCCGCACCGGCTGCTGACCGCGCCCGACGCCCCCTATGTCGACGCCCGCGCCGCCAGCCCGGCGGTTTCGGGACCCGAAGGCACGTTCAACGACTTCTCCCCCAGCCCGCCGCCCGCGTCGCCGATCGACTTTGTCTTCGCCGATCGCCGGCTGGCGTTGCGCAGCTTCGCCACCCTGACCGACACCGCTTCGGGAAAGGTGATCTCGGACCACTTCCCGATCGTCGCCGACCTGGTCACGCGCTGACGTTCCGCATAGCCCCCTTGGGGGGACAACCCAGGATGTTTCAGCTATGACTGCGGCGTGACCCGCCCGAACACCCTTGCGAGATGGCTTGCGCGCGACGCCTTCATGGCGCTCGCGGTGCTGGCGATCGTGCTCAAGGTGCTGATCCCGGCGGGCTTCATGCCGGGCGCCGAGCCCCGCAACGGCCTGCCCTTCGCCCTGGTGCTCTGCACCGCCGGCGGGGCCAAGACCGTCTCGCCCGGCGAGCTGCTGGACACCCACCAGAGCGACCAGCGGCACGACCAGGACGACGGCAAGCAGCAGCATCACGACGGCCCCTGCCCGTTCGCGGCCCAGGGCCCGGCCGCGCCGCCGGTCGAGATCGCCCTGGCGGCCGAGACGCTGGTCGCCACCGAAACCGCAGCGCCCTCGGCGCTCGCCCGCACCGTCGTTCCCGGCCGGGGTCTCGCCGCCCCGCCTCCGCCGGCCACCGGCCCTCCGTCCCTGCTGATCTGATCCGGCCGCCCTCGGTCGGCTAGCGCCCGCGCGTCCTTTGCGACGCGCGCAGATCATCACGGCCGCCGTGCGCGGCCGAAGGACGAACAAGCCACCATGAAGTCTCTCCTGCTGGCGTCTGTCGCCATGCTCGCCGTCGCGCCCGCCGCCTTCGCCGCCGACGCCGCTCCAGTTCCAGCCGACTCGGACACCGACGTCTCGTCGGTCATCGTCACCGCCCGTCCCAATCCCGAGGAGCCGGCCGTGGTCGCCGCCGCCCGCCGGCGCCTGTCGGAAACGCCGGGCGCGGTGTCGGTGATCTCCCAGGAGTCCTTCGCTTCCCGCCAGTCGCTGGCCCTGGACGACGTGCTGCGCGACGCCCCCGGGGTCTACGCCCAGCGCAAGTGGGGCGGCGACATCCGCATCTCGATCCGCGGTTCGGGGATCGGCAACGCCAGCCACAACCGCGGCCTGCTGCTGGCCCAGGACGGCGTGCCGCTGAACGAGGCCGACGGCTATGGCGACAGTCAGGTCGCCGACCCGCTCAACACCCGCTACGCCGAGGTCTATCGCGGCGGCAACGCCCTGCGCTTCGGCGGGGCCCTGCTGGGCGGGGCGATCAACATGGTCACCCCCACCGGCAAGGACGCCGGCTACGGCGCCCAGCTCCGCGTCGACGGCGGCTCCTACGGCCTGATCCGCGAGCACGTCGCCCTGGCCCGCCAGTCCGGCGACTGGGACGTCTACGCCGCCGCCACCAACCAGACCGCCCAGGGCTGGCGCTCGCAGAGCCAGCAGAACATCCAGTTCGGCAGCCTGAACGTCGGGCGATCGTTCGGCGAGGACCGCGAGGTGCGGTTCATCCTCAACGGCTCGAACGTCAACCAGGAGATCCCCGGGGCCCTGACCCTGGCCCAGTTCCAGGCCAATCCGCGGCAGCCCGCCGCCGCCAGCGCCGCCGCCGACCAGGGCCGCAACCAGCGCGGCCTGCGCGGCTCACTGCGCACCAGCTGGCGGCTGAACGAGCAGCTGGTGTTCGAGGGCGCGGTCTATGCGGTGTGGAAGGACCTCGACCACCCGATCTTCCAGGTCATCGACCAGCAGAGCCGCAACTACGGCGCCTTCGGCCGCTTCGACTGGGACGGCCAGCTGGGCGGCCTGCGCGCCGACGCCTTCTTCGGCGCCTGGTGGCGCCTGGGCGACATGGACTCCAACTTCTACGTCAACAATCGCGGGGCTCGCGGGACGCCGACCTCGCGCACCCAGCAGAACGCCAAGGCCATGGACCTGTTCGGCGAGGGCCGCCTGTTCGTGACCGAGCAGTTGGCCGTGGTCGGCGGCGCCAGCTGGGGCCGGGCCGAGCGCGACTATGTCAGCTTCGCCGTGCAGGGCGTCTCGACGACCTTCAACCTGACGGCCGACAAGACCTATGACTGGTTCTCGCCGCGCGTCGGCCTGCTGTGGCAGAATTCGGCGGGCGACCAGGTGTTCGCCAACGTCACCCGCTCGGTCGAGCCGCCGAACTTCAGCGCGATGAGCCCGACCAACGCGGGCTTCACCCCGGTGCAGCCGCAGGAAGCCTGGACCGGCGAGGTCGGGACGCGCGGCCATCGCGGCCCGCTGACCTACGACCTGACCTTCTATCGCGCGAACCTGAAGCACGAGATGCTGCAGTACACGGTCAGCAGCACCATTCCGGCCACCACCTTCAACGCCGACAAGACCATCCACCAGGGCATCGAGGCGGCGCTCGACTGGGCCGTGGCCCCGCGCTGGCGCATCCGCCAGACCTGGACCTGGTCGGACTTCCGCTTCGACGGCGACGCCCAGTACGGCGACAACCGCCTGCCGATCGTGCCTGAACACTTCTATCGCGCCGAGGTGCGCTACGACGGTCGCGGCGGCTGGTTCGTGGCCCCGTCGGTCGAGTGGTCGGCCAGCGACCAGTGGATCGACTACAAGAACACCAAGGCCGCCCCGGCCTACGCGATCCTCAACCTCAACGCCGGCTGGAAGGCGACCGACAAGGTCTCGCTGTTCCTCGACGCCCGGAACCTGACCGACAAGGCCTATGTCTCCAACACCCAGGCCGCCACGGTGTGGACCGCCTCAAGCGCCGTGCTGTGGCCCGGCGACGGCCGCTCGGTCTATGGCGGCGTGACGGTGGCGTTCTGAGCATGGCCACGATCGAACCAACCCCAGCCGGCGAGGTCTACCGCGCCTTCTGGCGCTGGCACTTCTACGCCGGCCTGCTGGTGCTGCCGGTGCTGATGCTGCTGGCCCTGACCGGCGGGCTGTACCTCTTCAAGGACGAGCTGACGGCGGTCGTCCACCGGCCGCTGGTGGTGGTCGCCGACGGCCCCGCGACGACGCCGGTCGCGACCTGGATCGCCAACGCCGAACTGACCTCGGGCGGCAAGGTCCGGCGGCTGGTCGTGCCGGCGCGGGGCGATCGCTCGGTCCAGCTGGAGGTCGACACCGACGAAGGCCCCCGCACGGCCTATGTCGATCCACACACCGGCCAGGCCCTGGGCGTCACCGCGCCCGGCGGCCTGATGGGCCTGGTCAAGCGGCTGCACAGCCTAGACATCGCCGGACCGGTGGCGAACCTGCTGGTCGAGGTCGTCGCCGGCTGGGCCATCGTGCTGGTCGCCACCGGGGTCTTCCTGTGGTGGCCGCGCGGCCAGGGCGGCGGGGTGGTGACGGTGCGCAGCCAGCCCGCCAAGCGCCTGTTCTGGCGCGACCTGCACGCGGTGACCGGCGCCTTCGCGGGGCTGGTGATCGTGTTCCTGGCCGCCACCGGCATGCCGTGGTCGGCCTTCTGGGGCAAGGAGGTCCGCCAGATCACCACACAGGCCGGCTGGGGTCGTCCCAAGCCGCCGGTGGCCGAGGGCCACCACGCCGGCGCGCCCGCTCCAAGCGCGCCTGCTGAAGGCGTCCCCTGGGCGCTGCAGACCCACGCCGCGCCTGTTTCCATCGCCCATCACGCCAGCCTCGACGTCGATGCGATCGTGGCCAAGGCCCGCGCGGCAGGTCTGACCGGCGGCTTCACCCTGACCCTGCCCAAGGGCCACGGCGGAACCTGGACCGCCGCCTACATGCCCGACAAGGTGGAGGCGACCCGCGCCGTCTATCTCGACGGCGGCGACGGCCAGGTGCTGGCCGACCTCGGCTACCGCGACTTCGGACCGGCGGCCAAGGCCATCGAATGGGGCATCGCCGTGCACCAGGGCCAGGAGTTCGGCCTCGCCAACAAACTGGTCATGCTGGCCGGCTGCGTCGCCGTCTGGCTGCTCGGCGTATCGGCCGTGGTGATGTGGTGGAAGCGGCGGCCCAAGGGTCGCTTGGCCGCCCCCGTTCCGCCGGCCCGTCGCGGCGCCTATTTGGGCCTTCTGGCGGTCGTGCTGCCGCTGGCCGTTCTCTACCCGCTCGTCGGCGCCACGCTGGCGGCGGCGCTGATCCTCGACCTCGTCCTGCGGCGGCTGTCCCCCGCGCCGCGCCTCGGAGCCTGACCGATGAAAGCCTTCGCTCTTCTTCCCCTCGCCTTCGCCGTGCTGGCGAGCCCGGCGCTGGCCGCGCCGCCCGCTCCGAAAGTGACCGTCGCCGACGCCTGGTGCCGCGCGGCTCCGGCCGGGGCCATGGCCGGCGGCTGCTACGTGACCCTGACCGCCAGCGCCGACGATCGCCTGGTCGCGGTGGAGACCCCCGCCGCCAAGCGCGGCGAGATCCACACCATGTCGATGGACGGCGGCGTCATGCGCATGCGCAAGCTGGCCGACGGACTCGCCCTGCCCGCCGGCAAGGCCGTGGCCCTGAAGCCCGGCGCCGAGCACCTGATGGTCATCGGCCCGAAGATCGCCCTGACGGCCGGCGCCAAGGTTCCCCTGACCCTGAAGTTCGCCAAGGCGCCGCCGGTGACGGTTCAGGCCCAGGTCCGCGCCGTGGGGAACCGCTGATGCGCGCGCTCGCCCTGACCCTAGGCCTCACCCTAGGCCTCGTCGCCGCCAGCGCCCTGCCCCTGGCCGGCTGCGGCCAGAAGGAACCGGCGCAGGCTCCGCGCTCGACGATCCAGATCGGCGGGCCGTTCAACCTCGTGGACACGAACGGCAAGCCGGTCACCGAGAAGAGCCTGCTGGGCAAGCCGACGGCGATCTTCTTCGGCTTCACCTACTGCCCCGAGGTGTGCCCGACGACCATGGCCGACATGACCGCCTGGCTGAAAGCCCTGGGTCCCGACGCCGACAAGCTGAACGTGGTGTTCGTCTCGGTCGATCCCGAGCGCGACACGCCCGCCCAGCTGAAGCTCTACCTGTCGAACTTCGACCACCGCATCCAGGGCTTCACCGGAACGCCCGACGAGATCGCCAAGACCGCCAAGGCCTATCGCGTCTACTACAAGAAGGTCCCGCAGGAGGGCGGCGAGTACACGATCGACCATTCCTCGGCGATCTACCTGTTCGACGCCAAGGGCGGCTTCGTCGAGCCGATCGCCTACCAGTCGCCGCCCGACCGGGCGGAGGGCCAGTTGCGCAGGCTGCTGGGAAGCTGAGCCCTTCCGGCGGCGGCCACGGCTTCCTACCTGCGCTTGGAACAAGACGGGAGGACGTCATGGCCGCCTTCGAACTGGCCCAGGTCAATATCGGCCGCCTGCGGGCGCCGATCGACGACCCGGCGATCAAGGACTTCGTCGACAATCTCGACCGCATCAACCAGCTGGCCGAGGCCTCGCCGGGTTTCGTCTGGCGGCTGAAGGGCGACGGCAACAACGCCACCGACCTGGCCGTCGGCGGCGATCCGCTGGTGATCCCCAACCTGTCGACCTGGACCGACATCCCCTCGCTGGGGGCCTATGTCTACCGCTCGGCCCATGTGGAGATCATGCGGCGGCGGCGCGAATGGTTCGAGCCGGCGGAGGGGCCGCATCTGGCGCTGTGGTGGGTTGCGGCCGGCCATCGCCCCACCGTCGAGGAGGCGGTCGAGAAGCTGGCCCTGCTGGCCGCCCACGGCCCGACGCACGCCGCCTTCACCTTCCGCCACCCCTTCCCCGCCCCGGCCGGCGAAGGCGTCGAGCCGGTGCTGGACGAATGCGCGTGACGTTTCGGCCTTCCGGCGCCTGACATTCGATCCGAACGGTGCTACAGGCCCGCGCCATGAAAGCCGCCGTCGTCGTCTTCCCGGGTTCCAACTGCGATCGTGACTGCAAGGTCGCCGTCGAACGCTCCACCGGCGCTCGCGTCGAGATGGTCTGGCACCAGGAGACGGCCCTGCCGGACGACCTGGACCTGATCGTCCTGCCCGGCGGCTTCTCCTACGGCGACTATCTGCGCTGCGGGGCCATGGCCGCCCAGAGCCCGGTGATGCGCGAGGTCGTCTCGGCCGCCAACCGCGGCGTGGCCGTCGTCGGCATCTGCAACGGCTTCCAGGTGCTGACGGAAGTCGGCCTGCTGCCCGGCGCCCTGCTGCGCAACGCCAAGCTGAAATACATCTGCAAGCCGGTCGATCTCGACATCGTCAACGGCCAGACCCGCTTCACCGCCGCCTTCGGCGAGCAGCGCGACGCGGTGATGACCGTCGGCAACGGCGAGGGCAACTTCTTCGCCGACGAGGAAACCCTCGACCGGATCGAGGGCGAAGGCCAGGTGGTGTTCCGCTACAAGGAAAACCCCAACGGCTCGGCCCGCGACATCGCCGGCATCGTCAACGCCGGCGGCAACGTCCTGGGCCTGATGCCCCACCCCGACCGCTCGTTCGACGCCGACCTCGGCTCGGAAGACGGCGCGATCCTGTTCCGCAGCGTTTTCCAGAGCGCCTGAGACTTCAGGGACTGAGGCTTCACGCCGCGGGCGGAATGATCTTCCAGCCCGCGCCGTCGCGCACCACCCGGACGGTTTTCCACTCCGACGGATCGAGACGTCCCTCGGACGCGCTCCAATATTGCTCGCCCGTCGCGCCGGGCAGGATCTTCACGCTCAGCTCGTCAGGGCCTGTCCAGCGCGGATCGCAGGCCATTGGCGCCTCGACCTCGACGATCTCGAACACGCCGTTGCGCTGCTGCGCGATCTGGAGGCCGTCGAACTCGACGCCGGCGTCGTCATTGCCGGCGGACACGAAGGCGCGGTCGTCGGGCGACGGCGTCGGCGGTCCCGACAGCTCGACGATGCGGCCATCGTCGCCGACCACGTTCCAGGTCGTCCATTCGTAGTGCAGGCCGCGCACCACGTCGAACGGCGCACCCGGCATGCGCCCCAGATAGGTGTAGTCGACGCCCTGGGCCTCGTGCTGCTCGAAGGGTTTGGTCTCGAAGCGCGTCTTGCCGACCGTGAGCACCAGGCCTTCGCGCCTGACCCGTCCGGCCGTGGCGGCGATCGCCCGGGCTTCGGCGGCCTGCTCGCGAGCCTGGTGCTCGCGTGCGAAAGCTTCGGGATCGGCGGGTTCGGCGGCGGCGGGGACCCGTCCCTTTCGATGGCAAAAGAAATCCGAATAGTCGGCGACATAGGCCGGTCCGACCGCCGTGGCGGCGCGCGCGACGGGAGCCGCCCGGCTCGCCGGCTTGGCCTCGGGCGCCGACGCCTGCTCGGGCGTACGCCCGCACGCCGCCGCGACGAACGCCAAGGCGGAAATGGCTGGAACAAACCTACGCAAGATCACACCCCCGACAGCGCCCTTCGGTAGAGCACGCCGTCACCCCACGCTCAAGCTCACCCCGGAAGGCTCACGAGAAAAGGGCCGGCGGAGCGAACGCCGGCCCTTCCTCCGATGGAGCGCTGCTAACGCTCAGTCCATTCAGCGTTCGCGGTCGCGATCCGGCTGGTTTTCCTGGCCGCCCGGGTTGCGGCCCGGTTCATTCTGGCGCTGCTGTTGCTGCTGGCCCGGGGCCTGTCGCTGCGGGTTCTGCTGCTGTTGCTGCGGATTGCGGGTTTGCTCGCCCATGGGCTTTACTCCTCTTCGGTCCGCGCGCTGGCTGCGCACGAGACAGAAAACGGGCCGGGGAGTCACCGCGTTCCTCCGGCGGAGCTGCCTTAGTTCCTGCTTAGCTAATGTTTTCACTGAGTTTTCGCGCCATGCGTCAGAGCGCGGAGCGGATGTCGGTATGGGCGAAGTCGTCGCCTTTGTAGAGCAACGGCGCGTCCAGCGACTTGGCCAAGGCGTAGGAAAAACAATCGCCCAGGTTCAACCTCGCCGGATGACGGCCCTTGCCGAAGGTCATCGCCGCCTCGATCGCCAAACGCGCTTGCGGCCGATCGACATCGACGACCTCGATCCCGAGCATCTGCAAATCCCTGTCGAGCTCGTGCGAGACAATCTCCGGCACGAAGACCTTGGCGTAGACGTGGGCGGCCTCGACCACGCTGGCGGCGGACATCGCCTTGCGCGGCTGGGCGAGCAGGACCGAGAGAAACGTCTCGCGCTCGGGTTCTTTCAGAACGATGGCCGCCAACGCCGACGTATCGACGACGATCAACGGGGCAGGCCCTGCTCGTCATACATTTCGGCGTCGATCTCCGCCGCCGTCTTGTCGGAGATCCGAGGCCGTGCATCGACCTCGCGCAACCAGGCCTCAATTTCCGCGCGACGGGCCGTTTCCGTCCGAGGCTCCCGCCCCAGCGCCTTCAGCGTATCGGCCAGCGCATTGTGGATCGCGTCGGTCAGGCTGACGCCCGTGGCCTCGGCCACCTGACGCGCAAGCTGCTCCGTCTCGGCCCGCTTGATGCTGATGCCCATTCTAGAACCACCTTCAGCTTTCTAGAATATAGCGGAATCCCCCCAGCCGCGCTAGAAGGCGCGCCCATGAGCGCACCCTCCACCGCCCCCGCCAAGTCCATGGCCGATACGGCCGCCGAATTCGGTCTGAAGCCCGAGGAGTACGCGGTCGTCCTCGACCGCCTGGGCCGCGAGCCCAACCTCGTCGAGCTGGGGGTGTTTTCGGTGATGTGGTCCGAGCACTGCTCGTACAAGTCGTCGAAGAACCAGCTGAAGAAGTTCCCGATCAGCGGCCCGCGGGTGATCTGCGGCCCGGGCGAGAACGCCGGCGTCATCGACATCGACGACGGCGACGCGATCATCTTCAAGATGGAGAGCCACAACCACCCGTCCTACATCGAGCCCTACCAGGGCGCGGCGACGGGCGTGGGCGGCATCATGCGCGACGTCTTCACCATGGGCGCGCGCCCCATCGCCCTGCTGAACGCCCTGCGCTTCGGCGAGCCGGGCCACGCCAAGACCAAGCGCCTCGTGGACGGCGTGGTCGCCGGCATCGCCGGCTATGGCAACTGCGTGGGCGTGCCCACCGTCGCCGGCGAGACCAACTTCCACAAGGGCTACAACGGCAACATCCTGGTCAACGCCATGTGCGTGGGCCTGGCCAAGTCCGACAGCATCTTCTACTCGGCCGCTCCGGGCGCTGGCCTGGCGGTCGTCTATTTCGGCTCCAAGACCGGCCGCGACGGCATTCACGGCGCGACCATGTCGTCGGCCGAGTTCTCGGAAGACTCCGAGGAGAAGCGCCCGACCGTCCAAGTCGGCGACCCCTTCGCCGAGAAGCTGCTGATCGAGGCCACCCTCGAACTGATGGCCACCGGCGCCGTCGCCGCCATCCAGGACATGGGCGCGGCCGGCCTGACCTCCTCGTCGGTCGAGATGGCCGGCAAGGGCGGCGTCGGCATCGAGCTGAACATGGACATGGTCCCGCAGCGCGAGACCGGCATGTCGGCCTACGAGATGATGCTGTCGGAAAGCCAGGAGCGCATGCTGGCGGTCCTGAAGCCCGGCCGCGAGCAGGACGGCCACGCCATCTTCGAGAAGTGGGGCCTGGACGCCGCCGTCATCGGCTACACCACCGACACCGGCCGCCTGGTGCTCAAGCATCACGGCGAGACCGTCTGCGACGTGCCCCTGGCCCCGCTGTTCGACGACGCGCCGCTCTATGACCGTCCGTGGACCGAGCCCAAGGTCGACGCCCGCCTCGACCCCGGCCACGTGCCCGCCCCGGAGAACTGGGAAGAGGCCGTGCTGAAGGTGATCGGCTGCCCCGACATGGCCTCCAAGCGCTGGCTGTGGGAGCAGTACGACCGTCACGTGATGGCCGACACCCTGGAAGACAGCGCCACCGGCTGCGACGCCGGCATCGTGCGCATCCACGGCACCGGCAAGGCCGTCGCCGTGACCAGCGACTGCACCCCGCGCTACGTCCAGGCAGACCCGTACGAGGGTGGCAAGCAGGCCGTCGCCGAAGCCTGGCGCAACCTGACGGCCGCCGGCTCGCTGCCTATCGCCATCACCGACAACCTGAACTTCGGCAGCCCCGAAAAGCCCGAGACCATGGGCCAGATCGTGCGCGCCACCGACGGCATGGCCGAGGCCTGCCGCGCGCTGGACTTCCCGGTCGTGAGCGGCAACGTCAGCCTCTACAACGAGACCAACGGCGTCGCCATTCCGCCGACCCCGACCGTCGGCGCCGTCGGCCTGCTGACCGACTTCGACCTGCGCACGGGCTTCGGCAACGTGGCCGAGGGCGACACCCTGGTGCTGATCGGCGAGACGCACGGCGAACTGGGCGCCTCGATCTATCTGCGCGAGATCCTGGGCCGCGAGGACGGCGCCCCGCCGCCGGTCGACCTGGCCGTCGAGCGCAAGAACGGCGACTTCGTGCGCGGCCTGATCGGCTCGGGCCTGGTGGCCGGCGTGCACGACCTGTCGGACGGCGGCCTGCTGATCGCCGCGGCCGACATCGCCCTGGCCAGCAAGGTCGGGATCACCCTGAACGCCTCCAGCCACGCCCACGCCCACCCGTATCTCTTCGGCGAGGACCAGGCCCGCTACCTGGTGGCGACGCCCGATCCGGACGCCCTGCTGGAAGCGGCCAAGGAAGCCGGCGTGCACGCCAACCTCGCGGGCGTGGCCGGCGGCGAGGCCTTCGCCTCGACCGACCTGTTCTCGATCCCGCTGGCCAAGCTGCGCGAGACGAACGAAGCCTGGCTGCCGGCGTTCATGGGGTGAGGTGAAAACCTCGCCCTTCGACAAGCTCAGGGTGAGGTTTTCACTCACCCTCGGCGCTGAAATGGTCCTCATCCTGAGCCTGTCGAAGGACGAGGACCACGCGCCTTTCGCTAAAGGAACGCCATGCGCCTGCCGCTGATCGCCGCCCTCCTGCTCTCCCTGACCGCCTGCGCCCCGACGGCTCCGGCTCCCACCCCGACGCCCGTCGCCCAAGGCGACAGCGTCGAGGCCTGCTCGGCCCGGGGCGGCCAGATCGAGACCGTCGGCCGCCGCGGCCTGCCGACCTGCGTCGTGCCCTACGCCGACGCCGGCAAGGCCTGCACCAGCGGCTCGCAATGCCAGGGCGGCTGCGTCCTGGAAGGCAATCTGGAAAGCCGAGACGAGCCGGTCACCGGCCAATGCCGCCGCTCCAACGTGCAGTTCGGCTGCTACGCCAAGGTCGAGAACGGCCGCGCGACGGCGACCATCTGCGTGGACTGACGCGCCCGATCTTCGGATCGGTGTCTATTTCCACTTCAAATGGCAATTCGGACGGCTACGCTCCAGCCCGACCGCGCGCGATCTTCTCGCGGCAGAGTTTCGCAGGAGCGTGATGACCGATCTGCTGGCGCCCACCAAGGTCGCTCCGCTGGACGCGGACCTGGCCGCTCTTCTCGACCACCAGGGCTATCTGTTGCTGCGCGGCGCCGTGCCCGAGGCCTGGCGCGAGGCCATGCGCGCGGCCTTCGACGCCGGTGTCGGACCGCCGGAGCAATGGGGCGCGCCCCGCGCTTTTGGCTGGCGCCACGCCCTCGTCGATCTCGACCCGACGGTGCAGAAGGCCTGCCGCGTCCCGGCCCTGCTGGGCGCCGTCGCGCGGATGATCGCCGGCCCGTTCTTCCTCAGCCAGGTCGAGGGCCGCGAACCGCTGCAGGACAACGGCCACCAGCCCCTGCACCGCGACGGCGCGGGCCTCAAGACCGTCTCGGCGATGGTCTATCTCGACCCCTATGGCCCCGAGAACGGCGCGACACGGGTGATGTCGCGCCATCTCGACGACGGCCAGCTGGACGAGAGCCATGCCCAGGTGCTGTCGGGCGAGGCGGGCGACATCCTGGTGTTCGACGCCGACCTGCCGCACGGCGCGACCCTCAACCGCTCGGGCGCGCGGCGGCGGTCGCTGCTGGTGAGCTTCATGCACGAGAGCCACCGCGCCGGTGAAGACGCCTGCCGCGCGGTCCGCACCGTGCGCATGGACACCAGCGAGATGTTTATCCCCTAGAGGCCTCTAGGCCTTGGCGGGACGGCGGCGGCGCGGGACGCGGACGGTGGCTTCGCCGTCCATGACGACGTCGTCGCCGACCAGGGCGGCGCAGGTCAGGGTCACGCGCGCGCTTTCCTGGTCGATGGCCGAAACGGTGATCCGGGCAGTCACGACGTCGCCGATGCGCACGGGCCGGTGGAAGGCCAGGGTCTGGCTGAGATAGATCGCGCCCGCGCCCGGCAGGATGGTGCCGACCACCGCCGACCCGAACGACGCCGACAGCAGGCCGTGGGCGATGCGGCCGCGATAGGCGGTCTTGGCGGCGAAGGCCTCGTCCACGTGCACGGGGTTGAAGTCGTCCGACGCCTCGGCGAACAGCTGAATGCGCTCTTCGGTGACGGGCACGAGCTTTTCGGCCGTCATGCCAACGAAGAGCTCTTCGAGGATGTACCCGCCGGAGGGATGTTGTTCGATCATGACGCGGCGTTAGCACGGGTCGCGGCGCGTCGCAAAACCGTTACCGCCCCTCGGGTTCAGACGCGCTGGGCGGCTGGCCGATCAGTTGGGCGCAGATCGACTCGGCCAGGACGGCGTCACGGGCGGCTATGGCGTCGGCCATCCGCCGGTGCAGGACGACGTCGATCAGCTGGTCGTCGGGCGCCTGCTTCTCCATCTGCCAGATCCAGAAGCGGGTGGCGGTGTTCTGCAGGCTGACGACGAAGCGGGCCAGGGTCGGGTTCTGGGTGGCGAAGGCCACGGCGCGGTGGAAGGCCAGGTCCATGGCCAGCATGGCCCGGAAATCGCCGGCCGCGATGGCGTCCTCGGCCCCGTCGAAGGCTTCCAGGATGGCCGGCAGGTCGGCTGGTCGATGGTTGCGGGCGGCCAGGCCAGCGGTCTTGGCCTCCAGCATCAGCCGCACCTGGAAGGCGTGCTCGATCTCGGCCACGTCCAGCGGCGCGACGATGGTGCCGACGCGGGGACGGCGCACGACCAGGCCCTCGATCGCCAGCCGTCCGAGCGCGTCGCGCACGCCGGCCAAGCCTCCGGCGTAGCGGACGGCCAGGGCCTTTTCCTCCAGCACCTGCATGGGGGCGAGGTCGCCCAGCAGGATGTCCTGCAGGATCAGCTCGTACAGCCGCGCCTTCTGCAGCCCCGGCGACCAGGCGCCGTGCGGCTCGACGCTGTTGCGCGGCCCCTTCATCGCGGCGGTGGCGAGCGGTCGGTCATGCTTCGCAGTTAAGCCAAAAGGCCCCGAGCGTCATTCCCGACGGGGTCTAAAATGTAAGAGACGCGAACGGCGATGCTGGCTTGGAAAGCCGCCGATGCCGTCATCTATAGGCGGCCGATGACGGCGCCCTTCCCCTCCCCCGACCAGATCGCGACGGCCTTCCGGCTGGCGCTGGACGCCGCCGACCGCTTCGTCGGCGCCACCGCGCCAAACCCGCCGGTGGGCTGCGCCGTGCTGGCGGCGGACGGGTCGGTGCTGGCCGTGGCGGCCCACGAGGCGGCGGGACAGCCGCACGCCGAGGCCGCCGCCCTGGCCGCCTGCCGCGCGGCGGGACGGCTGGACGCGGTCCACACCGTGGTCGTCACCCTGGAGCCCTGCAATCACCACGGCGCCACCCCGCCCTGCGCCGAGGCGATCCTGGCCAGCCCGGCGCGAGCGGTCTGGTACGGCGCGGGCGACCCCAATCCGACGGCGGCCGGCGGCGCCGCGCGACTGGAAGCGGCCGGCCTCGCCATCCAGCCGATCGCCGCCCTAGCCCACCCCGACGCCGCCGACCTGCAAGCCCGCGCAGCCCGGCTGCTCGCGCCGTTCGCCACCCGCCTGACCAAGGGCCGGCCGTGGCTGACGATCAAACAGGCCCTGGACGCCGAGGGCTCGATGATCCCGCCGGCTGGAGCCAAGACCTTCACCTCGGAAGCTTCCCTGACCCTGGCCCACGACCTGCGCCGGCGGGCCGACGCGGTGATCACCGGCTCGGGCACGATCCTGGCCGACAGTCCGCTGTTCACCGTCCGCCGGGTTCCGGACCCGCGCCGCAAGCCGCGCCGCCTGGCGATCCTCGACCGCCGGGGCCGCACGCCAAGCGCCTATCTCGACGCGGCCCAGGCGCGAGGCTTCGCCCCCAGCCTGCACGGCGACATCCCCCAGGCGCTGGCTACCCTCGCCGACGACGGGGTCATGGAGGCCCTGGTCGAGTGCGGCCCGACCCTGCTGGCGGCCTTCCTCGAAGCCGGCCTGTGGGACGAGCACGTGATCATTCGCCAAGGCGCGGACGGCGACGCCGTCACCCGCGTCCTGGCCTAAAAGGAGGAGACCCGATGTTTTCCGGAATCGTCGAGCGCCTGGGCGAGGTGACGGCCGTCGAGACTGTCGCCGACGGCGCCGTGCGCCTGACCTTGCAGACCGGCTTCCCCGACCTGGCCCTGGGCGAGAGCGTGGCGGTCAACGGCGCCTGCATGACCATCGTCGCCAGCGACGCGAGCGGCCGCGCCGAGGTGTTCGTCAGCGCCGAGAGCCTGGCGCGCACCAATCTCAAGGCCCTGGCGGCCGGCGGCTTCGTCAATCTGGAGCGGGCCGTGACCCTGGCCACGCGGCTGTCGGGACACCTCGTTCAGGGCCATGTGGACGGCGAGGCGCGCGTGGCCTCGATCGTCCACGAGGACGGGGCCTGGAAGACCCGCTTCGACCTGCCGGCGGCCCTGGCCCCCTACTGCGTCGAGAAGGGCTCGATCTCCCTCAACGGCGTCAGCCTGACCCTCAATGCGGTGGAGCCGGTCGAGGACGGCCGCTTCGCCGTCGGAGTGACCCTGATCCCCCACACCTGGACCCATACCAACCTGCAGCACGCCGCGCCCGGCGACCCGATCAATGTCGAGGTCGACGTGCTGGCCAAATATGTGGAGCGGCTATGTCACGCCTCCCTGAACGCCTGAGCGTAGCGCTAGAGCGCCTCAAGACCGGCGGCATGATCATCCTCGTCGACGACGAGGATCGCGAGAACGAGGGCGACCTCGTCCAGGCCGCGCAGTTCGCCGACGCAGTCGCCGTCGCCTTCATGGCCAAGCAGGCCAGCGGCCTGATCTGCCTGGCCATGGATGCGCCGCTGATCGAGCGCCTCGGCCTGCCGCCGATGGTCGCCGACAACCGCACGCGGCGCAGCACCGCCTTCACCGTCTCGATCGAGGCGACGCAGGGCGTCGACACCGGCATTTCCGCAGGCGACCGGGCGCGGACCATCCAGGCGACGGTGGCGGCGGGCGCCTCTCCCGCCGACATCGTCTCGCCGGGCCACGTCTTCCCGCTGCGCGCCGTGCCCGGCGGGGTGCTGGCCAGGGCCGGCCACACCGAGGCCTCGGTCGAGCTGGCGCGGATGGCGGGCCTGACCCCGGCGGCGGTGATCTGCGAGATCATGAACGACGACGGGACCATGGCCAGGGGCGACGACCTGGCCGCCTTCTCGGCCCGCCACGACCTGCCGATCCTCAGCATCGCCGAACTGCGGGCGCACCTGATCGCCGCCGATCCGCCGGTCGAGGCGGTGGCGAGCGCCCGCCTGCCCACCCGCCACGGCCTGTTCGAGGCCCGCGCCTTCCGCAGCCGCCTCGACGGCGGCGAGCACCTGGCCCTGGTGCGGGGACCGTTGACCGGCGCGCCGCTGGTGCGGGTGCATTCCGAGTGCCTGACCGGCGACGCCTTCGGCTCGCGCCGCTGCGACTGCGGCGCCCAGCTGGACGCGGCGCTGGCCGAGATCGACGCGTCCGGCAACGGCGTGCTGGTCTATCTGCGCGGCCACGAGGGTCGCGGCATCGGCCTGGCCAACAAGATCGCCGCCTACGCCCTGCAAGACCAGGGGCTGGACACCGTCGAGGCCAACCACGCCCTGGGCTTTCCCGACGACGCCCGCGACTACGACCCCGCCGCCGCCATCCTGCGTTCGCTGGGGGTCGGCGAGGTCCGCCTGCTCAGCAACAACCCGCGCAAGGCCAGGGCGCTGGAGGACCTGGGCGTCGCCGTGCGCGAGATCCTGCCGCTGGTCGTTCCGCCCGATCCGCTGAGCGCCGGCTATCTGGCCACCAAGCGCGCCAAGCTCGGCCACCGTCTTTCCGTCCCGCCTTCGAGGATCCCCGCATGACCGCTTCCCGCTTCGCCGTGGCCATCAGCCGCTTCAATCCCGAGGTCACCGGCGGCCTGCTGGCCGGGGCCCTGGCCGAGTTCGCCGAGCGCGGCGCGCCGGTCGCGGAGGCCGACGTCTTCGAGGCCGCCGGCGCCTTCGAACTGCCGCTGATCGCCCAGGCCCTGGCGCGGACGGGCCGCTACGCCGGGATCGCCTGCCTCGGCTGCGTCATCAAGGGCGACACCGCCCACTTCGAGTTCATCAGCGCCGGCGCCGCCTGGGGCCTGGTCAGCGCGGGCCTGGCCACCGAGACGCCGATCGCCTTCGGGGTGCTGACGACCTACACCGACGAGCAGGCGGAACTGCGCAGCCGCGACGACGCCGGCAACAAGGGCCGCGAGGCCGCAGCGGCCTGCGTCGAAGCAGCGGCGACACTGGCGGCGATCCGCGCGGCGGCGTGAGATCTCCCGCTCCCCCTCACCTCCCGTCATTCCCGCCCTTGTGGCGGGAAACCCTCCATCAGTCGCAAGGGCAGTAGTGGCGGCGTGCTCCGCACGCCGCTGGCGCCTCACGTGTCAGCGGAACCAGGGGTTCCCGCCACAAGGGCGGGAATGACGGGAGACTAGAAACTAAGCGTAGGTCACGTTCTCCAGCGAGAACACGAACGGCTTGGCGTCGGGACCCTCGCCGCCGCCGGTCATGACGATGTCGGCGCCGGCCATGCCGATCAGGTTGATCTCGGTGTTGACCTGCTGGACGACGGAGCTGGTCAGCGGCTCGCCCTCGCGCACCTGCGAGACCGCGCCGATCCAGATCGTCGGCTTGAAGGTGAAGATCACCTGGCTGCCGGGAAAGAGAGCGCGGGTCTGGACATAGGGCTTGCCGGCCCGGAACACCGTGACCCCGACCGAGCCCTGGGACAGCTGGTTGATCACCCCGAAGGCCTCGGGCGAGGTGGTCTGGTCGGTGAGCTGCAGGCTCTCGCCCGAGGGCGTGCTGGTCACCGTGGCCACCTGGCCGTTCTCGATCGCCAGCTGCGGCGAGACGTTGCCCCAGGCGTCGATCACCCCGATCGTCACCGCCGCCGGCCAGACGAAGGGATGGCTCCAGCCCGGCGCGCAGTTCTGGATCACCAGCCAGGCGGACGAGGCCTCGTCGGCGGCCGGGGTCACCGGCTTGCCGAACACCAGCACCTGGGTTCCGGCGCCGCCGTTGGAGCGGTTGACGAAGTTGAGCTTCACCTCCGGACCGCTCGAAGACGCGGCCGCCGTCAGGGGTTCGGACTGAGCCTCGGGCTCGGCGTTCACGGTCGGTGCGGGCGGCGCGGCGACATCCTCGGCCAAGGCCGAGACCGGGGCCGGATCGGTCGCGCCGTTGGCGCTCTTGGCGGTGATGGTGTCCATGGTCGTGCCTCCCCGGTGGCGTCGCTCGCGTCGAGAAAGAGATGCGCACAATCCAGAATAGCTTTCTAGATTAACGCGACCCAAGGACGATCAAAGACAGGCGATCTGATGCACCACGGCGTCGGCCCGCGTCAGGCGCGCCTGAGCATCGACGGTCCATTCGACGGCTATGTCCTCGTTGCAGGGCAGGCCCTCGACCGGCCGCTGCGCCTTGCGCGCTCGGGCGTCGATGGCGAACCGGTTCTTCTCCAGCCAGGTCACCAGGGCCTGCTCGGGCGTTCCCGCCGCGAAGCGGGCGCGAAACCGGACGGCAGAGGCCGGATCGTCCCAGTCGGCGTCCCGCAGCAGGGCCGGACGCTTGTCGGAAAAGATCAGCGCGAAGACGAGGTAGACCGTCTGCCAGTTGACCATGAGGAACACGGCCACGATCACCCCGGCGGCCCCCGCCAGGAAGCCCGCCGTCGCCTTGGCCTCTCGCGCCTTTTCCGCGTCTTTCGCCCCACTCATGGTTGCAGCATGCCGCCTCGCGCCGGATCGGACAACCGCCCCTAGCGGCCGCCGCCCGCGATCAGCGCCAGGCGTGCGAGCACCGCCTCGCCCGCGGCCGGGCCGGCGGCGTAGGCGAAGTCCGCCCCGTCGATCGGCTTGCCGCTGCGGGCGTCGACCACCACCGGCTCGGCGGTCTGGCCCGTCTCGCGATCGACCAGGCAGCTGGCGATCCCCTCCTTGGCGAGATGGCGGTTGCCGAAGGCCAGCAGCGCCGTCAGCACCGGACCGAAGTCGCGGCCCATTTCTGTCAGCACATATTCGTGGCGCACGGGCCGATCCTGGTAGGGCCGCCGCTCGAGAAAGCCGGATTCTACAAGCGCCCCGAGGCGCTTGGTCAGAATGTTCGGCGCGACCCCGAGGCTCTTTTCGAACGCGTCGAAACGGGTGAGGCCGTGGAAGGCGTCCCGCAGGATCATCAGGCTCCAGACGTCGCCGACGCGTTCCAGCGTGCGGCCGACGGGGCACTGTCCGGGATCGAAGGCGCGCGTGGTCATGGACGAAAGATAGGGCCTGGCTAGCAAAATGAAAGCCGGTCACTTGCAATTCGAAAGTCACTTGCCATCTGCAAGTCACGCCGGGCCGAGCGCCGAGGCGACAACCATCCCGAGGGGATAGAGACCATGAGCAAGCAACAGTTTCCCGGCGCGGCCCTGGTGACGGGCGCCTCCACCGGCATCGGCGCCACCTATGCCGACCGCCTGGCCAGGCGCGGCCACGACCTCGTGCTGGTCGCCCGCGACGCCAAGCGCCTCGCCGACCTGGCCGAACGCCTGAAGGCGCAGACCGGCGTCAAGGTCGACGTCATCCAGGCCGACCTGACCGACGCCGCCGACCTGGCCCGCGTCGAGGCCCGGCTGCGCGACGATGCGTCCATCGACCTCCTGATCAACAACGCCGGCGCGGCCCTGGCCGGCGACTTCGTCGACCAGGACCTCGACAAGGTCGACAACCTGATCCAGCTGAACGTGGTGTCGGTGACCCGCCTGGCCCACGCCGCGGCCGGCGCCTTCAAGGCCCGCGATCGCGGCGCGATCGTCAACATCTCGTCGGTTGTCGGCCTGCTGCCGGAGTTCCGCTCGCCGGTCTACGGCGCGACCAAGGCCTATGTGACCTACTTCACGCAGGGCCTGCGCAGCCAGCTGCCGGAGAGCGTGAAGCTGCAGGCCGTGCTGCCCGGCGCCACCCGAACCGAGATCTGGGACCGCTCGGGCAGCGGCGGCGCCGACGCGCTGGATCCCTCGACCCTGATGGAGGTCGGCGACCTGGTGGACGCGGCCCTGGCGGGCTTCGACCAGGGCGAGCTGGTGACCATCCCCTCCCTGCCCGACGCCGCCGACTTCGCCGCCTATGACGGCGCTCGCCTGAACCTGGCGCCGAACCTGTCGCGCGACCGGCCGGCGGCCCGCTACCGGGTTCCCGAACAGGCCTGAGCCCTGGACGGCGGCGGCCCGGAACGAAAGCCGCCGCCGTCCGCTCCCCCTTCGCAAGCAGGGAGGCGCGCCATGTCCGTCATCGCCAATCTCGACGAGTTCATCCTGGAGGAGTCCGAGCACGGCATCTTCCTGACGCTCACCGCCGACGACGACCAGACCCTGCGCGTGCGGGTGACCCTCGACGATCTCGAAGAGATCATGGAGGTCATCGACGAGGTGTTCGGCGTCGAGGTCGAGGCGGCCAACGACGAGGTGGACTGATCCCCTTCTCCCCTTGCGGGAGAAGGTGTCGACGAAGTCGACGGATGAGGGGTCGCACCCACGAAAAACGCCGCGGCGGCTGATCGGCTGCCGCGGCGTCTTGCTTCTGAGAGACCCCTCACCCGACCTCCCTGCGGGAGGCCACCCTCTCCCGCAGGGGGAGAGGGACGCTGCTAGGAAGCCTCCACCGTCAGGTGCCGCAACTCGTGCACCGGGACCAGCCGACCGCGCACGGCCTCGGCGGACAAACCCGCCACGCTGACGATGGCGGCGTGGGCCTGGGGACCCACCTTCCAGACGTGCAGGTCCAGGATCCGGGCGTCGCCGGGGCCTTCGACCAGCTCGCGCACTTCCTCGGCCACGTGATCGTCGGTGGTGTCGAGCAGGACGGCGGCGGTGTCGCGCATGAGGCCGATGGCCCAGCGGCCGATGACCACCGCCCCGACCACGCCCATGATCGGGTCCAGCCAGGTCCAGCCGAACTGGCGGCCGGCGACCAGGGCGACGATGGCCAGCACCGAGGTCAGGGCGTCGGCCAGCACGTGCATGTAGGCCGAGCGCAGGTTGTTGTCGTGGCCGCGCCCATGATGAGCATGGTCGTGGTGCGCGTGGTCATGATCGTGGTGGTGGTCGTGACCATGGTGATGCCCATGGTGATGGCCGCCCGACAGCAGGGCGGCGCTGGCCAGGTTCACCAGCAGGCCGACCACCGCGATGACGATGGCCTCCATGAAGGCGATCGACGACGGCTCGAACAGCCGGCGCACCGACTCCACGCCGACGCCGATGGCGATCACCGCCAGCACCAGGGCCGAGGCGAAGCCCGACAGGTCGCCGACCTTGCCGGTGCCGAAGCTGTAGCGGGCGCTCGTGGCGTGCTTGCGGGCATAGGCGTAGGCGGCGGCCGCCACGGCCAGGGCGCCGGCGTGGGTGGCCATGTGGAAGCCGTCGGCCAGCAGGGCCATCGAACCGGTCCACCAGCCGGCCAGGATCTCGACCACCATCATCACGGCGGTCAGCGCCACCACCCACAGGGTGCGGCGGGCGTTGGCGTCGTGGTCGGCCGCCAGGAAGACGTGGTCGTGCGGAACCGGGGCGGCGGTCATGTCGGATCTCATTTCGAATAGCGGCGGAAGGCCTCGATCACCTCGGCCGCGCCCTTTTCGCGCTCGGCGTCGGTGAGGCCCGGAGCGGCCACGTGCTCGCGCAGGTGGGCCTCGACGATCTCGTCCAGCAAGCCGTTCAGCGCGCCGCGGGTGGCGGCGACCAGATGCAGGGTCTTGGCGCAGTCGTGGTCGCCCTCGATCGCGCGCTCGATCGCCGCGACCTGGCCGGCGATGCGGCGGACCCGCTTGAGCAGGGCGTCGTTGTCGGTGGAGAGGTGAGCCATAGCATACCCCCCTATAGTATATGAGATCGAAAAGCACGTCCCTTCTCCCCTTGCGGGAGAAGGTGTCGCCGAAGGCGACGGATGAGGGGTCGCACAAACGCAAAACGCCGCGACGGCTGATCAGCTGTCGCGGCGTCAGGTTTCTGAGAGACCCCTCACCCGACCCCGCGCTGCGGGGCCACCCTCTCCCGCAAGGGGAGAGGGATCAGCGCCCCGAGGCCTTCACGATCTCCCCCAGCCGCTCGTCGAACGCCCGGGTGGCCTGGATCACCGTCGCCACCGAGCCCTTGAAGAAGGGCTGGGGGATGGTTTCGAAGTCGTCGGTGGGCTGGTGGTATTCGGGGTGGTCCTCGACGCCGAAATAGACCCACGGCACGCCCTTCTGCGCGAAGGCGCCCTGGTCGGACTGGAAGGTCCAGTTGTTGTCCTTGCCCTGGGCGTCGGTGTCGTGGCCCTGCTTGAGGGTCACCGGCGCGGTCCTGGCGACGTCGTCGAGAATGGGCTTAAGGAACGGCTGCGGCGAGGATCCGGAGACGTAGAGCTCGCCCTTGGCGTTCTTGCTCAGCATGTCGAAGTTCACCGCCAGGCCGATGCTCGCCAGCGGGACCGAAGGCTCGGCGGCGAAGGCCTTGGCGCCGCGCAGGCCGCTCTCCTCGGCGTCGAGGGCGACGATCAGCACGTCGTGCTTCGGCGGCTTTTCCTTGAACGCCTCGGCCACGGCCAGCAGGCCCGCCACGCCCGAGGCGTTGTCGTCGGCGCCGTTGTAGATCTGGCCGTTCCTGACCCCGATATGATCGTAGTGGGCGGTGACCAGCAGCGCCTTGCCGCCGCTCTCCGCCCCCTTGATCCGGGCGACGAGATTGACGCCGGTGACCGTCACGCCGTCCTTGCGCTTGAAGCGGAACGGCCGCTCGAAGCCCTCGCCGATCGGCGCCAGGCCGACGCCCTTGAAGCGCTCGAGGATATAGGTGCGCGCCAGCTGCGAACCGGGCGAGCCCACCGCCCGCCCCTGCATGGCGTCGGCCGACAGGATCCTGACGTCGTCCAGCGCCAGATCGCCCGGACCGGCCAGGGCGGGCGCGGCGAGGCCGGCGAGGCCGGCGAGAACGGCGGCCAGGGCGAACGCCGGAGCGGCGGCTAAAAACGGACGCATCGAGGCTCTCGGTTACTTGTCTTCGGCTCGCCCGGACGCCGAAGCGGCGGGCTCGTCGAAGGTTTGATCATCCGGCGCCGGATCACGCAACCAACGGCGACCGACGCGCGGCGGCGATCATCGACCGCCTCCCGCGAAATCGCTCAGCCCCGCCTCGCGGATCCAGCGATAGTCCACGACGTGGCCGTCGCGGAAGCTACGGCGGGCGGCCTCGCGGACCGCTTCTGGTCCGTCGACGGCGCAGCCGGATTCCTCAATCACACGCACCCCGGGCCAAGCCGGCTCGGCGTCGCCCTCCGGCCCGCAGAGAACCATCCACATCCGCAACGCCTTGACGTCGCCATCGCCCGGATCGCGCTCGACGACCTCGAAGGCCAGATATTCGTATGCGCCTTTGACCTCGGACGGCTGGGCGATGTCGGCCAGCGTTCCCGGCCCCGACGGCGCACCGTCCACGAGATGCAGTTGCAGGATCGGAGGCGTCCCGCCCACGATGAGGTGAGGCAGGACAAGCCAACTATAGGCGGCGGGCCTGACGGGCCGACCTTCCTGGTCGATATCAAGGCTCAACTGCAGGATCTCGCCGCCGCGCACCAGGATGGCGTTGTCCCTGGCGCAGGAAGGCCACCGCCCCAGGGAACGCTCGCCGCGAAACCGGCAATTCTCCTCCTGCGAGACCCATAGCCCATCCCGCAAGCGCGGCGCGCCGGCGACGTCGGCGAGCCCAAACACCGGCTCTCGCGTGGCCATCGGCGTGCATCCGCCAAGCCCCATCGCCGCCGCAGCCGCGACCATCAGGCCCAGCCGTCTAAGCCTTTCACGCAAACCTGCGGCGATCATCGGCGCACCTCGGCGAAGTCGTCGGGCCGAGGTTCACGAACCCAGCGCCATGTGTTCACGGGCTCTGTTCCGGAAGGCTTGTTCGCCTTGGCCGCCGCGAGAAGGCCCTGCAGGCTTTCAGCGTCGCAGGCGCTCTCCCCATCCCGCCATTTCAGACCGGGCCAGATCGGGCGCCTTCCATCGGCGCCCTCCGGCTGATCGTCGTCCACGCAGGAGAGCGGCCACCAGCGCAGAACGGTCACCCGCCCCTCGGCGTCCGAACCGGCCGTCTCAGCTCCGGCATAGACGTAGAAGGCGATTTCCCCATTCTCGTGCAGTTGCAGGATCATCGGATCGCGCCCAGCCAGAAGCAGGGGTGACGACTGCCAGTTCCAGTCCTGGTCTTGACGGCGGAGGCTTAGATGCTCGCCCTCGCGGATCAGCGAGATCTCGCAATTTGACCATTTCCACAGCGGCAGTTCCGCAGGCGCGTGGCAGCCGTCCTCTCCGACCCTGACCCACAACCCCCGCCGAAGTTCCGGCGCGCCCCGCGCGTCCCCCGGACCGAACCAGGGCTTTTCGGACATGACCAACGAACACCCGCCCAGCCCCATCGCGATCGTCGCCGCGACCACAACCCCCAACCACCGCATCACGTCCACCTCACGCAAGATTCACGGATGCGTGATCGTTGCGTGAGATCGCGTTATCGTCAAGCGCGATCGACGGCGCTCGCTCGTCCCTGCGTCGATTGCACCTGAGCGCGACACCCGCCATATGCGCGATCTTAAGGTTTATCGGGCATCTAGCCCTTCCAAGGATCGGAGACTCCGCCCCATGCCCATGGCGCCCGACGTGCTCGAAGCCCGCCTGAACGCGGCCTTCCCGGACTCCGAGATCGTGCTGACGGACCTCGCCGGCGACGGCGATCACTACAAGGCGCGCATCGTCTCGCCCGCCTTCCGCGGCCTCAACCGCGTCAAGCAGCACCAGATGGTCAACCGCGCCCTGGCCGACGTGCTGGGCGGCGAGCTGCACGCCCTGGCGCTCGAAACCGCCGCCCCCACGGAGTAAGGCCCTTGCGCTATCGTCCGTTCGGCAAGGAAGGCATGGCGATCTCGGCGATCACGCTGAGACTGGCCGACCATCCGCGCATGGGCGGCAAGGACTGGCGCAACCTGATCTTCACGGCCCTCGAAGCCGGCATCAACAGCTTCGAGGTGCACGGCTCGTCCAACGCCCTGCTGGAGGGCGTGGGCGAGTCCCTGACCACCATCGAGCGGCGGCTGCTGTTCGTGGGCTGGCGCCTGCGCAGCGGCGGCGAACTGCTGAGCGCCCAGGCCGCGCACGACACGGTCGATCTGGCCGTCGAGCGCTGCGGCCTGTCCTATGTGAACCTGGTCACGGTCGACGACCCGGGCTCGGCCTTCCCGCCCTCGGCCATGGCCGCCCTGCTGGGCCTGCGCCAGTCGGGCCTGATCCAGTCCCTGGGCCTGGCCAGCCGCGGCGACAGCCAGGAGCGCCATCTGGCGACCGGCGTGTTCGACGCCCTGGCCGCGCCGTTCAACCTGTCTTCGGGCTGGGCCGACCGCCACCGCGTCCGCAACGCCTTCGGCCGCGACGTGGCGGTGATCGGCGAGGACTTCTGGCCCCAGTCGATCCGCGACCGCGAAGCCAGGCCGATCTTCAAGAAGCCATCGCTGTGGCGTCGCCGCACCGACCCGCTGGCCAATCTCGGCGGCTACGACTTCCTCGACAGCACCCCCGGCTGGACCGGCCAGGAGCTCTGCCTCGGCTACGCCCTGACCGAGCCGTCGCTGGCCACCGTGCAGGTGATCACCCACAAGCGCGACAAGCTGGAAGCCCTGGCCCGGGTGACCGAGCGCGACCTGCCGACCGGCTGCGCCGCCCAGATCGAGATGGCGCGGTTTTCGGCCGAACAGGCCGATGGGGCCAAGCGCCGCGCTTGACCCGGGGCCTTGCGGCGCCTAGCTGAGAGGCTACGCCCAAGGAATTCCCCGTCATGACTGAAGTCGCCGCCTCTCCCGCCATCGAATTCATCGCCAAGACCGTGGCCGAGCACCCGGTGGTGCTGTTCATGAAGGGCGTGCCCGATCAGCCGCGCTGCGGCTTCTCGTCGGTGGCCGTGCAGATCCTCGACCACCTCGGCGTCGAGTTCGTCGGCGTCGACGTGCTGCAGGACGACGAGCTGCGCCAGGGCATCAAGACCTTCACCGACTGGCCGACCATCCCGCAGCTCTACGTCAAGGGCGAGTTCGTCGGCGGCAGCGACATCGTCCGCGAGATGTTCCAGTCGGGCGAACTGAAGACCCTGCTGATCGACCAGGGCGTGATCTCGGCTTGAGCCCCCAGCCGAAGTGCGAAGCGCTTCGGCGCCCGGGGGGCTCACCTCCTAAGAAGAACGCGCGTCCCTTCCCCGAAACCGCTCACACTTTCGGGGGACGCGCGTGAGCCGACTGTTCGTCCCACCTGCTGACGCCTATCCCCTGACCTTCGAGCCGAAGGCGTCGGACATCGACGCCAACGGCCACGTCAACAACGTGGTCTATCTGGGCTGGGCTCAAGATCTCGCCATCGCGCACTGGGAGGCCTGGGCTTCGGAAGAAGAACGGGCTCCCTGGAGCTGGGTCGCCCGCCGCCACGAGATCGACTACCGCCGCGAGCTACTGCCGCACGAGGTCGCCACCGGCTACACCTGGGTGGGCGAACTGAAGGGCCCGCGCTTCGAGCGCTATGTCCGCATCGACGGCCCCGACGGCGAAATGTGCGCCCAGAGCCGCACCGACTGGGTGCTGATCGACATCGCCGCCAAGCGCCCGGCCCGCGTGCTGCCCTGGATGATCGAGCGCTTCACGCCGAAGGGCTGAGAACCCTTCTCCCCTTGCGGGAGAAGGTGTCGGCGAAGCCGACGGATGAGGGGTCTCTCAAATGTGAGACGCTCCCACCCGGCCTGGCCGCTGCAGGCGGTTTTGAGTTCTGAGAGACCCCTCACCCGACCTCCCTTCGGGAGGCCACCCTCTCCCGCAAGGGGAGAGGGATCAGGGATGTGGATTGAGCACCCGCACCGCCCGCGCTCCCGTGATCCCCAGCTCACCCCACCCGAACCGCACCTCGACCGCCTCCGGTTCGCCGCCCTTGCAGGTCTCCAACCTACGCCGGGCGAAGGCCACCGACGGGACGCCGCCTTTCCGGTCGACGAAGAAGCGCAGGTCTTCCTTGCGCAGGCAGCCGGCCGACTTCAGGCGCACGACCAGGCCGTCGGCCTCGACCCGCACGCCCAGCAGCGGCTCCAGCTCGCCAGGCGCATCGGACCCGGCCGGCAGCAGGCGCGGCGGGGTTGGCGGCACGGCGGCGCAGCCTGAGAGCAAGAGCCCGGCCAGCAGCACGCGGCGGTTGAAAAAGACGCCCATGGCCGCCAAGGTCGCCCGGCGCGAGGGTGCGCGCAACAGTGGGGCCTGTGGAAATGCGTGGAAAGTCTCTGGCGTGGGCGGCGGCGAGCTTGTGTCTGGCCGCCGGATCGGCGCGCGCCGAAAATCCGAAACTGGATGATGAAATCGCCCGGCTGACGAGCGTGGGCAAGATCCCCGGCGTGGCCGTGGCCGTGATCGAGAACGGCAAGGTCGTCCACGTCACGGCGATGGGCGTGCGCAACCAGAAGGGCGATCCCCTGACGCCTCAGACGGTGATGTACGCCGCCTCGCTGACCAAGACGACCTTCGCCTATTACGTGATGATGCTGGTCGACGAGGGGAAGCTCGACCTCGACAAGCCGATCGCCGAGATCCTTCAGAAGCCCCTGCCCGACTACAAGGCCTATGCCGATCTCGCCGGCGATCCGCGCTGGCGCAAGATCACCCCGCGCATGCTGCTGACCCACTCGGCGGGCTTTCCCAACTTCCGCTGGCTGAACCCCGACGAGAAGCTGGACATCAAGTTCGAGCCGGGCAGCCGCTACGCCTATTCGGGCGAGGGCCTCAACCTGATGCAGTTCGTCATCGAGCAGGGCCTGGGCCTGAAGGTCGGCGAGGACATGGACCGGCGGCTGTTCAAGCCGCTGGGCATGAGTCGCTCGGGCATGGTCTGGCGCGACGACTTCGCGACCGACCTGGCCGACGGACGCCAAGCCGACGGCAAGTGGGAGGGCCACGACGACCGCTCCAGCGTCAAGGCGGCCGGCTCGCTCGACACCACGATCGACGACATGGGCAAGCTGGCCGCGGCCATCGCTGGCGGTTGGGGCCTGTCGAAGAAGGCCCGCGCCGAGTTCTCGCGCGGCAGCCTGGCGATTCCGGCCGCCTATCAGTTCCCGCCCTTCACCGAGGACAAGAACCCCGACAACGCCAGGATCAAGCTGGCGGCGGGCGTGGGCGTCGTCACCTTCGACGGGCCGCAGGGCCACGCCTTCTTCAAGGGCGGCCACAACGACATCACCGACAACATGCTGGTCTGCGTCGAGAAGCGCCGTCGTTGCGTGGTCGTGCTGACCAACGCCGGCGACGGCCAGCGGATCATCCCGTCGATCGTCAAGGCGGCCCTGGGCGAGACGGGCCTACCCTGGGGCTGGGAATACACCCGGCTGCTGCCAGTCGAAGCGCCTTAAGCGCCCGGCCGCTCCAGCGCCTCGGCGTCGTCGATCACCGCGCTCTCGGGCGTGGTGGTCAGGATCGCGCCGGCCGAGGCGGCGACGATGCAGGCTATGGCGCCCCACTGCTGCAGCGACAGGTGCTCGGCCAGCACGAAGAGACCGGCCAGGGCGCCGATCGCCGGCTCGACGCTGAGCATGACGCCGAAGGTGCGCTTGGGGATGCGCTTGAGGGCGATCATCTCCAGCGAATAAGGCACGGCGCTGGAGCAGACGGCGACCACCAGGCCCAGCAGCATCAGACGCGGGTCGAGCAGGGCCGCCCCGGCCCCGGCGACGCCGAACGGCACGACGATCAGAGCCGCCACGCTCATGCCCAGCGCCACCGAGCGGCCGCCGTGCAGGTGGCCAAGGCGCTTGCCGGCGACGATGTAGAGCGCCCAGCAGACAGCCGCGGCCAGGGCGAAGGCCACGCCGACCGGATCGAGGGCAGGCCCGCCCAGCTTCAGCGGCAACAGCAGCATCAGGCCGAAGGCGGCCAGGCCGATGCACAGGAAGTGGCTGGGCTTGCGCGCGTGCAGCAGCGACAGGGTCAGCGGCCCCATGAACTCGATGGCCAGGGCCACGCCCAGCGGGATGGTGCGCAGGGCCATGTAGAAGCTGAGGTTCATCACCCCGGTGGCCGCGCCGTAGAAGACGACGCCCATGACGTCGCGCCGGCTCAGCGGAAAGCGCCAGGGTCGCCACAGGACCAGCAGCAGCAGGGCCGCGAAACCGACCCGATAGGCGCTCGTGCCCTGCGCTCCGACCAGCGGGAACAGGCTCTTGGCGAACGAGGTGCCGCCGGCCAGCGTCACCATGCCCCCGAACAGGGCGGCATAGGGCAGCAGCGCGTCGAGCGCGGGACGGCGAAGGGCGACGGAGGACATGCCCGGAAAATAGGCGTCGATCCTCGACGCTTCTCGCCGAAATTCGTCGTATACCGCCTGAAACAGGCGATATCGGAGGCCCGAATGACGAAATCCGTCACGCTCGACAATTTCGACCGCAAGCTTCTGGAACTGGTCCGCCGCGACAACCTCGAGCCGGCCCGCAGCCTGGCGCAGAAGGTCGGCCTGTCGGAAAGCGCCGTGCTGCGCCGCCTGCGACGGTTGCGCAAGGAGGGCGTGATCGTCGCCGACGTGGCCATCGTCGATCCGGCCCGGCTGAACGCGGGCCTGACCATGCATGTGCTGGTCGAGATGGAGCGCGAGGGCAGCGCGCTCTTCAACGCCTTCGCCGCCGGGGTGGCGGCCCGCAAGGAGGTGCTCAGCGCCTGGCACGTGACCGGCAGCACCGACTTCCTGCTGACCGTCACCGTGCCGACCATGGAGGCCTACGAGGCCTTCACCCACGAGGTGCTCAACGACGACCGCCGGGTGCGCTCGTTCATCACCCTGGTCGGCATCCGCGAGATCGTGCGGCTGGATCCGTCGCGCGCGCCCCTGGTGGAGTGAGCCCGCCAAAAACATCCCAAAGGTGGAATGTGACCAAACTACATCCGCAAAGGTTGTTGACGACAACGTCGGATGGATGTCGAAATCGATGCAACAAATGTCGGGAGGCGAACTCATGAAGGCGCACGTCATCGCGATCGGCCTGGCCCTGTCGCTCGCCACGGTAGGCGGCGCGGCCGCCAGCACCTGGCACTGGGCCCAGGCCTCGACCAAGGAAGACGCCATGGCCGCGGCCACCGCCGAAGCCCAGGCCAAGGCCACGCGCAAGGGCACCTGCTACAAGCCCGCCGTCACCCTCGACAAATGCCGCCAGACCGCCGACGGCTTCAGCTGCCGCGCCGACAGCGCCGACATCAGGGGCACCTGCCTGGCGTGGGACGACTGGGTGGCGATGCCGATGCGCCTGCCGCCCGCGGGGCCGGCGGCTCCCTTCCCGGGCATGTCGTATCCCGCCTACCAGACCATCACCTACCCCAACTATCCGGGCTCGCCGTTCACGCTCGGCGTGTACGTCCCGCCGCCGCCGTTCCCCTCGCAGTGAGCCCGGACGCCTGACCGCGGGATCCGCGCATGCTCGGCGACACCGCCCCGATGGGCTTTCTGGCGGTCAGCGACGTCGGGAAAGCCCGCGCCTTCTACGAAGGCGTGCTGGGCCTGACCTTCGTCAGCCAGGACGACTTCGCCCTGGTGCTGCGGGCCGGACCGATCTTCGTCCGGATCACCACGCCGCCGCAGCCGGTCATCGCGCCCTACACCGTGTTCGGCTGGCGGGTCGACGACATCGAGGCGGCGGTCGCTGACCTGGCCGGTAAGGGCGTGGCGTTCGAGCGCTATCCCTTCTTCGGCGACGACCAGCGGCCCGACGGCGTCTGGACCGCGCCCGGCGGCGACAAGGTCGCCTGGTTCAAGGATCCGGACGGCAACCTGCTGTCGCTGTCGCAGCACGGCTAGGAGCGCTTGGCCCAACTCCGCTGCAGCGCGACGACCCCGACCGCTCCGGCGATGAACGATACGGCGCGTAGCACCGGCGTTTTGTAGGTGCTGTCGGCGCCGACGACGCCGTTCACCGCAAACACGACCAGCACCGCCGCGCCGAATATCAGCGCGAGCCAGCCACAAGTCTGCAGAATGAACCTAAGAACCCGCATGGCGCCCCCGCTCGAGCCGTAGCCTAGGCGGGCACGCGGGCCTCAGGCAAGTATCGGCTTGTCAGCTCCACGGCCCCGGCTTGCGGCTGGGCGCGCTGGTCGGCACGGCCGTCTCAAGGCGCTGACGCGTCCCCTGCCCGATCGCCAGCTTCAGCAGGGCCTCGATGCGGTTACGGGTGGCCGGGTGGGTCGAGAACAGGTTGTCGGCGCCGCGGCCGGCCAGCGGGTTGATGATGAACATGTGGGCCGTGGCCGGATTGCGCTCGGCCTCGTGGTTGACCACGCCGCCACGGGCATAGGCGTCGATCTTCTCCAGCGCACGGGCCAGACCCCGGTTGTCGCCGGCGATCTGCGCCCCCACGCGGTCGGCCTCGTATTCGCGCGAGCGGCTGATGGCCATCTGCACCAGCATGGCGGCGATGGGGGCCAGGATGGCCAGGGCGATGGCCCCAATGATCCCGCCCGGACGCTCGTCGTCCTCCCGCGAACCGCCGAAGAAGAAGGCGAAGTTGGCCAGGGCCGAGATCGCGCCGGCGATGGTCGCCGTCACGGTCATGGTCAGGGTGTCGCGGTTCTTCACGTGGGCCAGCTCGTGGGCCATGACGCCGCGGATCTCGTCGCGGTCGAGCATGGCCAGCAGGCCCGTGGTGGCGGCCACGGCGGCGTTTTCGGGATTGCGGCCGGTGGCGAAGGCGTTGGGCTGGTCGCTGTCGATGATGCAGACGCGCGGCATGGGCAGGCCCGCGCGCTGAGCCAGGTCGCGAACGTCGCGGGCGTAGTTTCGCACCAGCGGCTCGGGATGGCTCTCGTCGACCTCGACCGCGCCATAGGCCCGCAGCACGATCTTGTCGGCGTTCCAGTAGGAGAAGACGTTCATGCCGGCGGCCAGCACGAAGGCGATCAGCATGCCGGTCGCGCCGCCGATCATGTAGCCGGCCCCGACGAACAGGGCCGTCAGGCCGGCGAGCAGGGCGAAGGTCTTGAAGTGGTTCATGGCCTTTGAGGGTGTGGATCAGTCGAAGATGTCGAAGAGGTCGAAGCGCTTCTTCTTGTGATGGCCGTGACGGCGATGGTCGTCGTCATGGTCGTAGCGCTTGTGGCCGTCGTGGCGCTTGTGGTCGCCCCGCCAGGCGTCGTCGTAGCGACGCGGCTCGGGGCGCTGTTCATAGGTCGGCTGGGCGCGATTGAAGGGCGACGGCTGCGGCGCGGGCGCGGCCTGCGCGTCCTCGCGCTCGAGGGCCATCAGCTTTTCCAGTTCGCCGCGATCGAGCCACACGCCCCGGCACTTGGGGCACATGTCGAACTCGACGCCGGCGCGTTGCACGGCCTGCATGGAGCCGTCGCAGTTGGGGCACATCAGAAGGGGCATGGTCGGTCGGGTCCCTGTTCCAAGAGTGGACGGGTGTTCCCGACGTCAGGTCCGGCACGAGGGGGGAGGGAAACCCGGACCCAGACATCGAGAACACCCGATGCGGTCCGACATCACGCGCGTTGTGTCCCACAACGCTGCGCCAGAGGGGCCCGGCCCGCTCATTGGAGATAGGGAGGGGTTTTGGGGTTTCAAGGGGGGCAGCATGAGGAACCTCCCCCTATGGGGGAGGCGATCGCGTAGCGATCGGAGGGGGGAGTTAGTGCGAGATCCGCCAACGCCCAGGAAGCTGAAAACGTCCCCCCACCGGCCTTCGGCCGCCTCCCCCACGAGGGGAGGTTCCAAAACAAAAAAGGGCCCCGGATCGCTCCGGGGCCCTTTCCGATCTCTTGCGAGTTCGACGCGTCTTACGAAGCGTAGAATTCGACGACGAGGTTCGGTTCCATCTTCACCGGGTACGGAACTTCCGACAGTTCCGGAGCGCGGACGAAGGTGGCCGACAGGCCCTTGGCGTCGACCGAGACGTACTCGGCGAAGTCACGCTCGTTCGAGGCGACGGCTTCGAGCACGAGAGCCATGTTGCGCGACTTTTCGCGGACCGCGATCACGTCGCCCGGCTTGCAGCGGTACGAAGCGATGTTCACGCGCTTGCCGTTCACGGTCACGTGGCCGTGGTTCACGAACTGGCGGGCGGCGAACACGGTCGGCACGAACTTGGCGCGGTAGACGATGGCGTCCAGGCGCGACTCGAGCAGCGCGATCAGGTTTTCCGAGGTGTTGCCCTTGCGGCGGGCGGCTTCCTCGTAGGTGCGCGAGAATTGCTTCTCGGTCAGGTTACCGTAGTAGCCCTTCAGCTTTTGCTTGGCGCGCAGCTGCAGACCGAAGTCCGACACCTTGCTCTTGCGACGCTGGCCGTGCTGGCCCGGGCCGTAGGACCGCTGGTTGACCGGCGACTTGGGCCGGCCCCAGAGGTTCTCGCCCATACGGCGATCGATCTTGTACTTGGCGCTATGGCGCTTGGACATAGGTCACTCTTTATATCGATCCGGGCCGGTCCTCCCTAGGGAGGGCGATTGCAACGGCGGCGTCGGGTCATTCCGTCATAAGGTCGTCGCGCCGCGCGGCGAGCCGGCGGCGTGAAGGCGCGGTTTATGACGGAGGGGCGACGGGGAGTCAACGGCGGGCGCGGTTCCGGGCCGGTCCCCCAGGCTTTAACGGATGTCCTCGTTAAGCAGGCGAGGCCGCAACCCAGCCTCTTCGACCGCGCGGATCACTTCGAACACCTCGGCGTAAGGCGTGTCGGGGTCGGCCCGCACCTCGACCAGCGACCAGCCGGCCGCCTGGGACGTCTCGTGCAGCGCGTCGGCGAACTGTTCGCGCGGTACGGCCTGGTCGCCGACGAACCAGCGGCCGTCATGGATGGATACGTAGGTTCCCTCGCGTGGACCCGCATCCATCGCCGGCGGAAGCGCGGCTGGAATGTCCAGCCGCAGCTGACGGTCCGGCCGTCCCGCCAGGGTCAGGGCGGTCACGCCCGCGACCAGGGCCAGCAGCACCCCGACCAGCGGCGTCAGATCGACGGCCGCCATCGGCCCGTCGGACCGCCGTCCCGCCAGCCGCGCCATCAGTGGATTTCCTCGTTGATGAAGCCCGCCTTGAGCCCGGCCGCGTCCAGGGCGCGGACCGCCGCAGCCACGGTCTCGTAGCGCACCTCGGCGTCGGCCCGCAGGGACACGACCATCAGGCCATGGGCGCGCGCCTCGCCGATCGCCTCGGCCACGGCGGCGTCCAGATTGGCCGCGCGCCTGTCCGCCACATAGATCGGACCGCCCCGCTGGAAGGAGATGTACAGGCGATCAGGCCCGGGCGGCGCTCCCAGTGAGCACACGTCAACATGGAGGTTCACGGCCTTGGGCAGCCCGACCGAGGTGGCGGTCACCACGGTGAACACCGCCAGCAGCACGCCGATCAACGGCGCCATGTTGGGCGCCGCCATCGGCTTGTCGCTCAGCCGTCCCGCCAGCTTCTGGGCCATCCGCGCCTCTCTCTCGAAGCGAGAGTGGCGCGGCGGCAGAAGACTGACAAGCGTAATTTACGGCCGCTGCAGCGGGTTGCGCACGCGGATGCGGTCGTTGCGCTGCACGCCCAGGCCGTCGAGGTCGAAGCGCACGTCCTTGCCTTCGGGAACCAGGGCGCGGCACAGGTCGGGACGCTCGCGGACCAGGGTGATGGCGACGACGGAGTCGCGGCGGTTGGCCTCGACCTTGAAGTCCTCGGCCTTGGTGCAGCCGTTCGACGACACCCGGGCCACCAGCTCGCCCTTCTCCAGACCGACGGCGTAGATCGACTCCAGGTCGTCGCTGTCGTTGATCTTCACGGTGACGTCGCGCTTGCCGCCGTGGTCGGCGTCGATGATGACGCAGGCCGAGGTCGACAGGCCCGCGGCCATCACCAGGGCCAGGACGGCCAGTTTCTTCTGCATGTTCTTGAACCCCTCAGCGGCCGAACTTGGCCTTGGCGGAGAGGAGCGCTCGGCGGCTGAACCCGGGATGAATTACCGAAAGTTCACAACCGGGTGGTGTGGCGGGCGGCGTGGCGCCTCGGGCGTCAGTCCAGCACCACGGGCGGCTTCGACGCCGCGGGCCGACGGCGGCGCCCCCGTCGCCACAGACCGTAGGCGGCCAGGAAGACCGCGGCCGGCGCCAGCAGCATCACCCCGAGCGATATCCACTCGACCGAGGTGAGCGGCGTCCCCGCCGATCGCATTCGCAGAACCGCCAGCAAAGCCGGAACGGCGAAGCCGGTAACCGCGAGGACGGCCAGCACGACGTCGCGCCAGACCTTGCCCGGCCGCGCCCGCGCCACCCGTTCGATGTGCTCGTCGACATCCATCGACGGCGAAGCTACAGCCGCGCCGCGTGCCAGTCGATGTGGTCGCCGATGAACGTGGCGATGAAGAAGTAGCTGTGGTCGTAGCCTTCCTGGCGGCGGACCGTGACCTTCAGCCTAGCCTCGGCGCCGGCCTCTTCCAGCAGTTGCGGCTTCAGCTGGTTTTCCAGGAAATTGTCGGCGAGGCCCTGGTCGACCAGGATCTCGTCGAAGCCCTGGCCGAAACCGTCCTCGATCAGGGCGCAGGCGTCGTGGGCGCGCCACGCGGCTCGGTCAGGGCCGAGATAGGCGGTCAGGGCCTTGTCGCCCCACGGGCAGTTCAGCGGCGAGACGATCGGCGAGAAGGCGCTGACCGACTTGAAGAGCTGCGGGTTGCGCAGGGCGATGGTCAGGGCGCCGTGGCCGCCCATCGAGTGGCCGAAGATCCCCCGCCGGGCCGGATCCAGCGGAAAGGCGCCGTCGACGGCCTCCAGCAGGTCCCTGGTGACATAGGAATACATGCTGAAGTGCGACGCCCACGGAGCCTGCGTGGCGTCGACATAGAAGCCCGCGCCCTGCCCCAGGTCATAGGCCGGATCGTCGGCGACGCCTTCCCCGCGCGGGCTGGTGTCGGGCGCGACGATGGCGATCCCGTGCTTCGCCGCCCAGGCATAGGCACCGGCCTTGGTGGTGAAGTTGTCTTCGGTGCAGGTCAGGCCCGACAGCCAGACGAGATAGGGGAACGGCCCCTGCCCGCCCTTGCTGTCTTTGGCAGGAACCCAGACGCTGAACTTCATCGGCGTGCCGGTGCTGGCGCTGTCGTGCCGGCAGTAGCGCAGGGTCCCGCCCTGGGTGCGGTGGGTGGCGAGGGTTTCGACGGTCATGGCGGCTACCTGAGCGATCCTTCTCCCCTTGCGGGAGAAGGTGGCCTGCGAAGCAGGTCGGATGAGGGGTCGCACCGGCCGAAACCGTGCGCGGCTGATCGCGCCTTCAACCCCTCATCCGTCGCCTGCGGCGACACCTTCTCCCGCAAGGGGAGAAGGACGAAGAGACTAGAACGTCACCACGGTGCGGATGCTCTCGCCCGCGTGCATCAGGTCGAAGGCCTCGTTGATGCGCTCAAGCGGCAGGACGTGGGTGATCATCGGGTCGATCTGGATCTTGCCGTCCATGTACCAGTCGACGATCTTGGGCGTGTCGGTGCGGCCGCGGGCGCCGCCGAAGGCCGTGCCCTTCCAGACCCGGCCGGTGACCAGCTGGAACGGGCGGGTGGCGATCTCCTTGCCCGCCTCGGCCACGCCGATGATGATGCTTTCGCCCCAGCCGCGATGGCAGGCTTCCAGCGCCTGGCGCATGACCGTGGTGTTGCCGGTGGCGTCGAAGGTGTAGTCGGCGCCGCCGTCGGTCAGGGCCACCAGGTGGGCGACCAGATCGCCCGAGACGTCCTTGGGGTTCACGAAATGGGTCATGCCGAACTTGCGGCCCCATTCCTCGCGGTCGGGGTTCAGATCGACGCCGACGATCATGTTGGCGCCCACCAGCTTCAGGCCCTGGATGACATTGAGGCCGATGCCGCCCAGGCCGAAGACGATGGCGTTGGCGCCCGGCTCGACCTTGGCGGTGTTGGTCACCGCGCCAACGCCGGTCGTCACGCCGCAGCCGCAGTAGCAGGCGGTCTTGAACGGGGCGTCCTTGCGGATGCGGGCCACCGCGATCTCGGGCAGCACGGTGTAGTTCGAGAAGGTCGAGCAGCCCATATAGTGGTGGATGGTCTGGCCCTTGTAGGAGAAGCGGCTGGTGCCGTCCGGCATCAGCCCCTTGCCTTGCGTGGCGCGGATGGCCGTGCAGAGGTTGGTCTTGCCGCTGAGGCAGCTTTTGCACTGGCGGCATTCGGGCGTGTAGAGCGGGATCACGTGGTCGCCGACCGCCAGGCTGGTGACGCCGGCGCCGACCTCGACCACCACGCCCGCGCCCTCGTGGCCCAGGATCGACGGGAACAGGCCCTCGGAGTCGAGGCCGTCCAGGGTATAGGCGTCGGTGTGGCAGACGCCGGTGGCCTTGATCTCGATCAGGACTTCGCCGGCCTTGGGCCCTTCGAGGTCGACCTCGACGATCTCCAGCGGCTTCTTGGCTTCGAAAGCGACGGCGGCGCGGGTCTTCATCGTAGGGCTCCGATCGAACTTGAGCGCCTGTGGTACGCCGATGCGCGGGGTTCGATAATCCCAATTGATGCAAAACATTGTTGCCATGAAGGGACAATGAGCGCACCATCGCCGCCATGGGCGCCTGGGACGGCATCGACGAATTCGTGGCCACGGCCGAGGCCGAGAGCTTCTCCCAGGCCGCGCGACGGCTGGGTCTGTCCACGTCCGGCGTCAGCCGCGAGGTGGCCCGGCTGGAAGAGCGCCTCCAGACCCGCCTGCTCTATCGCACCACCCGCCGGGTCAGCCTGACCGACGCCGGGCGGGCTTTCCTGGCCCGCTGCCGCCAGCTGGTCCACGACCGCGACGAGGCCCTGGCCGCCGTTGGCGAGGAGGACGGCGAGGTCAAGGGCCTGCTGCGGATGACCTGCTCGACGGCCTATGGCGAGCGCTACGTCGTCCCGGCGGTCAACGCCTTCGTCCTGGTGCACCCGCGGCTGTCGGTGCACATCGAGCTGGACGACGCGGTGCGCGACATCGTCAGCGAGGGCTTTGATCTGGCCATCCGCTTCGGCCGCCTGACCGACAGCCGCCTGATCGCCAAGCGCCTGGCCTCGCGCACCCGCCGCCTGTGCGCCGCCCCGGCCTATCTGGAACGAGCCGGCACGCCGCGCACCATCGCAGAGCTGGAGGGCCATGCCTGCGTGCTGGGCGCCGTTGACGCCTGGCCGTTCCGCGACCCGGGTCCGGAAGGCGACCGCGAAATCGTCTTCAAGCCCCAGGGCCGCTGGCGCTGCAACAGCGGCCAGGCGGTGCTGGACGCCACGCTGCAAGGCCTGGGGATCTGCCAGCTGCCCAACTTCTACGTCGACGCAACCGTCGCCGAGGGCCGACTGGTCCCGTTGCTGGAGGACTGCCTGCCCGCCGACGAGGGCGTCTGGGCGGTCTATCCGCACCTGCGCCTGCTGCCGGCCAAGGTGCGGCTGCTGGTGGAGCACCTGGAGCGGGGGTTGGGGTGAAGACCCCCTCCGGCCCTCTGGGCCACCTCCCCCAGAGGGGGAGGATCTACGCCGCGGATGCTCCCCCTCTGGGGGAGCTGTCGCGGAGCGACTGAGGGGGTCCTCTCCGACCTCAGAACGCGATCCGCGCCCCGCCGCCGATCACGATCCCCTTGCCCTCCGAACGCCCGCGCAGGGACAGCTCCATCGGGAAGGCGGTGCCGTCGTACAGGGTCTGGTCGGCGTGGATCACGCTGTCCTTCAGCTTGATGTACGAGGCCCCCAGGTCGAGGTTGATGTTGCGCTTGGGCGTGACCGTCGCGCCAAGGCTGTAGATCATCCGGTCGCCGTCGGGCACGCGGGCGTCGCGGTACTGGTCGTTGGTGGGGGTCGGGTCCTTCTGGACGCCGGCCCGCAGCGCCAGCCACTTCGTCGCCTGATAGTCGACGCCGACGGCGACGTTGGTGGTGTCCTTGTAGAACTCGTTGACGACGATCTGCTTGGGCAGCAGCGCCCCCGGCAGCAGCTGGCCCGCGCCCTTCAGGTCGACCGTCACCGTGTCGAAGTCGCTCCAGCCGAAGCGCTGCACCTGGGCGTGGACGGCCAGCTTGCGGGTCGGCTTCGCCGTCACCCCGGCCGTGGCGATCCAGGGCGTCGAGAAGCTGGTCGTCGCCTCCTGTTGGCTGGTGACCAGCGAGAACGGCCCCTGGAAGCCGTAGATCGCCACCGTGCCGTCCAGCTCGTGCTTGTAGCCGGAGCGGTAGGAGCCGGCGACGACCAGGCGGTCGCCCGGATGCACCTGGAAGCCGGCGTTCCAGCCGTAGCGGATGTCCTCGCCCTTGACCTCGATCTTGCCGTCCGGGAACGGCGCGGTCAGGTCGGGGCCCATCTGGCTGAAGGTGGCGTCGAAATAGTCGATGTTGCCGCCGCCGCCGACGCTGAGCCAGTCGGTGACCCGATAGGCCAGGGCCGTCTGCATGTTGATGTTCAGGAACCGCGACTTGATGGCGTTGTAGCGCACCCAGCTGTCGCCGTCGTAGGTGGTCACGGCGTTGAACGGGGCGTTGATCCCCACGCCCAGCGACAGGCGGCTGGTCAGCGGCATGGCGAAGGCGAAGTTTGGCACGATCGACTTGGGGATCGGGTTCTTGGCTGTCGAATTGCCGCCCACCGCCAGGGCCGGCTGCAGCGGAATGTTGGGCAGGCTCTCCAGGGTCGGGATCAGCACGCCGTTGGTCAGGCCCGGCAGCACGCCGCTGAGCAGGCCGGTGACCCCGTTCGGCAGGCCCGGGATCGACGTGCCCAGCACGGCGGGGATGTTCAGCGTCGGCCGTTGCAGGGTCGAGCCCTCGTCGGTCACCTCGCCGGTGACGAAGATGCCGGCGGCCCCGGTGTAGAGCTCCTTGTCCTCGATCCGGCCGATGGCGGCGGGGTTCCAGAACATCGCCGAGGCGCCGACGTCGGTGGACTCGCCCGAATAGGCGCGGCCCATGCCCTTCACCGACTGCTCCTGGATGTAGAAGGCGCCCGCGAAGGCGTGTCCGGCGCAGACGACCGCGCACACGGCCGCGCTCACGGCGAGCCGTGTCTTCAGGTGCTTGCTCACGCTGATTCCTCCCTGCGACTCCCGCATTTTCAGGAGCTCAGCCGGGCAACGCAGGTCACCGCCAAAGAGTTCCGGCGATTTACGTTACGTCATTACTCGCGAAGACTGGACACAATTACGCCATCATCACGAACCGTGCACCTTCACCCTTTCCCGAAGGGTCAGAGCACCTTGCGCAAGCTGAGGCGCACGGTGCGACCGGCGGCGTCCATGTAGTCTTCCTGGTAGGCCTGGGGCGTCACGCCCTGGTCGTTGACCACCTGCTGCTTGGCGTCGAACAGGTTGTCGACGCCGAGGCTGACCCGCGAACCCTTCAGCCAGCCGTAGCGTTTGGCCCAGTCCTTGCGCGCATCGAGGTCGATGAAGCCCTGCAGGCCCAGCGTCGGCAGGTCGGAGAAATAGAGGTCGTCGCCGTTCAGGCCGCCGTCCACCCAGGTGGACGAGCGCCAGTTTCCCCGCAGGGTGGCGCCCATGCCGCTGCGCGCCAGCACCGCCTGAAGGTAAAGTTCGTGGCGCGGCGTGCCGCCCCGGCGGCCCAGCGAGGCGCCGTCCAGCAGGTTCAGCGGCGCCATGCCGTCGCGGATCACCACCTCGTCCTTCAGCCGCCAGGTGTGGTTCATCGAGATCTGCAGCCGGGTCTGGCCGGGCGGGATGGCGCCGCCGCCCATCCGGGACATCATGCCGCCGCCGGTGACCTGCACCCCGCCGGGAGGACGCGAACCGCCCGAAGGGCCGCCGGAGGTCGTCGTCCGCGAAGGCGCGCCCACCGCGCCCGTCCCGCCCACTGGCGCTGCGACGGTCGCCCCCGTGGTCGTTCCAGTCCCTGGGGCCGGCCTCGGCGCCGGACCGGGCGCGGCCGGAGTCGGCCCGCCCCAGCGCAGATTGTAGTTCACGCCCCAGCGCAGGATCTGGTTGTCGGCGTGGGCGAAGTTCACCGGCCGGCTGTCGACCGAGATCAACCGTCCCACCTGCGTCGGATCCGTCGAGGCCTCGCGCACGAAGCGCGACGGGAAGGCCGCCTCCAGTTCGGGCGAGATCGACGGGAACGAGGCGATCTGGTCGTCGATGCGGCTGGCCGTGTAGTTGCCCCAGAAGAAGAAGTCCGTCTTCTCGAACGGCTTGTAGAAGAAGTTCAGCTTCACGACCTGCCGACCGTCGGGCTTCAGGTTCGGGTTGCCGCCCTCGATGCGGGTGACGTTGACCGTGTCGCCGGTGGCGAAGTCGTACATCGAGATGTTGGGCGTCTGCACGACCGGGTCGTTGACCTGCTGCGGCGTCGGCTCGCCCTCTTCGGTGCTGTAGTTCAGCCCCAGGCTGACGCCCTTTATCGGCTGCCACGACACCCCGCCGCCGGCGGTGACCAGGCCTCCGATGTCGGAGAACTGCTCGTAGAGCCCGTTGCCGTTCAGCGACACCGAGCCGATGAAGCCCAGCGGCCCCTCGCCGCGCTCCAGCAGCGGCAGGTCGAGGCTGGCATAGGCGGTGGCGCGGTCGCGGGTCAGGTCGCGCTGGGTGGCGACGCCCGAGCGGACGCTGTCGGCGTCGACCCGGCGGCTGTCGACCCCGGTCTTGAAGGTGGCGCGCAGACGGCCCGTCGGCAGCTGCGCCAGGGCGCCGGACGCGGTGAACTCTGCCTTGGCGTTGGTGGTGACGGAGTCGGCGGTGTCCTGGGCGTTGTAGCGCAGCAGGTTGGCCGGGATCGGCCCGAACGGGTTCACCGTCGGGTCGTTGGCCTTGACCGCGGCGGTGAACAGCGAGGTGTCCACGCCCCGGCCGGTGCGGGTGGCGCTGTCGGTCAGGTCGAAATTGCCCGACAGGCTCCAGCGCCAGCCGCCGAACATGCCCAGCGCCGTCGTCGCCAGTTCGATCTTGTCGGTGTCGACCTTGCGGCGCAGGGCGTCGCGCACGTCGAGATAGCGATAGAGCGCCACGTCGCCCGCGAACGGCGAAAACGGATTGTCGTCGTAGAGGTCCAGCTTGACCCCGGTCAGGCCCAGATAGCTGATCCGGCTGGTGCTCTCGAGATTGCCGCTGAACGACACAGTGGTCTTGCCGAAGTTGCGGCTGTAGCCGCCCTGGATCGATCCCTCCTCGCCGCGCGGCAGCAGGGTGCGCGAGGCGGTCAGGTCGTCGGTCGCAAAGCCGCCCGCGCCGGCGACGAAGTCGGCAAGGCTCGGCGCGACGCCCGCGAAGGTGCCCGGAACCGCGGCCTTGGTCACGGTCGAGCCGACCAGGGCCGACAGGGCCGGGTCGATCTCGGTCGGCGTGGCCAGCGGCGGGCCGACGATGTTGCCCTGCAGGTCGTAGGGCGAGGTGCTGGCGCGGACGATGTCGCGCTCCTGCTCGTAGAGCGGGGTCTCGCGGCGATAGCGGACATTGACGGTCCAGCGGCCGTCGGCGTCGACCTTGAACAGGCCGCCCCGCTCCTCCGAGAAGGTGCGGCCGCCCTCGGTGGAGAAGCGTCGCTCGTCCTCGACGGAGACCTGGCGGAAGTTCTTCTTGAGGACGAAGTTCAGCACCTTCTGGTCGGCGCGATACCCATAGGCGAGCGCCTTTTCCTCGGGATAGATCTCGGCCTTCTGCACCGCCTCGGGCGGGATGCCGTTCATCTCCTGCGGTCCGGAGATGCGCTGGCCGTTGATGACGATGATCGGCGGCTCGTCGCCGCCCCGGCCGCGCGAGGAGACGGTCAGCGGCGCCAGGGCCGTGACCAGCTCCGACAGGCTGCCCGCGCCATAGGCCTGGATGTCGGCCTCATCGAGCACGTGCTCGGCCTCGATCGGCCCCTCGGTCTTGCCGCGCGGCGCGGCGTCGACCGTCACGCCGGCGACGCTGTCGATGTCTTCGGTGGTCGTGCTGGCGGGCGTAGTCTCGACGGGCGCGGTTTCAACGGGCGCGGCCGCCGAAGACGTCGTCGAGGATTTCGCATCCGACGACTTGGCGTCCGAGGCGGCGGCCTCGGCGCTCGCCGGCTCGGCGGGCTTGGTCTCGCCCGGCTGGCCGCTTCCCACGGCCAAGGCGGCCGCCAGACCTTGCAGCAGCGTTCCGCCCAGCGCCATCGCCCCACTCCCCACGCTCGCCCCGACGCTCAACCGTCGAGTGCCGCCCACAACCGAACCTTGGCCATGGATTTTGGCTGGATAGCGGCGTTTTCGCGGATGCGAAAATTAAAGCCCTGTAAGGTGGGAAACCGGTTTCTCTGGTCCCGGAAAGTGGGAGTTTCTACTCCTCCTTCGCCGCTTTCTGGGCGGCCAGCTTGGCCAGCACCCGGCCGCGCCCCTTCGACAGGGCGGTGATCACGCCGCGGAAGGTGCGGACCTCCTGGTCGGTCAGGCGCGCGCGGGCCAGCGGGACGCGCAGGTTGCGCACCATCGACGGCCTCTTCTCGGGCGGATGGTAGAAGCCGGCCTTGTCCAGCTCGCCTTCCAGATGCTCGTACAGGCCCTGCATCGCGGCCTGGTCGGCCGGCCCCTCGACGTTCAGTTCGAACCTCTTCCAGGGGCGGTCGTCGACCGTCATCTTCCATTCGTAGGCGTTGATCGACACGGCCTGGGCCAGGTTCAGCGACCGGAAGCGCTCGTCGATCGGGATCGAGACGATGGCCTGGCACAGGGCGATGTCGTCGGTCTCCAGCCCCGCGCGCTCGCCGCCGAACAGCAGCCCGACCTTGCGGCCCTGCTCGACCTCGGTCGCCAGATGGCCGGCGGACTCGCGCGGGGTGTAGACCGGCAGGCGCGTCTCGCGCGGGCGGGCCGTGGTGGCGTAGACCAGATGCAGGTCGGCGATGGCCTCGGCCAGGCTGCCGAACACCTTGGCGTCGTCCAGCGGCCAGCTGGCGCCCGAGGCGCTGGCCCAGGCCCGCTCCTGGGGCCAGCCGTCGCGCGGATTGACCAGCCGCAGCTCGTAGAGGCCGAAATTGGCCATCACCCGCGCCACGGCGCCGATGTTCTCGGCCAGCTGCGGGGCGCTGAGGATGACGCACGGCGGCGTGCGGACGACGTCTTCGGGAGCAGTTTCGGTGGTCATGGGCGTCCCTTTGCCGCCGCCGCGCGCCTCCGCGCAAGTCCGAAGCGCGTTCTGGCGCGTTTAGCCTCCGCTCACGCTTGTTCCGACCGGAGGCCCCATGCACCGCCGCGCCCTGCTCGCCGCCCTCGCCGCGCCGGCCCTGGCTGGGACGCTGGCGGCTTGCCGCGGCGGCTCGCAGGCCGATCCGGCCTTCGACCCGGAGACCCTGAACCCCAAGCTGGCGACCCTGGCCGAACGGGCCAGCCCCGGCATCCTCGGCGTCGCGGCCCAGGACCTGACCACCGCCCAGCGCATCGCCACGGCCGGCGACCTTCCCTTTCCGATGGACGGGGTCTGGAAGGCGGCCCTGGGCGCGGCCGTGCTGTCGGAGATCGAGGCCAAGGCCCTGTCGCCGTCCGAGACCCTGGCGATCGAGGATGTCGACCTGTCGCCGCCGCCCGGCGCCGTGGCCGACGCCTGGCCCGCCCACGGCCGCTACACGGTCGAGGACCTGCTCAAGCGCGCCGTGGCCCTGTCCGACAACACCGCCGCCGACGTGCTGCTGAAGCGGATCGGCGGCCCCGGCGCGGTCACCGCCTGGCTGGAGCTGCGCAAGGTCGAGGGCGTGCGTCTCGACCGCTACGCCCGCCAGCTGCTGCCCGAGCGATCGGGGACGGCCTCGTTCCGCGCCGACTGGAAGGGCCAGGCCTGGCGCAAGGCGGTGCTGGCGACGCCGGAGGCGCAGCGCCGGGCCGCCCGGCAGCGCTATCTCGCCGACCCGCGCGACACCGCCACGCCCCTGGGCGCGGTGCGCTTCCTCGAAGCCCTCAACCAGTTCGAACTGACCAGCCAGGACGGCCGGGGTCGCCTGCTCCGCCTGATGGAGGCCGCCGCCGGCGATCGCCTGCGCCCCGCCCTGCCCGCCGGCGCCCGCCTGGCGGCCATCACTGCCTCCGCGCCCTACGACCTTGGCCTCTGCGCCGCCGACGCCACCCTGGCCATGGTCCAGCTTCAGAACGGCCGCCGCTTCGCCCTGGCGATCTTCCTCAAGGCCTCGCCGCTGGAGGACGAGGATCGGACTGCGCTGGTGGTGGACATCGCGCGGACGGTGCTGGCGGCGGCGGAACAATCGGGCCGATAGCGGCAAGCAAGCACGACCTGACAGCGATCGCCGCCATCGGCTATGCTTGGACCTCACTCACGCGAGCGACCGCCATGTCATCCGCCGCCCCGCCCGACACGCCGCCCCTCGCCCCGGAGGAGACGCCCGGCCCGGACGGGCTGGCCATGCTGGGCCCCGCGGTGCGGGTCGACTGGCGCCGGCCGCCGGGCCGTGACGCCACGGTCGATTGGCGGATATTCTGGCTGGATGCCGAGGTGGCGGCGGGAACCCTGACCCGCGCCAATCCCACGACCGGCGTGTCGATGGTCGAGGCGACGCTGGCCGGCTCGATGAACCTCAGCTTCCTTCCGGACATGACGCTGTGGTGCGAACTGCGGGGTCCGAACCTGCCATGGACGCGGAAGACCCTGCAGGTCTGGCCCGCGCCGGCCGAGCTCGGCGAAACGGCGGACGGTTGCGCCCAGGAAAGCCCCGCGCTCTCTACTCCGCCGCACTGACCTTCGTCGTAAGGCGCGTGCGGGCGCCGGCCAGGGCCTGGACCAGCAGGCCCGGATTGAGCGGCTTGGCCACGTGCAGATCGGCGCCGGCGGCGTGGGCGGCGGCGATATGTTCGTCCATGGCGTTGGCGGTCAGCATGATCACCAGCATCCGCCGCGCGCCCTGGGCCGCCTCGCGGGCGCGGATGGCGCGGGTGGCGGTCAGGCCGTCCATCACCGGCATCTGCATGTCCATCAGCACCGCGTCGAAGGGCTGCTCGTCCAGCGCCCGCAACGCCGCCTCGCCGTCCTCGACCATGGTCAGGTCGACGCCGAACGGCTCCAGCACGATCTCGACCACCTTGCGGTTGCCCGGATGGTCCTCGGCCACCAGCACCCGCAGACCCTCCAGCGAGATCGGCCCGTCGTCCTCGTCGTCCTCGTGGCCGAGGATCTCGGTCGAGGGCTGCAGCGGCAGGTCGACGATGAAGGTCGCGCCCCGTCCGGTCACGGCCCGGGCGTCGATCGAGCCGCCCATCATCTCGGCCAGGGCCGCGCAGATCGACAGGCCCAGGCCCGTGCCGCCGAACTGGCGGGTGATCGACTGGTCGGCCTGGACGAAGCGCTTGAACAGGCGCTCGCGCACCGCGTCGTCGAAGCCCACCCCGGTGTCGCTGACGCTGAAGCGGACCACGTCGCCGATCCGCTCGACCGACAGGTCCACCCCGCCGACGCTGGTGAACTTCACCGCATTGCCCAGCAGGTTCGACAGGATCTGGCTGATCCTTCCGGCGTCGCCCTCGTAGCGGCCGATCGCCTCGGGCGACACCGACCACGAGAAGGTCAGGTTCTTGGCCTCGGCCGAGGCGCGGTGCAGCTCGGCCATGCCCGCCACCAGGGTCTCCAGGTCGAAGGGCGCGAAGGTCAGCTGGAACTCGCCGGCCTCGATCTTGGAGACGTCGAGAATGTCGCCCAGCACCTGCTCCAGCAGGCGGCCCGACGAGGCGACCAGGGCCGCCAGCTCGCGGCGGCGGGCCGGATTGCTTTCTTCGGCCAGGCGATCGCCGACGGCGATGACGCCGTTCAGCGGCGTCCGCAACTCGTGGCTCATATTGGCCAGGAACACCGACTTGGCCTGGTTGGCCTTTTCCAGTTCGCGGGTGCGGTCGGCGACCCGGTCCTCGAGCGAGCGCAGCAGGTCGTCGTGCACTTCCCGCTGCTTGCGCAACGCCCTGGCCAAGGCGCCGATCTCGTCGCCGCGGGCCTCGATGCGGGCGGCCGCGACGCCGTCGTCCTCGCGATGGGCCTCGGCCAGGCCCCGCAGCGGCGAGACCACCTCGCGCGCCATCAGGCGATAGAGCAGCAACAGCTGGGCGATCACCCCGACCACGCCGAACAGCAGCACCCACGAGGCCGTCTTCACTGCGTTCCAGACGATCTGGTCCGAGCGGAAGGTCATCAGGAAGTACCAGTCCGGCTCCTTCATCCGGCCATAGGCCACCACCCGGTCGCCGCCCCGGTCGCGCAGGGCGCCGACGTCGCCCCCATTCTTGCGGATCTGGGCCACCAGGTCGGCCACCCGCTCGCTGGACTGCACCCGCGCCAGCTGGGCGGCGTCGACCACCCCGTCCTTGGCCAGGCCCGGCGCGGCGATCAGCTCGCCGTCGGACGAGACGATCAGGTTCTGGCCGCCCGGCAGGGCGTCGCCCACCGCCCGCAGCAGGAAAGAGTCGAGCGACAGGCTGGTGCCCCAGGCCCCGACGTGGCGTCCGTTGAGGTCGAAGGGCGTCATGCAGGCCGCGTTCAGCCCGCGCCCGCTGGGATTGGAGATCAGCTTGCGCAGCTTGGTGCATTTCATCACCCGCTGCGGATTGGCCTCCGGCCGGGTCAGCAGGGTCATCTCCTCCTTGGAGATGTCGAGCGTCGGCGGCGCGTCCTGCCGGTAGTAGAGCAGCCGGTCCTTGCGCTTGGGGCCGAACATCACCAGCCGCGTGTCGGGCGTGAAGAAGTAGAAGTTGTCGTAGTGGCCGATCTCGGTCTCGCCGGCGTTGGCCACCACCTCCATGGCCCCCACCAGCAGGGCCTTGTCCGCGCGGGTCAGGTCGGCGGCGTGGGGCACGAAGCCGCCGATGCCGTAGACATAGTGGTTGCCCGTCCGACCGCCGTCATAGAGGCGCGGGGCGGTGCGGCGGGTGCCGTCGCCATGGTCGGGGAACAGCAGGTCGAACTGGCGGTCGATGTCGGGCTCGATCTCGCGCAGGCGGCGCAGCAGGGCCAGGCTGGAGGCGTCGTGCACCTTGACGAGGTCGGAGAACAGCCGGTCCTCGGTCTTCACCCGCTCGCCGACATATTCGGCCAGGTGGCGCATCTGGGTCTCGGCCGCGCTCTGCTGGACGAAGTAGAAGGTGACCGCCGTGACCAGCCCCGTGACCGCGATCGACACCAGGGCGGCGAAGGCCAGGAGCCGTCGCGCCAGGGGCGATTTCACGTCCGTATGGCGCCACAGGCTGCTCACGCATCTCCCCCAAACCGTCCCCCGCCAGGGACCTTCCGCACGATCTCAACCCATTAGGGCGCTGCGGGGGTGATGTCGCCTGCGGTGGAATGCCGCGCTCCCGCGCGAGGCGCCGCCACGCAGCCTTTCCCCAGCGGCCGCAACAGTCTATAGGGCTCGCCGTCCGCGCCACGTTCCGGCCCTGTGCGCCGAGCGTCAGAGCGCGCCACCGCGAGAGGAAGACCCCGCAATGGCCAAGATTAAAGTCGCCAATCCCGTCGTCGACATGGACGGCGACGAAATGACCCGGATCATCTGGAAGCTCATCAAGGATAAGCTGATCTTCCCGTATCTGGACCTGGAACTGGACTACTACGACCTGTCGGTCGAGAACCGCGACGCCACCGACGATCAGGTGACCATCGACGCGGCCAACGCGACGAAGAAGCACGGCGTGGCCGTGAAGTGCGCCACCATCACCCCCGACGAGCAACGCGTCGAGGAATTCAGCCTGAAGAAGATGTGGAAGTCGCCGAACGGCACGATCCGCAACATCCTGGGCGGCGTGATCTTCCGCGAGCCGATCATCTGCCAGAACGTGCCGCGCCTGGTGCCGGGCTGGACCCAGCCGATCATCGTCGGCCGTCACGCCTTCGGCGACCAGTACCGCGCGACCGACTTCAAGTTCCCGGGCAAGGGCACCCTGTCGATCAAGTTCGTCGGTGAAGACGGCGAGACCATCGAGCACGAAGTCTTCAAGGCTCCGGACGCCGGCGTCGCCATGGCGATGTACAACCTCGACGACTCGATCCGCGACTTCGCCCGCGCCTCGTTCGCCTACGGCCTGAACCGCGGCTACCCGGTCTATCTCTCCACGAAGAACACGATCCTCAAGGCCTATGACGGCCGCTTCAAGGACATCTTCCAGGAGATCTTCGACGCCGAATACGCCGACCAGTTCAAGGCCAAGGGCATCCACTACGAGCACCGCCTGATCGACGACATGGTCGCCTCGGCGCTGAAGTGGTCGGGCGGCTACGTCTGGGCCTGCAAGAACTACGACGGCGACGTGCAGTCGGACATCGTCGCCCAGGGCTTCGGCTCGCTGGGCCTGATGACCTCGGTGCTGATGACGCCGGACGGCAAGACGGTGGAAGCCGAAGCCGCCCACGGCACCGTCACCCGCCACTACCGCCAGCACCAGAAGGGCGAGTCGACCTCGACCAACTCGATCGCCTCGATCTTCGCCTGGACCCGCGGCCTGGCGCACCGCGCCAAGCTCGACGACAACCAGGAACTGGCCAAGTTCGCCGCCACCCTGGAAAAGGTCTGCATCGACACCGTCGAGAGCGGCTTCATGACCAAGGACCTGGCCCTGCTGGTCGGCGACAAGCAAGGCTGGCTGACCACCGAGGGCTTCCTCGACAAGATCGACGAGAACCTCCAGAAGGCCATGGCCGCCTAAGCGGTCCGACCTTTCGGAAAAGAGAAGGCCCTCCCTCACGGGAGGGCCTTTTTCTTTGGGCGTCATGGCCCAGGGCTTGCCGAAGCTCCCCCTCAAACATCCCGTCATTCCCGCCCTTGTGGCGGGAAACCCTCTATCAGCCGCAAGGGCGGAAGGAGCGGACTGCTCAGCAGTCCGCTGGCGCTTCACGTGCGAGCGGAACCAGGGGTTCCCGCCACAAGGGCGGGAATGACGGGAGAAAAGGGGTGGGATTGCACCAGCGTTAGCGCCCATGTCCGCTTAGCGGCGCCGCTCGCCACGATCCTGACGCGGGGGAGTGTTCACCTGCACGGGCGTCGGCGTTCCGGCGCTCGCCACGGACGCGTGATGCCAAGACCGCTGATCGACCACCCCGCCCGCCGCCGCCCCTCGCGCGCGACGCAGCTGGCGGCCGGCCTGGTCAGCGTCGGCGCCCACGGCCTGGCCCTGCTGGCGGTGCTGATGGCGCAGCCGGAGCCGCGTCCGCCCGAGCCCGAGCCGATCGCGGTCGATCTCGTCCAGCCCCCTCCCCCGCCGCCGCCCGAGCCGGAGCCCAAGCCGCCGGCCCTGGAGCCGAAGCCCGAACCCACGCCCGCCCGGCCGCCCTCGCCCGCCCCGCCCAAGCCGGACCCGAAGCCGCCGACCCGCACCGCTCGCCCGGCCGTGCGCCCGCCCGACGTCGAGCCCCTGGTCGCGACGCCCGCCGACACCACCATGATGGCCGCCGAACTGGGCGAGGCCGATCTCGCCGGCGCGACCACCGTGGGAACCGGATCCGGCAACGGCGCGGGCGACGGCGCCAGCTGCGACATGGTCCGGCGGCTGCAAGCGGCCCTGCGGCGCAATCCGCGCGTCCGCTCGGCCCTGGCGTCGGCGCATGGCGAGGCCGCAGCCTCCGGCAAGGCGGTGCTGGTCTGGCGCGGCAAGTGGCTGCAGAGCCCCGGCCAGGTCGGCAAGGGCCTGGCGGGCGTGCGCGAGGCGATCATCATGGAGGTCGGCTTTGCTCCAGCCGCCTGCCGCGCCGACCTGATGCGCGGCCTCGTCGTCGTCAGCTTGGCCGACGGACCCGGCGCGCCGCGCCTGGCGCTAGGCGACGCCTCCTGGCGCTGGTCGGACCTGCTGTTCGCGCCCGGGACGCGGCGGCCGTCTAGAGGATGACGACCTCGCCGTCCTCCTTGGTGAAGCTGGCCGGACGGCGCTCCAGCAGGTCGAGCACCCGCTCGGACGGACGGCACAGGGCCACGCCCTTGGGCGTCACCACGATCGGCCGGTTCACCAGGATCGGATGCTCGACCATGGCGTCGAGGATGCGCTCGTCGGAGACCCCCTCGGCCAGCAGGCCCAGGTCCTGGGCGGGCGTGCCCTTCTCGCGGATCAGGTCGCGCAGCGGCAGGCCGGCGCGGGCGGCGAGGTCGCGCAGCTGCTCGGCGGTCCAGCCGGCTTGCAGATACTCGACGACGACCGGCGCGTAGCCGGCGGCCTCGACCATGGCCACGACGTTGCGCGACGTGCCGCAGGCGGGGTTGTGGAAGATGGTGATCGGGAAGTCGGTCACGACGCGGTCTCCGCTTTCAGCAGCCAGCCGAAGACGCCCGCCGCCAGCAGGGCGCCGGCGAGCTGGGCGAGGATGAAGGCCGGGGCGCAGGACGGCGCGATCCCGGCGAAGGTGTCCGACAGGCTCCGCGCGATCGTCACCGCCGGATTGGCGAACGAGGTCGAGGCCGTGAACCAGTAGGCGGCGGTGATGTAGAGGCCCACCGCCATGGCCGTGCTGTCGGGCTTGAAGCGCACGGTCGCCAGGATCGTCGCCACCAGGCCGAAGGTCGCCACCACCTCGGCCAAGGCCTGGGCGCCGCCCGCTCTCAGCTTGGTCGAGACCTGGACGATCGGCTCGCCGAACATGGCGTGGGCGATCCAGACGCCCAGCACCGCGCCGGCGACCTGCACGACCGGATAGGCCAGCGCCAAGCGCCACGGCAGCTCGCACCGCAGCGCCGCGACCAGGGTCACGGCCGGATTGAAGTGCGCGCCGGAGATCGGTCCGAACACCCCGATCAGCACCACCAGCGCAGCCCCCGTGGCCAGGGTGTTGCCCAGCAGGGCGATGGCGACGTTGCCGCCCGCCAGGCGCTCGCCCATGATCCCAGAGCCGACCACCACCGCCAGCAGCAGGGCCGAGCCCAGGGCTTCGGCGACGAGGCGGCGCGACAGGTCGAAGCGCGCCATGTCAGCAGCAGGCCCCGGCCTTGGCGACGATCGCGCCCAGGGGCGCGCAGACCTCCGGAGCGCCATTGCAGCAGTCCTCCATCAGGAAGCCCAGCAGGCCGCTCATCGCGCCGTAGTCCGCCGAATAGATGATCGACCGGCCCTCGCGCCGCGAGGTGACCAGCGCCGCATGCGACAGGACGTTGAGGTTAGCCGACAGGCTGTTGGGCAGGACATCCAGCGTCCGCGCGATGTCGCCGGCCGCGATTCCGACGGGACCGGCCTTCACCAGCAGGCGGAAGATCGCCAGGCGCCCTTCATGGCCGAGGGCGGAGAGCATGTTGACAGCGGACTTCGATTCCATATTTCCAATATGATGGAATTATTGGACAGTTCAATGACGCTCTTGGAGTCGCCCGTGACCGAGTTCCCCGCCCTCGACCGCAAGTTCCTCGCCCCGGTGGATCAAGCCCGGCTCGCCGTGGCGGCGCCCGCGACGCATCCGCCCCGCATCCTGCTGCTCTATGGCTCGCTGCGGGAGCGCGCGTTCAGCCGGCTGCTGGTCGAGGAGGCGGCGCGGATCCTCCAGGCGCTGGGCTGCGAGACCCGGACCTTCGACCCGCGCGAGCTGCCCCTGCCCGACGCCGCCGGCCCCGACCATCCCAAGGTCCAGGAACTGCGGGCGCTGTCGCAGTGGTCGGAGGGCCAGGTCTGGTGCAGCCCAGAGCGCCACGGCGCGATCACCGGGGTCATCAAGTCGCAGATCGACTGGATCCCGCTGGAGATCGGCAGCGTCCGCCCCACCCAGGGCAAGACCCTGGCGGTGATGCAGGTCAGCGGCGGCTCGCAGTCGTTCAACGCGGTCAACACCCTGCGCCTGCTGGGCCGCTGGATGCGGATGATCACCATCCCCAACCAGTCGTCGGTGGCCATGGCCTACAAGGAGTTCGACGAGAACGACCGCATGAAGCCGTCCAGCTACTACGAGCGCGTCGTCGACGTGATGGAGGAACTGGTGAAGTTCACCCTGCTGACCCGCGACCGGGCCGACTATCTCGTCGACCGCTACAGCGAACGGAAGGCCGACGGGCGCATCCCCGAGCATGTCGCCCTGGGCGCCGAAGCCATGCGCCACGAGACCGTGGCGGCTGACTAGCCGTCGGTCGGCCAGGGACCGATCATGTCGACCACGCGGCCGGCGCCTTCGGCCCCGCCGAGGGCCTCGGTAAAGGCGCGGCTCTCGATGAACTGCAGGCCCATCTGGCCGTCGCCCTGCCAGACCATGCGGGTCAGGTGGACGAGGCGCCGGGCCGGGTCGACCAGGTGCAGCGGGCCGGCCTGCGGCGACAGCTCCGGCCCGGCGATGCGGGCGCCGCCCTTGGCGATGTCGATCAGGCGACAGCGCAGCGGCTCGCCGCCCACCACGAGGTAGGCCTTGCGCGAGGCGGGGTAGCGTCGGTAGGCGCGCTTTTCCATTCCCTGGACTTCAATCTGGCTCATCGCGGCGATTCTACACCCGACTTGGTGAATACAGCTTTGCGATTGTACGAACCGCGTCTTCGGCCTCGGCGCGGTCCGGCGTCTCGTCGGCGACGCCGTAGCCGAACATCTCGCTCTCGCCCACCTGCTGCACGACGATCCCGTCCGGACGCGGCAGCACCGAGACGTGACGGTAGTAGAGGCCGTAGCGGACCTCGGGCTGCGGCGCCAGCCAGGCGATCTGGCCGCGCACCGGCGTGACGCTCTCGTCCTTCCACAGCGCCCGCGCGCCATAGCCCGTGCAGTTGACGACCACCGCCTCCTTCAGGCGGGCCAGATCGGCCGGCGTGTCGAAGGTCATGGTCTCGATGCGCCCGCCTTCCAGCAGGAAATCGGTGGTCAGCTGGTGGGCCAGGTCGGCGACGTTGAACTGCATCTGCACGCCCCGCCGCGCGCGGGCGACCGGGAACGGATGCGCGCCCGGCGGCAGGTCGCGCATGCTGGGCACCAGGCCCGCCAGGCGCTCGTTGTAGGCGGCGAAACGCACCGCCGGCGCGGCGTTGACGGGGCCGGGGCCGCGCGGCGGCGGCAAGGCGTCGAACAGGGTGTAGCGGTCGCTCCACGCCACCGGCTCGCCCGGCAGGCCCAGCAGGGTCTGGTAGGCGGCGTAGGAGGTGCGGGCCATCCGCTCCCACAGCGCCGGAAAGTCGGCTGACACACGGTCGGCGTCGGCGATGCGGCTGTCGGGCGACCAGGTGCCGGTGGCCCGGGCCGAGCGGGTGTAGGGCGTGCGCTCCTTGGCGTAGATCGTCACCTTGGCGCCGGCCCGCTGCAGGGTCAGCGCCGTGGTCAGGCCGATGGCCCCGCAGCCGATGACGGCGACCTCGCGGGTCCCGCCCTCCAGCGCCTTGCCCGCCGCGATCTCGGCAGAGCCCCACGACAGCGACCAGCCGCTGCCGCCGTGGCCGTAGTTGTGCACCACGCGTTTTCCGACGACGGTGTCGACGTCGAGACGCGGACCCGCCGCCCGGAACGGACGCAGGCAGACGGTGATCTTGGTGATCCGGTCGACCTCCATCCGCAGCGGGGCTAGCGGCGTCGCCAGGAAGCCGGACGGGCCGGCGACGGCGGGAAGACCCCGCCCCGTCGTGGCGCAGGCCGACAGGCTGGCGGCGCCCAGGCCGCCCAATCCCGCCAGCACCGTCCGCCGGCTGCTCGCCCCCGCCATGCCCCGCCTCCTGGAAATCCAGGGGCGAGCCTAGAGGCGCGGGGAAAGCCAGGGCAAGGCGCGAGGACGGATGGTCCCCAGGAAGATGAGAACTGACCCAAAACGAGGAACCTCCCCCTCTGGGGGAGGCGATCGCGCAGCGATCGGTGGGGGGAGCGACTGCGAGATCAACTCATTCAGCGAAAGCTGAGAACGCCCCCCCTCCGGCCTTCGGCCGCCTCCCCCAGAGGGGGAGGTTCCAGCCTACCCCGCCAGCTTCGAGTGCTTGCGCGAATAGCCGAAGTACATGACGCAGGCCGCCGCCGCCCACAGGCCGAACAGCAGGTAAGTGTCCCACGGCAGGCCGATGATCAGGTAGAGGCAGAAGGCCACGCTCAGCACCGGCAGCACCGGATAGAGCGGCACCTTGTAGCCACGCGGCAGGTCGGGCCGGGTGCGGCGCAGGATGATCACCCCGGCCGAGACGATGGCGAAGGCGATCAGCGTGCCCATGCTGGTCAGGTTGACCAGCACGTCCAGTGGCACGAAGGCGGCCAGGAAGGCGATGAAGGCCGCCACGATCACCGTGTTCCAGACCGGCGTGCGGGTGCGCGGGTCGGTCTTCTGGAAGAGGCGCGGCAGCAGGCCGTCGCGGCTCATGGCGAACAGGATCCGCGTCTGGCCGTACATCACGACCAGGGTGACGCTGAAGATCGAGATGATCGCGCCCAGGCACAGGATCAGCGAGGTCCAGCCCGCGCCGGTCAGGTTGCGCAGGATCACCGCCAGCCCCGCTTCCTGGCCCGCGAAGGCGGTCCAGGGCTGGGCGCCGACGGCGGCCACGGCCACCAGCACATAGACGGCGGTGACGATCAGCAGGCTCAGCACCACGCCCAGCGGCAGGTTGCGGCGCGGGTTCTTGACCTCGTCGCCGGCGGTCGAGACCGCGTCGATGCCGATATAGGAGAAGAAGATCGACGAGGCCGCCGCCCCGATCCCGGCCACGCCCATCGGCGCGAACGGCGTCAGGTTCTCCGACCGGAAGCCGGTGAAGGCGATGACCACGAAGAACAGCAGCACCAGCAGCTTGGCCACCACCAGCACGGCGTTGACCGTGGTCGACTCCTTGGCCCCGCGCAGCAGCAGCACCATGCACGAGCCCACCAGCACCACCGCCGGCAGGTTGAACACCCCGCCCGCTCCGGGCGGCGCGGCCAGGGCCTCGGGCAGGCGCCACCGGAAGAGGTCGAAGAACAGTTCGTTCAGGTACTGGCCCCAGCCCACCGCGATGGCCGAGGCCGAGACGGCGTATTCCAGCAGCAGGCACGCCCCGACCAGGAAGGCGACGAACTCGCCCAGCGTCGCATAGGCGTAGGAATAGGACGACCCCGAGACCGGGATGGTCGAGCCGAGCTCGGCGTAGCACAGCGCCGTCAGGGCCGCGGTGATCCCGGCGATGACGAACGAGACGATCACCGCCGGCCCCGCCAGCGGCACGGCCGTGGTCAGGGCCACGAAGATGCCGGTGCCGATCGTGGCGCCGACGCCCAGCATGGTCAGCTGGAACAGGCCGATCGAGCGGTGCAGTTCACCGGACAGGTCGTTGGGATTGTCGTCCCCCTCGGCCGCGATCGCGCCCACGGGCTTGCAGCGGAAAAGATCGGCGAGACGCGGGCCGGCCATGGGCGCTCCGGAAATTCCTCAGGGGCGGCGGGCGCTTAAGCGCCGCCGCGAGCGGCGACCCCATAGAGCGCCCAGGCCCGTCAGGAAAGCGGATTCCATCAATGGAACTCCCGGCGCGCGAACGCCCTTGCAGGAAGGGCATGAATGCCCATTCTAGGCGGCGTTAACCGTGCGGGGGCGCAATGACTTTGCAGAAGCGGATCTGGGACCTCATCGTCCTGGCGATCTTCGTGTTCGCCGCCGCCTACGCCACGGCGCCCTGGTTCGCGTTCCGCGCCCTGAAGGCGGCCGCCCAGTACGAGGACGTGCAGGCGATCGGCGAACTGGTCGACTTTCCCTCGGTGCGCCGCAGCCTGACCGGCCAGCTGGACGAAGCCGCCCCGGCCGCCAAGCCCGAGGCCCCGTCGATCTGGAGCAACCCGCTGGGCGTCTTCAAGCGCGCCATCGAGCCGATCGCCCCGCCCGAGCCCAAGGTCGACCGCTACCTCACCGTCCCGGGCCTGCAGGCCCTGACGCGCGGCTACGCCCCAGGCGCGGCCCCGCTGTCGCCGCCGCGCCCGCCGACGGTGCTGGCACGCATGCAGGCCGTCGTGCGCGGCCCCTACCCGACCATCGCCTACTGGGACCCCAACCGCGTCCGCATCGCCGTGCGCCGACCGGACGCCAAGGATAAGGCGACGATCTTCACCTTCCAGCGCCGGGCGCTGTTCGAGTGGAAGCTGGTCCACATCCGCCTGCCCGGCGACGAGCGGTAGCCTGCCTCAGGCCACGTAGGTCTTCTGGAACTGCTGGGTGAGCTTGATGGCCGCGCCCTTCGACGCCTCCGGGCCGGCGTTGGTCGCGGCGATGATCGCCGCGCCGCGGCCGGGCGCGATCAGCACCACGTCGTGCCACAGGGTGTTGGAGCCCTCGTGGGCCAGGATTGGACCCCGGCTCCAGGGCTTTTCCGGCACGACCACCCAGCCCAGCGCATAGGTCGCGCCCGGCGCCGGCGTGGTCAGGCGGCGGATGCTGTCGGCCGAGAGGATCGCGTTGTCCTTCAGGAAAAGCCGGGCGAAGCGGGCGTGGTCCTGGAGCGTCATGTGCACCGTGCCGGCCGGACCGAGCGCCGGCGGATTGTCGGCCGGTCCCGCCGGATCGACCGGCGTCAGCCCGCCGCCCGGCGCGGACACGTGCCCCCAGGGGACGTCGCCCTTCGGCGCGCCGAAGCCGGCGCTTTCGATCCCCAGCGGCTGGAACAGGCGCGTGCGGATCGCCTCCTCCCAGGCGACACCGGTGATCGCCTCGATCGCCGCGCCCGCCAGCACGTAGTTGAAGTTGGCGTATTCGAAGGTCCCCGGCTTGCCGGTCGGCGGCGCGGACAGCACCTGGGCCGCGACCTCGGCCCGCTGGACGGGAAGCAGCCGCTTGTCGAGATTGGCGCGGACCAGCCACGCGCCGGCCATCACCGGCCCGTCACGGAGCCCCGCGCTGTGGCTCATCAGCTGCTCGATCGTGGTCTCGCGCCAGGCCGGATCGAGCTTAACGCCCGGAAACAGCGCGCCCAGGGTCGCGCCCCATTTGGCCTGGCCGGCCTCGACCAGCCGGGCGTAGAGCGCCGCCGTCATCGCCTTGGTGTTGGAGCCGATATGCCAGGGATCGGAGGTCGTCGCCGGATCGGCCGCGCCCAGCCGGCGCACGCCGCCCGCGACTTGCGCGATCACCTTGTCTCCGTCGCTGATCAGCCCGGCCACGGCCGGGGCGCCGGTCTCGGCCAGCACCGCCGCCGGGTCGACCGGCGCGGCGGGAGCGAGCGCGGCCTGCCGCGCGACCGCCAGGGACGGCGCGGCTCCCGCCACGGCGGCCAGGGCGAGCAGTCGGCGGCGGTCGAGCATGGTGAACCCTTCGCGTACAGAACGAGGTTCGTTCAAGCTCAACCCCTCGGCGATGGCAAATGAAGGATCGGTAAGGCCGGCTTGCCGAGCCGGCGCACGATCGCTACGAGCGAGGCCGAACGGCGGGGGCGACCATTCTCGACATGACGAAATTCCGACTGAACCGTCGCTACTTCTGGCTGGGCATGGTCCTGACCATCGCCTTCACCGCCGCCGCGACGGCGATCCATCCCTCCGCGATCAACGGCGCTTTCGTCCTGCCATGGGTGCTCGTCCATGCCGGGCGGATGCGCGACCTGGGACTGCGCGGGGCCTGGGCCGGCTATGTCATCGCCGCCGTACTGTTCGCGCTCAGCACCCTGGCCGTCGTCTCGCCCCCGCCGTTGATCGCCGGCGGCATGGCGCTGGCGATCCTCTTGGCCGCGTTCGGCTTCACGGCATGGCTGGGCGTTCGGCGCGGCCAGGCCGACGACAACCGGTTCGGCCCCGCCCCGAGGGGCTGGCGGCTGGGCCACGCGGCCTAGCTCCGCGCCTCTAAGACCCGCGTCCACCCGCAGCAGATCGCCCCACGGCGGCTCCTCGACGCCTGGCCGGCCGACCTCGCCGTCCGGCGACGCTTTTGACCCCGGCGCGGGACGGGTGGTATCAGCGACCCCGCGTTTTCCGCCGAGGCCCTCGCGCATGACTCTGTTCCCGCCCGCCAAGGCGCATCCGGCGTGATCGCCCTGACGCTGGAGGTCCTGGCGCGGGCCCTGCCGTTCTTCATGCTGGTCGGGGCCGGCGTGGTGCTGGCCCGGCTGCGGCTGTTCGACGGCCGCATGGCCCAGGGCCTTTCCGCCTACGTCTACTGGATCGGCTTCCCGGCCCTGCTGGTGCATTCCCTGTCGCGCATGGGCCGGCCGGGTCACGACCTGACCCTGGGCCTGGCCGCCTACGCCGGCTGCCTGGCGGCGATCATGGGCCTGCTGGTGCTGGCGGGTCTGGCCTTGCGCTGGACCCGCGAGGAGCGGGCCGGCACGGCCATGGCCGCCGGCGTCGGCAACAGCGCGTTCCTGGGCCTGCCGGTGGCCGCCGCCGTGTTCGGGCCCGAGATCGCCCGCCTGGGCGCGGGCCTCGTGGCCGTCGACTTCGTACTGGCCACCGCCCTGGGCGTGGCTTTGCTCGGCTGGGCCGGCGGGCGCTCGGTCTGGCGCTCAACGATGCAGGCGTTCCGCAACCCGATCGTCGCCGCCGCCCTGTTCGGCGCGGCCCTGGCCCTGATCGGCCTGCAGCTGCCCGGCGTGCTCGACCGCGCGGTCGGTGCGGCCGCCGCCTCGGGCAGCCCGGTCGCCCTGGTGGCGCTGGGCGTGGTGCTGGGCCTGCCGGTCGAGGCCGACGTCCCCGCCCCGCGCTGGAGCCCGGTGATCGCCGCCGCCCTCGCCAAGCTGCTGGTCCTGCCGCTGCTGGTCTGGACCGTGGTCGGCCTGACCCCGGCTCCCGCCGCCTTCCGCCTGGCCGCCACCCTGCTGGCGGCGACCCCGACGGCCGTCAACGTCTTCATCCAGACCCGCGCCTACAACGTCTTCGCCCGCGGCGGCGCCCGCATCGTGGCCCTGACAACGGTGGTCGCCTGCGTGACCCTGTCGGCCGTGGCGGTGTGGCTGAAGAGCTAGAGCCGCTGGGGTCTGAGAATGGACAGGAGCGGTTTCGCCTCCCTTTTCGAGACCGCCCTGCAACGCTCGCTGGAGCAAGCCGGCCTGCCCTCCAGTGGGAGCGACCTGCTTGTCGAATTCCATGGCCGCCCCAATCCACGCGATCCCGTCAGGCTGGACCAGGTCATCGACCTGCCGTGAATTTCGGCTGATCGCTTCTACTTTATCGTGGACGTCGGCGTGATCTTCGAGGGCGCGAAAGCGCCGCTGATCTTTGCAAGGCCGAGCGGCCACTTGCCGACCGATCAAATGTCCGGCGTCGTCTGGCAGATCATCACCCGGCCGGATTGAAGGCAAATATCTCAGCCCCCTGCGGGCCGGGCTCGTGACCTTGGCCTACGCCGCGGCCGCGCCCAACGAGGAAATCATGGGCCAGATCCGCCCCAGCACTTTGAGACCATGCGGGGCCATGTCCGCCGCGCCAAGCTCGCCGGAAGAGCCAGCAAGGTCGGGCTCTAGCTTGCCAGCGACTACCCGATCAACGCCATACCCGCGGTACCTTGACCTTGGCCAGCCATCGGGATGGTCTTCTTCCATTCCCGGGGGAATATCCATCATGACGATTTCGACCGCACGACAGGCTTTGGAGGCTTTCCTCTTGGGGCCCATGGCCCAGAGCGTGGCGATCACCGGACGCTGGGGCGTCGGAAAAACCTATACTTGGCGACGCGCGCGCTACGCAGCCAGCCGCAAGGCAACGCTGCCACCCTACAGCTACGTGTCTCTCTTCGGCCTCGCGGACATTCAAGCGGTCCGACGCACCATCTTTCTCAACGCTGTCGCGCCCGAGCCTGACACCCCGACGGCGCTTGTCGAGAAAACGCGGCACGGGATCGATAAGCATCTCAAGAAACTGTACGGCGTCGTTGAAAAGGCCATACCGCACCTCAAGGACGCCGATACCGCTACGTTGCTCAGCTGGTTCGTGAAGAACAACCTCATCTGTTTCGATGACCTTGAGCGCCGCAACCCCTCGCTCAAACTTGCCGATCTCATGGGCTTAGTCTCCTTCCTCAAGGAAGAGTGCGGCTGCAAGGTCGCCGTCATCGTCAACGACGAAGCATTTAAGGACGAAGCTCCCGATTTTCGCCGCTACTTCGAGAAAGTCTTCGACACATCGGTCCTCTTCGAGCCGTCGATAGACGAAGCCATGGACATCGGCGTCGCCCACGAAACGCGCGCATCACAGGCGCTAAAGGCGCACGCGCGCACCCTGGAAATCACTAATATCCGGCTGCTCCAAAAGCTCGATCGGTTTGCGCAGCGGTTCGACGCGGCCCTGACCCGCAGCGAGGCGCCGATCGTAGACGAGGTGATCCGATCGCTCGTCGTACTAGGCTGGTCGATGTTCGATCCCGACCACGCCCCTCCGTTTGAGTTTATCGACGAGAGCAGGCCGGAACGCGCACTGAGGCTACTTGGCCACCAACAAGACGCCGAAACCCCGAAAGAGGCCCGCTGGCGGGGGCAACTACGCTCCGTTGGCTTTTCCGGCCTTGGCGAGCTCGATCATCTGATCAAACGCGTGCTCGAAGGCGGTATCCTGGACGATGTGAGCCTGCAGGCCTTGTGCAAAGAGGGGGACGATAGATTTCGCCGTAACGTCGAATGCAAGCCGTTCATGGCGGCGATCACCGAGCTTGAGGTCGGGTGGGGCGGCTCAGTCGAGGACTTTATTCCTCGTCTTCTCGAGGCGATGCGCGCCGCAGGCGCGAACCTCTACACAGGCGATGTTGACTATGCCTACAAACTACTGTGCGAGTTCGGTCGGCCAGACTTGGCGGAGGCGGCTGCACAGGAATACCTGAGTCTCGTTCACCCGGCGCACCCGATCTTATTCTACGAAAACTCCAAGTTTGCTGACGGTTTCAACGCCCTAATTCGAGCTCACCGACAGCCTCATGCCGATGACCGTCCGACTTCCGAGATCCTGCGCTTCATCGTGGATGATCCCCACCACGTATCCGCGCTCGAGCACCTGGCGAAAACCGATCCTATGGAAATCGCTGCGGCGTTGAAGGTGTTCGGTGGTTCCGTTGATAAACTCTACCGCGAGGTCAAAATGCAAGGCGCAGCACCGGAGGCGCTCCCTCGCCTAGTGGCGGCCATTGACATCGTGGCTCGGGAATCCGACCTCAATGCTTTCCGGCTCCGCCACCTCATCGCAGCCGCCAGGATCGACCTCCAGCCGGCCGAACCTAACGCGGTCGACTGAATGACGGCGACGCCGCATCCGCTCTCGCATCATCGCCAGCACGGAGGCCGATGTCCTGCTGATTTTCGAGGCGTGCTTTCACGACAAGGTTGATCCATCGGATGGAGATCCCCTTCGCCAATTCGACCCCAAGCGTACGAATTGAGTGGTTAGGCACATGCCCAAGTTCCGCAACGGGTCGCGAGCCTCCTCCAGCCCCCTACCCGCCCCTCTTCCGCCCCAGCCGCGCCAGCCAGGGCTGGGTCGGGTAGGCGATGGCGCCGGCGACGCTGAGGGTGATGGTCGTGCCCTTGCCGGCGGCGCTCTCTATGGCCAGCTGGGCGCCCATCTTGCTGGCCCGCTCGTGCATGCCGATCAGGCCGTAATGGCCCTCGCGGCTGGCCCAGGCCATGCGGTTGGCGCCGATGCCGACGCCGTCGTCGCGGATGGTCACCTGCAGCTGCCGCACGCCGTACGAGACGCGCACCTGCACCTGGCCGGCGCGAGCGTGGCGGGCGGCGTTGAACAGGGCCTCGCCGCCGATGCGGACGATCTCCTCCTGCACCAGCGGCTGGATGGCGCGGGCCACGCCCTCGACCACCAGCTCGACCTTCACGCCGGGCTCGAACGGCTGCTCGGCCATCAGCTCGCGCAGCTGGATGTCGAGGCGGCGGGTCTCGCGGCCGCGCAGGTCGCGCACCCGGTCGCGGCCCTCGACCAGCATCTGGTCGGCGCGGTCCAGCGCCTGGTTGATGACGTCCTTGGCAGGCAGGTCGTCGGGGATCTGATAGGCCACCGACTGGAAGCGCATGATCAGGCCCTGGACGCTCTGCAGCAGGGTGTCGTGCAGCTCGCGGGCGATGCGCTCGCGCTCGGCGGCGCGCTCCTCCAGCCGGTCCTTGATCTGGGCCGACACCCGCCGCAGCCGCAGGGCGTAGACGCCCCACAGCGCCAGGCCCACGGCCGCCATGCACAGCAGGCGGAACCACCAGGTCTCGGCCAGGGTCGGCGGGATGGTGACGACCACCTGTGCGCCCTGCTCGTTCCAGACGCCGTCGTTGTTGGCCGCCTTGACCCGGAAACGGAAGGTCCCGGGATGCAGGTTGTTGTAGAGCACCTCGCGCCGGCCGCCGGCGTCCACCCAGTCGCGGTCGACGCCCTCCAGCCGGTACTGGAAGCGCACCCGGCCGGGCACGGCGAAGCTGAGGGCCGTGTACTGGATGCGCAGGCTGGTCGTGCCGGCCGCCAGGCGCACGGCCGAGGGGTCGGCGAAGCGTCGCTCGCCCGCCACCACCGCGCGGATCGCCACCGGCGGCGCCACGGTGTTGAGCGCCAGGCGGGCCGGATCGACGACCAGCACGTTGCGCCGGGTCAGGATCCAGACGCGGCCGTCGCCGCCGGCGGCGATCTGGGCGCCCGGCGACTTCTGCACGAAGCTGTTGAGGCCGTCGCGGAAGTCGAACACCTGCCGGGCCAGCGGCGCGCCGGGCTTGTCGAGGGCGCGGTCGAGATCGGCCGAGCGCATCCGCACCACGCCGGCGTCGCCGATGGTCCAGGTGTCGCCGGCCGGGGTCTGGACCAGGCCGTTGACCGAGGCCAGCCACGGATAGCGCTCGGCGTCGAGGGTCGCGGTCTTGCCGTCACGCAGGCGGGCCAGGCCCTGGCCGCCGCTGAGATAGAGCGCCGCCGCCCCGGGCAGAACGCCCTCGATCTCGCCGATCGCAAAGCGCTCCTTGTAGAGGGGCTCGAACGGCGGCCGGCCTTGCAGCGGCGGCGGGGTGCGGAACAGGATCGCCGCCCGACCGTCGGGCTGCACGGCGGCGTTTGAGGCCACACCCAGGGTCGGCGACAGGCCCGGCCAGCGGTTCCAGGTCCCGCCCTCGCGCCAGTAGAGGCCCTTGTCGAGCGCGGCCATCCACAGGCGGCCCTCGGCGTCCTGCGCGCAGCCGTAGGCGCTGGCCTCGGAGGGCTTGGGATAGGTCTCGACCTTGTCGGCCCGCACCTTCAGCACCGTGTCGCGCAGGGTGACCCAGACGCCGTCGTTCTCGTCGGCGCACAAGGCCCCGGCCGACCAGCTGGTCCGCGCGACGGGCCTGGGCGCCTTGCCGGGGGCGATGGCGTAGACGGTGTGGGCGTCGGCGACCCAGACCGTACCGTCGCGGGTGGCGGTCATGCGATAGCCGCGCGCGGAGTTGGGCGGGATCGCCTGCTCCACGACCACGCTGGCCGGCCGCATCATGTCGAGACCCAGCTCGGTGCCGAACCAGACATTGCCCTCGCGGTCCTCGAACACGGCGTGGGTCTGGTCGGAGGTCAGGCCGTGCACGGCCTTGTAGGCCTGGATGCGCAGGCCCGCCGCGTCGGCGCTGCGGGCCGCCACGCCGGGCGCTGGAATGTGCACGACGCCGTCGGTCCAGGTCGCGCCCCACAGGTCGCCCTTGTGGTCGAACAGGATCTTCGAGCCGCCCACCTCGTCCTGGCGCGGATAGGCCCGGGCCAGCGACGAGGCGGCCGGGGCCTCGCCGGCCAGCAGCCGCACGCCCTTGGTGTCCGACACCCAGAGGCGACCAAGGGCGTCCTGCGCCAGGCTGGCGCGGCGGGCGACCTTGACGCCGGTGGCCGAAAACCGGGTCTGGCCGGGCGCGCGGCGCAGCACGGTGTCGCCCAGCACCAGCCACTGGACCCCGTCACGGCTGAAGAAGATCTGCCAGACCTCCTGCTCGGGCACGCCGGCCTCGGCCCCGAACTCCTGCCAGCGACCGTAATGCCAGCGGGCCAGGGTGTTGCGCTTGCGGCCGCCGCGCGCGACCCAGATCCCGCCTTCGCGGTCTTCGGCCAGGCTCGTGACCTCGCGCGAGGGATTGGGCATGCGGGCGTCGATCAGCTGGCCGTCGCGATAGACCGCCACCCCGCCGCTGCGGCCAAGGCCCACCCACAGCGCGCCGGACTTCGCGCCCAGCACCTGCGAGACGTTCAGCCGCCCGGGCTTGGGCCCGCCGCGCTGGATCTGCTCGAAGGCGACGCCGTCGAAGCGGAACAGGCCGTCGACGCTGCCGATCCATAGATAGCCGTCCTTCGACTGGCCGATGCTGTTGACCCGGCTGGGCGCGCCGCCCTCCAGAGACCAGCTGACGCGCTTGTATTCGGCCAGGGGCTCGAGCCCCGGCGCGGCCTGCGCCGAGACGGCGAGGCCCAGGGCGAGCGCGACGCCCGCCAGTGCCGTGCGAAAGCCCCCCGCCCGGCTCAAAGGTCGATGATGCCGCGCTTGGCGGCCACGGTCACCGCGTGGGTCCGGTCGTTCACATAGAGCTTGGCGAAAATGCTCTTGATGTTCGACTTGATGGTGTCTTCCGAGAGGTTCAGCTCGCGGGCGATGTGCTTGTTGGAATTGCCGTTGGCGATCAGCTGCAGGACAGTGATCTCGCGGGCGTTCAGCGTCTCGTCGATGGCGTGGATGGCGATGCGCTCGGCCACCTCGGCCTGCAGGTGGCGGCGTCCGGCGTGGACGCCGCGGATGGCGTCCAGCAGGTCGCGGCGCAAACTGCTCTTCAAGAGATATCCCGCCGCCCCGGCGCGCAGGGCGTGCAGGGCCTGGGCGTCGCCGGTGAAGGTGGTCAGCACGATGATCCGCGCCTCGGGGTGAGCCCGGCGGATGGTCTCGATAGCGACCACGCCATGGCCGGGCATCTGCAAATCCATCAAGGTGATGTCGGGACGCAGCGCCTCCCAGCTGGCGACCGCCTCGTCGCCGGTGGCGGCCTCGCCGACCACGACCATGTCGGCTTGCGTCTCCAGCACCGAGATCACCCCTTCGCGCAGCATCGGGTGGTCGTCGGCGATCAGTACGCGGATGCGCTCGTCGCTGGCAGGGGACGCGCCGCTGGCGGGGTACTCGTTCATTTCGGCGGCGTCCGGGGACCGGTCCTTGCGCATGGGACTCGTACAGGTGACGTGTTTGGCGAACCGCGACCATACACGAAAGCGGCGCAGCATTACCCTTTCGGGGGTTGACGTGGAACCGGCCCGATCAAGCCTGCGCGGGAATGGGACGCCCATTGGCCAGAGCCCAGTCGAGGGCGAAGTCGGCGACGTCCTCCCAGCCCGGCTCGTTGCACAGCCAGTGCGAGCGGCCCGAGAAGCATTGCAGGTCGGTGCGCGAGGCCGCGCGGCGCTGCTGGCGGGCGCTGGCCGCGACCATGGCGACCGGCGCGACCCGGTCCTCGTCGCCGGCGATCAGCAGCAGCGGCGGCCGGCGACAGCCCGTTCCCTTGCGACGCCTCCAGGGGCCTAGCAAGGCCTGGCGCACCACCCTGGCCGGCGCGGACACGATCTGCTCGGCATAGGCCGCGCGGCGGTCGGCCTCGGGCAGGGTCTGGGCGAACAGGGCGGCAAAGCGCTCGGGGCTCAGCGGCGCGGCGCCGTCCCAGTCGCGCCAGCGGGCCAGGATCCGCCGCAAGGCCCAGGCCGCGCGCGGCCGCTCCAGCAGGCCGAACGGCGGGGTCGAGGCGATGGCCACCCCGCAGGCGCCGCAGCCGCGATCCAGCAGAAGCTGCACCACGAGACCGCCAAAGCCGTGGCCGATCAGGATCGGCGGCTCTGAAAGCGCGGCGGCGCGGGCGGCGTAGCTTTCAACCACCTCCTCCAGGCTCAGCCGGCCGAAGGCGCGGGGCGGCGAGCGGCGCAGGGCCTCGACCGGCGCGTCCAGCAGCGGCCAGGCCGGCGCCAGCACGCTCAGGCCGCGCGCGGCGTAGCGGTCCTGGAAGCGATCCCAGTGCCTGGGCGTCAGCCAGGCGCCGTGGATCAGCAGGACGGTGGCGGTCACGACGGATCCTCGTTCATTCCGCCGCGATCAGCGGCCAGGCCGCCTCGCGCTCGCCGCCGCGCAGGCGACGCCAGACGCTGGGCGACTGGCCCTCGAAGCGACGGAACATCCGGCAGAAGTGGGCTTGGTCCGACAGGCCGCAGGCCAGGGCGATGGCGGCCAGGCTGTCGCCGGTCGACAGCATCATGTCCTTCGAGCGGGCGATCCGGCGGCGGTTGACGTAGGTCTTGGGCGCGTCGCCGAAACTCGCCCGAAAGGCCCGCGAGAAGTGGCTGGGGCTGAGGCGGGCGGCGGCGGCCAGCTCGGCGCTGGTCACCCGGTCGGCCAGCCGAGCCTCGACCAGCGCCTTGACCCGCAGCACCTGCCAGGGGGCCAGGCCTCCGCGTTGCAGGGCCGGCGAGGCGGCAGGCGCGCCCGCCGTCTGGGGGGCGAAGCTACGGGAGGCGGCCGCGTCGATCTGCGGCAGCAGCCGCACCGCCACGGCGATGCAGCGTTCGGCGTCGGCGGGGTCGGTCGCCAGGACGTGGCGGGCCTGCTGCAACAGCTGGCGGATCTGGTCGTGCGCCGGTTCGGGGGCCGGTTCGGCGCCTGTGTCGGAGGCGCGGGTCATGACGGTCTGGGCTTGCATCGTCGCTCTCTTGGGAAGGTGGTCAGTCCAGGACGCCGCCGACCACTTGCCGGCGCAGGAGCAAACTCAACCAAGGCGCGCCGCCGCGCCATTCCCGCACGGGTGAAGCGCACTCACCCAGGCGGGTGAAAAATCCCGCCCCTCTGGGACCGCTATCTCCTCCCCCTATTTCACCGCCACGCCCCGGGCCTCGTCCGAGAACAGCGACAGCAGGCCCAGCGCCGCCGACGGCCAGAAGGCCGCGGGCCCCAGCAGGGCGAAGGCCAGAGCGCCAAGGCCGCAGCCGGCCGCGAACAGGCCGACGGCCACCGACAGCTTCCTGATCCGGGCGATCGAGGCTCCCCGATCGGGTCCCCGGCGGATCAGCTCGGCGACGTCGAGCATGATCTGGGTGGTCGAGCCGGTCATCAGGGTGGTGGGCGGCGCGGTCGGGATGTGCACCCGGTGGGCGGCGTTCTGGATGGCCATGGCGCAGACGAAGACCGCCGCCACCAGGATCAGCTGCCAGCTGTCGCCCTTGGCGAACGGCGCCAGGGCCACGGCCAGGGCCGAGCCGGCGACCAGCAGCAGGGTCTTCACGCCCAGCATGATCCGCAGCACCGGCAGGCCCTCGGCCTCCAGCCGGAACGTCACGAGTCTGCTGATCACCACCGCCGCGCAGAAGATCGGCAGCACCAGCAGTTTGGCCACCGCCCCGTCGGCCCCGTGGATCATCGCCGCGCCGAAGGTGACGAAGTTGCCGGTGACGTGGGCGACGAACAGCCCCTGCAAGGCCAGGAACCCGACCGTGTCGAGATAGCCGCCGTTGAAGCTCATCACCTTGGAGAGGCCGGGAAAACGCATGGTCACCATCCGTACTTGAGCTCGACGCCGAGATAGTCGCTGTCGTCCCGGCCGGCGGCGCGCAGGGCGCTTCCGGCCTCGAAATGGACGGCCTCGATGGTCCCCGTTAGGCTCCGATTGAAAGCATAGTCGGCCCGCAGGTGGCCGTAGGCGCCGGTCCAGCGACCGCCCTGCCCGGCCGTGCCGGCATAGGCTGCGAAGGGCTGGCCGTAGATCGCGTCCGCGCTCGTGCGCCGCCACTGGCCGGCCAGGGCCGCCATGACGGTCAGCTTGCCGGTCGGCGACACCGTCACCGACGGCTTCAGGTGCGCGATGTTGGCGTAGCCGGTGTAGCCGGCGCGGGTGAAATAGGCGGCGTTGGGATAGAGCGGATTGAAGGTTCCGAGCCGTCCGTCCCCCTTCCGGGTGTCGCCGCTGGCGAGATCGCCTTGCAGCCCCAGACGCGGCGACCAGGGGATGCCCGCGAACGTCCAGCCGCCCCGCGCCCCGGCCGCCCAGGCGCGGACGTCGGCCGAGCCGACCTCGCCGCGCTGGGTCATGGCTTCGAGGTCCCAATCGAGGGCTTTGGCCTTGCCGGCGTAGCGCAGGTCGTAGATCTGGCGATCCTCTTGCCCGACCGCGTCGCCATAGCGGGCGGTCGAACGGGCCAGGCGGCCGGCATAGGCCGAGACCGCGCCGCCGAAGGCCTTGCGCTCCACCCGTGCGAAGTCGAGCCGCACGTGGCCGCTGGACGCATCATCGAAGGCCTCGTCATCGGCATATTGCACCGGCTGGCTGACGACGCCGGCCAGGGTCCAGGGACCCCGGCTCCAGTCGACCCACACCGCGTCGAACGACTGGCGCACGCCCGGACCGTCGCGGGCCGACAGGAAGCGCTGCTGGTCGATCGGAAAGTCCTGGCGGCCGACCCGCACCGTCGCCTTGCCGCCGGCCAATTGGCCCGTGCGGTCGATGAAGGCCAGGCGCAGATCCAGGCGGTCGGCGTCGGCCCCGCCGACATGCCGACGGCCGAAGGCGCGCACGTCCTCCAGCATGACGAAGGCCCGCCAGGCGCCGGCCCGGGCGTCGGCGTGGATTTGCAGGCGCTGCGACAGGCTGGTGTCGGGCGTCTCCTGGCCGAAGGTCGCCGCGTCGCCCAGCTCCAGCCGCTCGCGCAGGGTCAGGCCCAGCGACAGGAAGGCGTCGTCGCCGAGCGGGACGTATTTCAGGCCGTCGAGAGGCTCGGTGCGCTTGGCCGGATCGGCCAGGACCGACCAGTCCTCCTGCCAGCGGTTGACCTTGATCGCGGGACGCTCGGCCGCCAGGGCGGGACCGGTAGCCGCGAGCACCAGGGCCGCGGCCGCCAGCGTCCTCATGACCCTCTCCGCGCGTCGAGATCGTGCCAGGCGACCAGCAGGAAACCGCCGACCAGGCCCAGGTGCTCGAAGAAGCTGTTGGTCGCGCCGAACCGTTCGGGCGGCGCCATCTGCCAAAAGCGGTTGGCCATGAAGGTCGCGCCCAGGGTGAACGCCGCCAGGGCCAGCGCCCCCAGCCAGCGCAGCCGGCCGCTGAGGATCATCGCCGAGGCGGCCAGCTCCAGCACGATCACCGCCACGGCGAACGGCGCGGCCGGCGACAGGCCGAAGTGGGCCATCTCGCCGACGGCCCCGCCGAAGTCGAAGGCCTTGGTCAGCCCGCCCTGGATATAGGCGGCGCACAGGCCCAGCAGCGCGACCCAGCGCACCGCCGGCGAGGTGAGGACGGCCCGCATCAGACCGCCCAGCAGGCGCAGCCCAGCGCGCCCCAGAACGACTTCAGGTCGCTGATCGGCAGGCTCTTGGTCCAGGCGGTGGCGTGGTCGTGGCCGTGCACGCCGCAGCCGCTGGCGCAGGCGCACGACGCGGCCGCCTGGCGACGCAGGGCGGCGTCCTTCTCGGGCTCGGCCCAGGCGGCATAGCCGCCGAACACCCGCACCGGCGACCAGTCGGGCATGGCCGGCGGCACCTCGTTCTCGTCCAGCTTGGCGAAGTCGCCCGCGCCATAGACGATCTTGCCGCCGACCATGGTCAGGTCCGAGGTCATGTCGGCGATCTCGTCCTCGGGCACGCCGAAGAAGTCGCGGTCGGGCACGATCAGGTCGGCCAGCTGGCCTTCCACGATGCGGCCCTTCTTGCCCTCCTCGTTGGAGAACCAGGTGACGTTCTCGGTCCACATGCGCAGCGCCGCCTCGCGGTCCAGGCAGTTGCGCTGCGGATAGATCCGGGTTCCGCCCACCGTCTTGCCGGTGATCATCCAGGCCAGCGAGACCCAGGGATTGTACGAGGCCACCCGCGTCGCATCGGTGCCGGCCGAGACCTTGAGACCCTTCTCCAGCATCTTCGCGATCGGCGGCGTCGCCTCGGCGGCGGCGGCGCCATAGCGCTCGAGGAAGTATTCGCCCTGGTAGGCCATGCGGTGCTGCACGGCCACGCCCCCGCCCAGGGCGGCGATGCGGTCGATCGACTTTTCCGAGATCGTCTCGGCGTGGTCGAAGAACCAGTTCAGGCCTTCCAGCGGGACGTCCTTGTTGACCTTCTCGAAGACGTCCAGCGCCCGGTCGATGGTCTCGTCATAGGTGGCGTGCATCCGCCAGGGCCAGCGGTTCTGGGCCAGGATGGTGACCACCTCCTCCAGCTCGCCCTCCATCTGCGGCGGCATGTCGGGGCGCGGCTGGCGGAAGTCCTCGAAGTCGGCGGCCGAGAACACCAGCATCTCGCCCGCGCCGTTGTGGCGGAAATAGTCGTCGCCCTGCTTGTAGGTCGAGGTCTTGGTCCAGTTCAGGAAGTCGTCCTTCTCGCCCTTGGGCTTCTGGGTGAAGAGGTTGTAGGCGAGGCGAATGGTCAGCTGGTTGTCGTCGGCCAGCTTCTGGATGACCTCGTAGTCGTCCGGATAGTTCTGGAAGCCGCCGCCGGCGTCGATCGCCCCGGTCACGCCCAGCCGGTTCAGCTCGCGCATGAAGTGGCGGGTAGAGTTGACCTGGTAGTCGAAGGGCAGCTTCGGGCCCTTGGCCAGGGTGGCGTAGAGGATCTGGGCGTTGGGCTTGGCCAGCAGCAGGCCGGTGGGATTGCCCTGGCTGTCGCGGATGATCTGGCCGCCGGGCGGTTCGGGCGTGTCGCGGTCGTAGCCGATCACCCGCAACGCCGCCGCGTTCAGCAGGGCGCGGTCATAGAGGTGCAGGATGAACACCGGCGTGTCGGGCGCCACGGCGTTCAGTTCCTCGATGGTCGGCAGGCGCTTTTCGACGAACTGGTGCTCGGTGAAGCCGCCCACCACCCGCACCCATTGCGGCGGCGGGGTGATGGCCACCTGGCGCTTGAGCATGCCCATGGCGTCGGCCAACGAGCGCACGCCGTCCCAACGCAGCTCCATGTTGAAGTTCAGCCCGCCCCGGATGATGTGCAGGTGGTTGTCGATCAGGCCCGGCAGCGCCCGACGGCCCTTCAGGTCGACCACCTTGGTCGCCGGCCCGGCCAGGGCCATGACCTCGGTCTCGGTCCCGACGGCGGAAAAGCGTCCGCCGGTCACGGCGACGGCCTGCGCGTTGGGATTGCTCCGGTCGAGAGTCGTGAAGCGGCCGTTGCGCAGGATCAGGTCGGGCGAGGTCATGCGGATACTCCGGGGGAACTGGGGCCGAGGGAACTGGGGGACGTCAGGCTTGGGGATGGGGAGGCTCGGCGCGCGCCTGCTCGGGAGGCTTCACGGCCCCCGGCAGGCTGCCGAACATGTGCGGCCCCACCTGGTGACGCAGCCACGAGATGGCGGCCGGCTGGCGGGCGGCCAGGCTCTTGACCAGCGGCGGGATCTGCTCGCCGACCAGTATGCCGAACAGGCCGATCAGGGCCACGACCGGCGGCGCCGGCGAGCGCACCTGCACCAGGGCGTAGAACACCCCGACGGCCAGGCCCGCGGCGAGCGACAGGAGATAGATCTTCATCTTGGGACGCCTTGTTGAAAGGCGGTCCGCGCCGACCTGGAAGGTCGGCCGGCGCGGGCCGGTTCGTCAGCCCTCGTGGGCGTTGAACATGGTCTTGGCGTAGATGATGCCCAGGCCGTAGCCGCCGCCGAACTTCTTGGCGATGCCGGTGGTCAGGTCGTAGGTCTCGCCGCGCGCCCAGTCGCGTTGCAGCTCCAGCAGGTACTGCAGGGCCGTCATCGGACGGGCGCCGGCCTGGATCATGCGCTGCACGGCCCGCTCGTGGGCCTCGTCGGAGATGTCGCCGCAGGCGTCGGTGATGACGTAAACCTCATAGCCCTGCTGCAGGGCCGACAGCGCCGGGCCGACGATGCAGACGCTGGTCCACAGGCCGGCCAGCACGATGCGGCCCTTGCCGATCTTGTTGACCTCCTCGATCACGCCGGCGTCTTCCCAGCTGTTCATCGAGGTGCGGTCGACCAGGGCCTTGCCCGGGAACGGATCGGTGACCTCGGTGAACATCGGGCCCGAGAAGCTTTTCTCGGCCACGGTCGTCAGGATGGTCGAGACGCCGAAGCCGGCCGCGCCGCTGGCCACCAGGGCGGCGTTGTTGCGCAGGGAGACCGGGTCGATCGACTTGGTCGCGAACGCCATCTGCGACTGGAAGTCGATCATGATCAGGGTGTGGTCGGTCGGGGTGATCAGTTGATCGCCAGGGGTCGGGGTGGCCGTGATCGGCATCGACGGTGTCCTTGGAAAACGGAGTGGATAGAACGCCGCCGATACTGTCGGCGGAGGGCCGCGGGGTCTTGTTTAGGTCGGCCTCGATTTGGCCGCGCGGGCTGTGCGGACGTCGCCCTCGAGGTCGTCGCGACCCGGGTCGGGCCGAGCCTTTCCGATACCGGCGATATGTTCGCCCTCAACCTGAGGCGCTGAAAAAGCCAAGCAAATCCTCACGTTGCCGCGATTGGCCAGATCGGCGCTTTCAGCCCATTTCTAATACGACATATCGTATCCCACTCGACATTTCCGGAGCGAGGCGGTTATCATCCCGACTATCGGGATAAGTTCCCATAATATGAAAACTGTCGATCTCGGCGTCGCGCCCTCCCCCGGGTCGCCTCCGAGCCACGTCAGGCACAGGAGGAAACGATGAAGTCGTCGACCAGCGCGCAACTGTGGGCGGGTGTTTCGAGCGTCGCGGTGGCCGCCGCCGTGTTCGCCGCCCCGGCCATGGCCCTCGCCCAGACCGCGCCCGCCGCTCCGGCCGGCCAGACCGTCGAGCCCGACGCGGTCGAGGAAGTCGTCGTCACAGGCATCCGCGCCTCGCTCCGCAGCGCCATGGACACCAAGCGCAACTCGCTGCAGGTGGTCGACTCGATCTCGGCCGAGGACATCGGCCAGTTCCCCGACAAGAACCTCTCCGAAGCCCTGCAACGGGTGACCGGCGTGCAGATCAGCCGCCAGGACGGCGAAGGTCGCGGCGTCAGCATCCGCGGCGCCGATCCCAGCCTCAACCGCGTCGAGATCAACGGCTCGTCGGCCCTGTCGCTCACCGTCGGCGGCAGCGACCGCGCCGTGGACTTCCGCGACATCCCCGTCGAGTTCGTCTCGCGCCTGGACGTGGTCAAGTCGCCGACCGCCGACATGGCCGAGGGCGGCATCGGCGGCACCGTGCGGGTGATCACCCGCCGGCCGTTCGACAGCAAGGAGCCCTATGTCGCCGGCTCGATCCAGGGCGTCTATTCCAACCTGGCCAAGGAATACGACCCCAAGGTCGCCCTGATCGGCAGCCGCACCTTCTTCGACGACAAGCTGGGCGTCCTGCTGTCGGGCACCTGGGAAAACCGCCACCTCAACAGCAACAACGCCCGCACCACCGGCTGGATTCGCCGGGCGGCCACGGCCACCGGCACGGGCGCGACGCCCGGGCGCAGCACCGACGTCAACAATGACGGCACGCTGGACTGGATCCCCGAGATCCCGCGCCTGATCATCGACCGCCGCGAGACCGAGCGCAAAGCCCTGAGCAGCGTCGTCGAATGGCGGCCGACCGACAACTTCAAGGCCTATTTCGACGCCACCTACGCCACCGCCAGCGAGAAGGTGAACAGCTCGTTCCTGCAGCTGGGCGCCTCGGGCGGCCTGATCGACTACAGCAAGACCACGCTGGGCGCCGACAACACGGTCAACCACATCGAGCTGACCAGCGACGCCAACTTCCCGATGGACCTGGCCTACCGCAACATCCTGGGCGGGCTGAAGCGCACCCAGTACACGACCGCCGTCGGCGGCGAGTGGAAGCTCGACCACTGGGTGTTCGACGCCCGCTTCGACTATTCGAACGCCGAGGTCCAGAACAACGAGATCAACTCCACCGCCACGGTGTTCGGCGTTCCGCGCGCCGTCGTCGACTACACCGGCGGCCAGGGCGCGCCGAACTTCTCGTTCCCGGGCCTGGACGTCACCACCGGCCAGGGCGTCAAGCGGATCGACGCCCTGTTCAACCCGCGCAACAACACCTCCGAAGAGACCGCCCAGCAGTTCAACGTCACCTACAAGCCGGAAAGCTCGTGGCTGACCTCGATCAAGGCCGGCGTCCAGGCGCGGCAGTTCGAGACCGACCAGATCCTCTACCAGCGCACGACGCGCCTGAATTGCCGTAACGACGCCAGCAGCGGCGCCGTGGTCGCGGTGGCGACCTCGTGCGCCACGCTCGAGAACATCGTCAACATCAACTCGATCGTGAACAGCATCCCGTTCTTCGAGACCGGCGACCTGGGCTATTCCGGCGGCATCCGCCAATGGAACGACAACACCATGGGCACCTACGCCGCCACCCTGGCGACGGCGGGCCTGATCAACGACGTCTACGGCGTCAATCCCAACGCCAACACCGCCGAGACCTATGGCGGCCGCGGCACCTTCCAGGCCTTCCTCGACACCTGGTCGGTGGAGGAGAAGACCCGCAGCGCCTACGTCCAGGCCGCCTTCGACTTCCGTGAACTGCCCGTGGGGATCAGCGGTACGCTGGGCGTCCGGGTGGTCGACACCGAGACCGTCTCCACCGGCTACAACCGCGTGCAGACCGGCACGACCTCGGCCCCGATCGTCAACTTCGTCAAGGGCGAGCAGGACGGCGGCTACACCAAGACCCTGCCGTCGCTGAACCTGCGGTTCGAGTTCATCCCCGGCAAGCTGATCGGCCGCGCCGCCGCCAGCAAGGTGATGGCCCGCGCCGCGCCCAGCCAGCTGGCCCTGCGCCGCAGCATCGACCAGATCGGCTTCACCGGCTCGCGCGGCAATCCGGACCTCCAGCCCTTCGAGGCCACGGCCTACGACGCGGGCCTGGAATGGTACTTCGCCAAGGACAGCTTCATCTCGGCGACCTACTTCCGGAAGGACATCTCGTCCTTCATCATCAACCAGACCACTTCGGAGGTCATCGACGGCCAGACCTACGCCATTTCGCGCCCGGTCAACGGCACCGACGAGGTGTCGATCAACGGCCTGGAGATCGGCGGCCAGTACGCCTTCGACTTCCTGCCCGCGCCGTTCGACGGCTTCGGGGTGCTGGCCAACTTCACCTACCAGAAGGACAAGGGCTTCAAGGGGGTCAACCTGCTGACCAACGAGATTCTGCCGTTCCCGGGCCTGTCGCGTAAGAGCTACAACGTCTCGCTCTACTACGAGAACGACAAGTTCAGCGCCCGCGCCTCGTACAACTGGCGCGACGACTGGCTGATCACGGCCGCCGGCCGCGGCAACCTGCCGGAGTTCAACAAGGCCTTCGGCTCGCTCGACGCCTCGGCCAGCTACAACGTCAACGACAAGATCACCGTCTTCGTCGAGGGCGTGAACCTGACCGACGAGGTGCGCATCGAATACAACAGCGCCGCCCGCCGGATCGGCAACGAAACCTTCGGCTCGCGCTACTTCTTCGGCGTCCGCGCGAAGTTCTAGGAAGCCTGGGTCCAGGCGACAGGGGCGCTCTTTCCGAGAGGGAGGAGCGCCCTTTTTCGTTTGAGGGTGCGTGGCTTTCGCCCCGGGACGGGCCACCATCCCAAAATCCGTCTCTCCCCGCGAAGGCGGGGATCCAAGCTGGCTTTCAGAATGTGGCTTGGCCGTGGATCATCATCGACCTCGGCTTGGATCCCCGCCTTCGCGGGGAAGCTCGGGTGAGAGGCGCCCAAGAGGGTCGATTGTCGATGCCCCCTAGGGCGCGACCTCGACCGCGTCGCTGCCCTTCAGCTGCAGCCAGTCGGTGAACGGCAGGTGGTAGTAGAGGTCGAAGACCTCGGCCTGCAGCTTGAAGGGCAGGCTGCTCTCGCTGTTCCACAGCATGACGACGCCGGTCTTGGTCGCCGGGTCGAACATCATGGTCGAGCGGTAGCCGTCGACGGCGCCGCTGTGGCCGGCCAGGCGGTGGCCCTGATAGCCGAAGCTGCGCATGCCCAGGCCATAGGCCGGCTTGTCGAGCGAGCGGCCGAGCGGCGAGTTGCCATAGGGCCGGTTGGTCAGCACGCGCGGACGCTGAATCTCCTCCAGCACCTTGGCCGGCAGCACGGCGGGCGCCAGGCCCATCTGGGCCTGCATCCAGCGCGCCAGGTCGACGATGTTGGAGTTCACCCCCGCCGCCGCCGGCACGCGGTAATAGGCCTCGGCCAGGATCGACTCGCGGCCGTAGCGGGTGGGCCGCGCCCAGTGCCGCTCGCCACGGATCTCCTCCATGCCGATGGTCGTGCTGCCCATGCCCAGCGGCAGGAACAGCTTCTGGCGCGCCTCTTCGGCGTAGGGCCGGTGCGTTGAGGCCTCGATGACCTCGCGGATCGTGTCGTAGGCGAGGTTCTGATAGGTGTGGCAGGTGGCCGGCGGGCACTGCGGCGGCACCGTGCCCAGGGCCTGCCGGATCGTCTTCGGATCGCGGCCGCCTTCCAGCCAGCCGTCATAGGCGTTGCGCGGCAGGCCGGTGCGCTGCGACAGCAACTGCTCGACCGTCAGGGTCTGCTCGGCCCCGCCCGGCAGGCGCAGGCTGACGCCGAACCTGGCCAGCGGGTCCTGCAGCGAGAACGCCCCCTCCCCGGCCAGACGCGCGCTGAGGGTCGACGACACGGTCTTCGACAGCGAAGCCCAGCGGAACACGGTGTCGGCGTTGACCGCCTCGCCGTCGTTCGGCGTGGTCTGGCCATAGCCCTTCACGAACGACAGCCGGCCGTCCTCGACCACGGCGACGGCCAGGCCCGTCATGCTGCGGTCGGCCATCATCGTACGGATGCGGGCGTCCAGCGCGCGGTAGTCGATCTTGCCGCGCCAGTCCTTGGCCTCCAGCGGCAGGACGACGGGGGTCGCGGCCGCGGCGACCTGACGCTCGGCCTTTGTACCGGGCTCGGACGGCCGCGTGCAGCGCGAGACGGTCAGGCCGACGCCGCCGCCGATCACCGCCACCATGGCGGCAAGGCCCAGCCAGACCCGCCAGGCGCGACGCTCGGCGGGATCGGGCATGATGTTGTGGATCTTACGCAGGCGCTGGTCCGCCGATACTGACTTGAGAACGAAGTCGGCCCGCTTCGACGAGGAAGCGGGCCGATCTAAGGCGATCAGCCGGCCAGAACGGCCTTGATGGCGGCCAGGCCGTCGTCGGCCTTGGTCGCGTCCGGGGCGCCGCCCTGGGCGAAGTCGGGCTTGCCGCCCGCGCCCTGGCCGCCCATGGCGATCACGGCGGCCTTGGCCAGTTCGGCGGCGCTGAACTTGGCGACCAGGTCTGTGGTCACGGCCACGGTGACGGCGGCCTTGCCGTCGGTCGTGCCCACCAGGGCCACGACGCCGCTGGTCAGCTGCTTCTTGAACTCTTCGGCGACGCCGCGCAGTTCCTTGCCGCCGACGCCGTCGAGGACGCGGGCGATCAGGGCGGTGCCGTTCACGTCTTCCGGACCGGAGGCCGCGCCGCCGCCGCCCAGGGCCAGCTGCTTCTTGGCCTCGGCCAGTTCCTTTTCCAGCTTCTTGCGCTCGGCCACCAGGGCGTCGACGCGCGCCAGAACCTCGGCGACCGGGGTCTTGAACTGGTCGGCCAGGGCCTTGGCGACGCCGGCCTGGTCGAGCAGGAAGCGGCGGGCCGCCTCGCCGGTCAGCGCCTCGATGCGGCGCACGCCGGCGGCCACGCCCTGCTCGGAAACCATCTTGAACAGGGCGATGTCGCCGGTGCGGGCCACGTGGGTGCCGCCGCACAGCTCGACCGAATAGGCCTTGCCGGCTTCGGTCAGCGAGTCACCGAGGGTCAGCACGCGCACGCTGTCGCCGTACTTTTCGCCGAACAGCGCCACGGCGCCGGCCTCGATGGCCTCCTGCGGGGCCATTTCCTTGGTCTGGGCCGCCACGTTCTGACGGATGACCGCGTTGACCTCGGCCTCGATGCGCTCGATCTCGTCGGGCGACAGCGGGCCGCCGTGGCTGAAGTCGAAGCGCATGCGCTCGCCGTCGACCATCTGGCCCTTCTGGGCGACGTGCGGACCCAGCACATGGTGCAGGGCCGCGTGCACCAGGTGGGCGGCGGAGTGGTTGGAGCGGGTGGTGTGGCGACGCTCGGCGTCGACCGAAGCCACGACCTGGTCGCCGACCTTCAGCGGACCGGCCAGTTCGACGCGGTGCACGTGCAGCTCGCCGGCCTGCTTCTGGGTGTCGAGCACGCAGCTTTCCGCGCCATTGGCCTCGATCACGCCGGTGTCGCCGGCCTGGCCGCCGCTCTCGGCGTAGAAGCTGGTGCGGTCGAGCAGCACGTCGACGGTCTGGCCGGCCGAAGCAGCCTCGACCTCGGCGCCGTCGGCGACGATAGCCTTCACCACGCCGGTGGTCTCGGTGGTCTCGTAGCCGACGAAGTCGGTGGCGCCGGCCTTTTCCTTGATCGAGAACCAGGCGGCGGCCGCGCCCTGCTGGCCCGAACCGGCCCAGTTGGCGCGAGCCATCTGGCGCTGGCGGTCCATGGCCACGTCGAAGCCGTCGGTGTCGACCGTGATGCCCTTGGCGCGCACGGCGTCCTGCGTCAGGTCGAGCGGGAAACCGTAGGTGTCGTAGAGCTTGAAGGCGGTCTCGCCGTCCAGCACGCCGCCGCTTTCGAGCCCGGCGGTAGCTTCGTCAAGAAGCCCCATGCCGCGGCCCAGGGTGACGCGGAAGCGCTCTTCTTCCTGGCGCAGGGTCTCGACGATCGAGGCCTCGGCGCGGCGCAGTTCCGGATAGGCCTGGCCCATCTCGGCCACCAGGGTCGGGGCCAGACGGTGCATCAGGGGCTCTTGCGCGCCCAGCAGATAGGCGTGGCGCATGGCCCGGCGCATGATCCGGCGCAGCACGTAGCCGCGGCCTTCGTTCGACGGGGTGACGCCGTCGGCCAGCAGGAACGACGACGAGCGCAGGTGGTCGGCGATGACCCGGTGCGACGGAGCCTGGTCGCCCTCGGCCTTCACCCCGGTCAGCTCGACCGAAGCGGCGATCAGGGCCTTGAACAGGTCGATGTCGTAGTTGTCGTGCTGGCCTTGCAGGACGGCGGCGATGCGCTCCAGGCCCATGCCGGTGTCGATCGAGGGCTTGGGCAGCGACAGGCGCTCGCCGCCGGCCAGCTGCTCGAACTGCATGAACACCAGGTTCCAGATCTCGATGAAGCGGTCGCCGTCTTCATCGGGGCTGCCCGGAGGGCCGCCGAAGATGCCTTCGCCGTGGTCGTAGAAGATTTCCGAACACGGGCCGCAGGGGCCGGTGTCGCCCATGGACCAGAAGTTGTCGCTGGTCGGGATGCGGATGATCTTGTCGTCGGACAGGCCGGCGATCTTCTTCCACAGGTCCGCCGCCTCGTCGTCGGTGTGGTAGACCGTGACCAGCAGCTTGTCCTTGGGCAGGGCGAACTCGCCGGTCAGCAGGGTCCAGGCGTGGGTGATCGCCTGTTCCTTGAAGTAGTCGCCGAACGAGAAGTTGCCGAGCATCTCGAAGAAGGTGTGGTGGCGGGCGGTGTAGCCGACGTTGTCCAGGTCGTTGTGCTTGCCGCCGGCGCGGACGCACTTCTGCGAGCTGGCCGCGCGCGGATGCGCGGGGGTCTCGGCGCCGGTGAAGACGTTCTTGAACGGCACCATGCCCGCATTGACGAACAGCAGGGTCGGATCGTTCTGCGGCACCAGCGGCGCCGACGGCGTGACGGCGTGGTCGGCCTTGCCGAAGTAGTCGAGGAAGGTGCTGCGGATCTCGTTGAGGCTAGGCATCGTCGTCTCGGGAATCTCGAAAGGTCCGGTGTCGGCCGGAAGTCGGCGCTGCATAGCGCGGTTTCAAGATTTGTGGAAATCGAACCTGGGATGTGACCGGTTTCGGACGGCGCGCCGCTGGCCGGGCTCGGCGTGGTCGCGCTATGGGACTCGGGGGCGACGCGGGGGACGCGGGATGGTCGATCGAAATCTTGGCGTGACGCGGCGGCCGCGCCCCGCCCGCACCGCCGGCGAGGTGCGGGTCGAGGGCCGCAGGCCGCCACCCTGGCCGCTGCGGCTGATGCTGGCGGTCGCCATCGTCTCGCCGCTGTTCAGCCTCTGGTGGGAGGCCGAGCACAAGGCCGAGGTCGAGATCGAGCAGGCCGGCGAGTGGAGCCTGGACGGCGAGCCCTGCCCGGCCAGCACCGCCGCCGACTTCGCGGCGGCCTCGCGGCGCGCGCCGATGACCACGGCCTTCGACGCGGTGCGGCTGTCGCGCCGGGCCGGCCACGTGCGGTGCGCCCGCCACGTCTATCGCCTGGACGGCGGCAAGCAGGAGGCTCAGGTCTGCGACTTCACCAGCCCCGGCGCCCTGGCGGTCGCGAGCCCCAAGACCGTGGTCTATTACACCGCCCCGGGTTCGGCCCGGGTGGCGGTGATCGACGGCCAGCCGCGCTGCGTGCAGACCGCGCGCTTCCGAATGGGGCAGTGACGGCAGGCGAGGAGCGACATTCCCCGGCTCGCCCCAACCCGTTCCTCCCCGCGAAGGCGGGGGTCCAAGCTGGTTTTCAGGATGAGGCGGGGCGGCGGATCACCTGCGGCCTCGGCTTTCCCCCTTCGCGGGGACCCTCGGTGAAAAGGGACAGAGTTTCCCGACGGCGTCCGGCCTGACGCCGTAGCTCGGCAGGTCCGTCTCTCTATTCGTCTATTGGCGTACGCATCCCGCCGCTCCTACTGTCGCCGGGCGGGAGGACCAGGATGGACGCTGCGGAGATTGGGGAACGACCGGGGGCCGTACGGGTCGATGGACGCGCCAGGCGCGGCGTCTGGATCTTCTGGGCGGCGATCGCCCTCGCCATCGCCGCGCCGCTGATCGTCTTCGTCGCCTGGAAGCAGCGCGAGGCCGCCGGCGCCGCCGAGGCCTATTGGAGCCTGGCGGGAACGCCCTGCCCGGTCCTGACCCAGGCCGCCTTCGAGGCCCGGCAACGCAAGCCGATGGCCTTCGCCTTTGACAGTCTCAGCGTGGCGCGCGGCGCCGGCCACATGGAATGCACCCACCGGACCTACGCCCAGGCCGGCGGCAAACGCGAGGCGCCGGTCTGCGACTTCAGCGGCCCGATCGCCCTGGCGGTCGGCGTCGGCGGGCGGCAGGCCTTCTATGCGCCGACGGGATCGGCGCGGGTGGCCGTGATCGACGGCGCGCCGGTATGCGTGCAGCGGCCGTGGACGAAGATCGGGAACTGAGGGGGCTGGGGCTTCTACTCATCTGACGGAATTCGGCAGACGCTCTGGAAGCTGAAAACGGCCCCCCTCCGGCCCTCCGGGCCACCTCCCCCAGAGGGGGAGGATCTGATCCGGCGCCGCGCCAGGAAGATGCTCCCCCTCTGGGGGGAGCTGTCGCGGAGCGACTGAGGGGGAAGGCCAGCGCCCTGCGGCGGTCGCCCCCTCCGTCACGGCGCGTTTCGCGCCGCGCCACCTCCCCCGCTTTGCGGGGGAGGACAAACGAAATCGGACGCCTGGCATGGGGTCCAGGCGTCCGGGGATCGCGGCCGTCGTGGCGGTGTAGGTCCGCCGCGGGCGTATGGCGGGGTCGCCCTCGGCGGGCGGCGGCCGCGAAACTCGGAGCAGGCGCGCCCCGAGCTGTCTCTTATTCTTCCTCGCCGTCCTCGGGACCGCCGACCAGCAGCTCTTCCTCGATCTTCTGCGAGGCCTTGCGCACGGCCATCTCGATCTCGTTGGCCAGGTCCTTGTTGTTCTTGAGGAACTCGCGGACGTTGTCGCGGCCCTGGCCGATGCGCTGGCTGTTGTAGGAGAACCAGGAGCCGGCCTTGTCGATGATGCCGCCCTTGACGCCCAGGTCGATGATCTCGCCCAGCTTGGAGATGCCCTCGCCGTACATGATGTCGAACTCGACCTCGCGGAACGGCGGGGCCACCTTGTTCTTCACCACCTTGACGCGGACGTTGTTGCCGATGATCTCGTCGCGGTTCTTGACCGAGCCGGTGCGGCGGATGTCCAGGCGCACCGAGGCGTAGAACTTCAGCGCGTTGCCGCCCGTGGTCGTTTCCGGGCTGCCGTACATCACCCCGATCTTGTGACGGATCTGGTTGATGAAGATGACGATGGTGTTGGCCTTGTTGATCGAGCCGGTCAGCTTGCGCAGCGCCTGGCTCATCAGACGGGCCTGGAGGCCGGGCAGGCTGTCGCCCATCTCGCCTTCGATTTCGGCCTTCGGGGTCAGGGCGGCCACGGAGTCGACCACGACGATGTCGACCGCGCCCGAGCGCACCAGGGTGTCGGTGATCTCCAGAGCCTGCTCGCCGTTGTCCGGCTGCGAGACCAGCAGGTTGTCGAGATTGACGCCCAGCTTGAAGGCGTAGCCCGGATCCAGCGCGTGCTCGGCGTCGACGAAGGCGGCGGTGCCGCCGGCCTTCTGGACCTCGGCGACGACGTGCAGGGCCAGGGTGGTCTTGCCCGAGCTTTCGGGGCCGTAGATCTCGATCACCCGGCCCTTGGGCAGGCCGCCGATGCCCAGCGCGATGTCCAGGCCGAGCGAGCCGGTGGAGACCGACTCCATCTCGACCTTGCCCTTTTCGCCCAGCTTCATCACCGAGCCCTTGCCGAAGGCCCGATCGATCTGCGCCAGGGCCGCTTCTAGCGCCCGCGCCTTGTCGCCTTCTTCCTTGCCCACGAGTTTCAAAGCCGCCTGACTGGTCATTGGATGATCCGCCTTATTCCATGATTCCGACCGTCCGGCCGGAAGTTCGAGCGCCTCGGCGCCCACCGCCTGTGGAATGATTAATGCGTACACATTTTGTTCTATGTTCGCAAGATGTTCTTTTTCGGTCCGGCGCGCCCGCCGTACCTGCCTGCGACGGGCGGTCGCAGCCCCATCGGCGACCCGCCCCCGTGCACGGGTCTTTAAGCTAAGGCGCGCAAGCTGCCCCACCTCTGGGGAGCTCTGCCTTGTCGATCGATCCGCGCCGCCTGCTGGGACTGGCCTTCGCCAGCGCCGACCTATTGCTGGAACTCGAGGGCGACCGGGTCAGCCTCGCCCTGGGCGCGGCGCAAAAGATCATGGGCAAGCCTGAAACCTCCTTGATCGGCCGCGTCTGGCGCGACCTGTTCACCGCCGCGGACCGCCCGCTGATGGACGCCGCGCTCTATGCTCTCGACGAGGGCCAGCGCCGGGGTCCGGTCACCGTCCGCGTCGCCGGGGAGCCGGAGCGCTTCGTTGGAGTCACTCTGCGCGCCCTCCCCGACAATTTCGGTCGCACCTCCATCGCGGTCACCGCCGCCCGCGCGCCCGCGGGAGGCCTCGACGCCGCCGGCCTGCGCCCGCGCGAGAATTTCGAGGAGATCGCCAAGGGCCTGTTTGAAGCCGCGCGGGTCACCGGGCTCGAGCTGGAACTGGCCATGGTCGAGTTCGCCGGCCTGTCGGCCCTGCGCGAAGGCCTGAACGCGCCCGACGCCCTGGCGCTGGACATGAAGATCGCCGGCGCCGTGCGGGCCGAGTCCCACGCCGGCGCCATGGCCACCCAGGTCTCTCCCGAGCGCTACGCCCTGCTGCGCGCCAAGGACGACCGCCCCGAGGCCCTGGCCGCCCGCCTGACCAAGATCGCCGCCCTCGACGCCAGCGCCCACGTCGTGCCGCTGGACGGCGGGACCTCGTCGCGCGGCCTGCGCGCCCTGCGCTACGCCCTCGACGACTTCCTGCGCGAGGGCCTCAAGGACACCCCGCCGCTGACCCTGTCCGAAGCGATGAACCGCTCGGTCAAGCGCACCCTGGCCCGCGCCGGGGCCCTGGGCGCGGCCGTCAGCCAGCGCCGCTTCACCCTGGCCTACCAGCCCGTGGTCGACCTTTCGAACGGCCAGGCCCACCACCACGAGGCGCTGGTCCGCTTCGAGGACGGCGCCAGCCCCTTCGCCCTGATCCGCATGGCCGAGGAGTTCGACATCATCGAGGAGCTGGACCACGCCATCGCCGAGCAGGCGGTGCGCCGGATCGCCTCGGACCGCAGCGGCGCGGTGAAGCTGGCCGTCAACGTCTCGGGCCGCACCATCGTCAGCGAGACCTTCGTCGATCACATCAACCGCCTGCTGACCCAGACTCCGGCCGCCAGGGGCAAGCTGATCTTCGAGGTCACCGAGACCAGCGCCATCGACGACCTGCCCCGCGCCAACCGCCACATCCAGGCCCTGCGCGGCCTGGGCTCGCTGGTCTGCCTGGACGACTTCGGGGCCGGCGCGGCCTCGTTCGCCTACCTCCAGGAACTGACCCTCGACATCGTCAAGATCGACGGCCGCTACGTGCGCGAACTGGCCGGCAACAGCCGCGACGGCGCCATGGTGCGCCGCCTGGTCGAGCTGTGCCGCGACCTCGACGTGCGCACCGTCGCCGAGATGGTCGAGACCGCCGAGGTCGAGGACGTGGTCCGCAAGGCCGGCGTCGACTTCGCCCAGGGCTGGCTCTACGGCAAGCCGGCCGACCAGCCGCAGCCCTCGCAGAAGCCCTTGGCCGTCACCCCGATGGCCCGACGCGCTGGCGTGTCGGAAGGCTGGGGCTGAAAAACTCTACCCTGATCGCGTGGAACCGTTGATCGCGCCAAGCGTCTTAAGCCTCTAGTCGATAGGCGCGTCGGCTATCCGACGCCGCCGGTGATTGAGGGGGGCCTCAAGTTTCGCATGGACGCCGCCGATCCGGCGGAGCGTGAGGCCGATCGCCTCGCGGCGCTCCGCCGTTACGACATTCTGGACACCCCGCGCGAGGCGGCCTTCGACGAGATCGTCGCCCTGGCGGCCGAGATCTGCGGCGCGCCCATCGCCGTCGTCAACCTGATCGACGAGCACCGTCAGTTCTTCAAGGCCGAGGTGGGCCTGGGCGTGCGCGAGACGCCGCTGGAGACGTCGTTCTGCGCCAAGGCCATCTTGGAAGACGACTTCCTGCTGGTGCCCGACGCCACGCGCGACCACCGCTTCGACGGCAATCCGCTGGTCACCGGCGAGCCGCACCTGCGGTTCTACGCCGGCGCCCTGCTGAAGACCGCCGAGGGCCTGCCGATCGGCACGCTGTGCGTGCTCGACACCGCGCCCAAGGAACTGTCGCCCCTGCAGCAGCGCACCCTGCAGGTGCTGGCCCGGCAGGTGATGAACCAGCTCGACCTGCGGCTTTCGCTGCAGCATCGGGCCCAGAGCGAGCAGCTCTACCGCACCCTTTTCGACTCGATGGACGAGGGTTTCTGCATCATCGAGTTCTTCGACGGTCCGCACGGACCGCTCAGCGACTACGTCCACGTCGACGCCAACGCCGCCTACGCCCGCCACGCCGGCATCCCCGAGGTGGTCGGCCAGAAGCTGCGCGAGATGGTGGGCGACGAGGCCGACGCCTGGGTGGCGCGCTACGGGCAGGTGCTGCGCACCGGCCAGCCGATCCGCTTCGAGCAGGAGCTGGTGGCCACCGGCCGCTACCTTTCGCTGTCGGCCTTCCGCATCGAGCCGCCCGAGCGCAGGCAGGTGGCGGTGCTGTTCCAGGACGTCACCGAGCGCCGCCGGGCCGAGCTGGCCCTGCGCCAGCTGAACGAGACCCTGGAGCAGCGGGTGGCCTCGGCCCTGGCCGAGCGCCGGGTGCTGGCCGACGCGATGGAGGGCGCCAACGCCTTCATCCAGGTCGCCGACCAGGACTTCCGCTGGCTGGCCATCAACAGCGCCGCGGCCGACGAGTTCGAGCGGGTGTTCGGCGTGGCGCCCCATGTCGGCGACAGCATGCTCGACCTGCTGGACGACCAGCCCGAAAACCGCGAGCAGGTGCGCGCGGTCTGGTCCCGCGCCCTGGCCGGCGAGGAGTTCGTCGCGGTCGAGGCCTATGGCGATCCCGCCGGCTACCGTCGCTATTCCGAGATGCGCTTCGGCGTGCTGCGCGACGAGGCTGGCGTCCAGGCCGGCGCCTATCAGTTCGTCTACGACGTCACCGAGCGCCTGGCCGAGCAGGACCGCCTGCGCGAGGCCGAGGACGCCCTGCGCCAGGCCCAGAAGATGGAGGCCGTCGGCCAGCTGACCGGAGGCCTGGCCCACGACTTCAACAACCTGCTGTCGGGCATCTCCGGCTCGTTCGAGATGATCGGCACGCGGCTGTCGCAGGGCCGCATGGTCGATGTCGACCGCTACGTGGCCGCCGGCCAGGGCGCGGCGCGGCGGGCCGCCGCCCTCACCCACCGCCTGCTGGCCTTCTCGCGCCGCCAGACCCTCTCGCCCAAGCCGATCGTCATCAACCGGCTGATGGCCGAGTTCGTCGAACTGGTGCGCCGCACCGTGGGACCGGCGATCAAGGTCGAGACCGTCGCGGCCGGCGGCTTGTGGCCCACCCTGGTCGACGCCAACCAGCTGGAGAACGCCCTCCTCAACCTCTGCATCAACGCCCGCGACGCCATGCCCGACGGCGGCCGCATCACCATCGAGACCGGCAACAAGTGGCTCGACCGCCGCTCGGCCGACGAGCGCGGCATGGAACCGGGCCAATATGTCTGCATCTGCGTCAGCGACACCGGCGTGGGCATGGACAAGGCGGTCCAGGAGCGGGTGTTCGACCCCTTCTTCACCACCAAGCCGATCGGCGAGGGCACCGGCCTTGGCCTGTCGATGGTCTACGGCTTCGCCCGCCAGTCGCACGGCCACGTGCGGATCTATTCCGAACTGGGCCAGGGCACGATGGTCTGCATCTACCTGCCGCGCCACTTCGGCAAGGAGGAAAGCGACGAGAGCGACGTCGCCGCGGCCCTGCCCGCTCCCGCCGCCGCCGGCGAGACGGTGCTGGTGGTCGATGACGAGCCGACCGTGCGGATGCTGATCGTCGATGCGCTGCAGGAGCTGGGCTACGCCTGCATCGAGGCCGCCGACGGCCCGGCCGGCCTGCGCCTGCTGCAGACCGACGCCCGCATCGACCTTCTGATCACCGACGTCGGCCTGCCCGGCGGGCTGAATGGCCGCCAGGTGGCCGACGCCGCCCGCGCCCTGCGGTCCGACCTGAAGGTGATGTTCATTACCGGCTACGCCGAGAACGCGGTCCTCAACCACGGCCATATCCAGCCCGGCATGGAGGTGCTGACCAAGCCCTTCGCCGTCGCCGACCTGGCCGGGCGAGTGGATCGTATGCTGAGGGGTTGAGAGTCAGGAATGTGGCGAAATCCGGCTTGAACTCGACCATCCGGTTAGGCATGATTCCACTCAGCCGGCGGGGCGATAACGACATTTGATCAAGGCGTAACCAACGTGACTAAGGCACGTCGGCGCGAAAGCGCACGCGTGTCTGTTCGAAGTCTCCGTTCTCCCTGACGCCTTGGGGGCGACGGCGTTTGTGCGATGTGGCGGCTCGCTGCGTCGGTCAAAGGCGTCGCCATGTCGCCGACCGAACCAGACGACGCCCCAAGGAGGGTGTTATGGTTGCGGTCAATCTCGAACTGAACATTCAGGGCGCACGACGCGTCGAGGGCCAGCGACGCTCACGCACTTTGGGGGGTGATCGTCGCGAAGAGATCCCCTCGCCCGGGGGGCCGCCCCGATGGTCGTAGACGCCGCAACGCTCGCCGCGGCCGCGAAGCACGGCTCATGGGTGGTGGCGCTCAGCCTCTTGGTCCTTCTGGCCAAGGTAGTCGCCCCTCACATTGCCAAGCTGTCGGACAATTTCGTCAAATGGGACGAGATCCGACGCCACTACAAGCTGGCCGACCGGACCCTCGACAAGTTGCCCGAGGGTCCGCTTTCACGCGCCGAGGTCAAAGACCTCTTCAAGCAATCCGAACCGCCGCCTTCTCCTCCCACTTCCACCCCTCCTGCTCCTCCAACGCCTCCGGCTCCCCCCTCCGAGCCGCAGCAGTTGCCGGAACCGAATACGGACGATCCAAACAAACGGGCGGCCAACGATCAGCGCTGATCGTCTCGACCGTTGATCGGAAAGGGCGGCCCCGCCTGCATTGACGGACGCCGCGGGTCGTGGCTGGCTCGCCGCCTCCGTTCGGGCGTCGCCCGTCCGCTTCCGTGAAGGACTCCCATGGCCAGGCTGATCTTGAGCGTCGTCGGCAGCGACCGGCCGGGCCTCACCCAGGCGCTGGCCCAGGCGGTGCTGTCGGCCGGCGGCAACTGGCTGGAGAGCCATCTCAGCCGGCTGGGCGGGCTCTATGTCGGCTCGGTGCTGGTCGAGCTGGACGAGGCCAGGGTCGACGCCCTGCGCGCCGCCGTCGGCGCGGTGGACGCTCAGGGCCTGGAGGTGCGGATCGCCCCGGCCGTCGAGGCCTCCGCCGGCTTGGGGGAAAGCGCAGGCGAGGCGATCCAGCTGGCCCTGGTCGGCCAGGACCAGCCGGGCATCGTGCACCAGGTGACGGGCGTGCTCAGCGGCCTTTCGGCCAATATCGAGACCTTCGGCACGCGCCTCAGCGTCGAGCCGCATTCGGGCGCGCCGCTGTTCCACATGGAGGCCCGGCTGCGGCTGCCCGCCGGCCTGTCGGTGGCGACCCTGCAGGCGGCGCTGGAGGACATCTCGGGCGAGATCATGGTCGATATCGCCCTGGCGCCCGCCGAGGCAAACTAGCTCCCGCCTTCGCCTTTCCCATCGGGCGGCTTGCGCAGCACCACCATCACCTCCACCCCGCCCGGCCGCCGGGCCAGGGCGTCGCGCAGCATGGCCAGCAGGGTCTCCTCGGAGACGTGCAGGTCGACGATCCGCGCCGTCTCCTCATAGACCATGTGGAAGTGCGGCTCGGGCTGGGTGTCGAACACCGGCTCAGGACCGGTGGTGGGCAGGCGCGAGACCAGGCCGTGGTCGGCGAAGGCCTCCATCTGGCGGGCCAGTTCGCCGAGCGGGATCGAAAGGCCGGCCTCGGCCGCCAGGTCGGCGACCTCCGGCAGGGTCAGGTGGGTCTCCTCCGAGGCGCGCAGCAGCGCCAGGAGTCGGGGCGCCGGGCCGCGGCTCGGCAGTCCCGCCCGGCGCAGCGCGTCCTGCAGGACGGCGTCCACGGCGTGAGGCATCGAAGGCGTCCTCCCGAGGGCGGAGGAACGGTCGCGCTCTTTGACGGCGTCGCGACCTGTCCCGCGCCCTAATTCCGGCGACGCCCGAGGGCGCCGCCGCGAAGGACCTTCACGCAGACTCAGATTGAATAGAAGCGCCAAGATCCAATGGTTGCGATAGGCTTCCCCTATCGGGAGGAACCATGAACCTGCGAGACCTGCGCTACCTGCTGGCCGTGGCCGAGCACGAGCACTTCGGCCGCGCGGCCCGCGCCTGCGGCGTCAGCCAACCCACCCTGTCGGTGCAGATCCGCAAGCTGGAGGAACTGCTGGGGGTCACCCTCTTCGAGCGCACCAGCAAGACCGCCGCCCCGACCGCAGCCTGTCGCGAACTGCTCGACCACGCCCGGGCGGCGGTGACGGCGGGCGAGGCGGTGCTGGCCACGGCCCGGAACCTGCGCGACCCGCTGGCCGGCCGCTTCCGCCTGGGGATCATCCCGACCCTGGCGCCCTACCTGCTGCCGCTGATCTTCGCGCCGCTGCGCGAAGCCCTGCCCCATCTCGAGATCGAGCCCTGGGAGGACCAGACCGCCGCCCTGCTGGAGCGTCTGCGCACCCACGAGCTGGACGCCGTCCTGCTGGCCACCGACGAGGCCGCGCCCGACCTCGACGGCCGCGCCCTGTTCGCCGAACCGTTCCTGGCCGCCCTGCCGCCGGACCATCCACTGGCCGGCCAGGAGGTCATCGCCGAAACCGACCTGGCGCGCGACATCCTCGTCCTGGCCGACGGCCACTGCCTGCGCGACCAGGCGCTGGAGGCCTGCGGCAAGTCCAGCACGGCGCTGAGCACGGCCCTGCGCGCCTCCAGCCTCTCGACCCTGCTGAACATGGTCGCCGCCGGCTACGGCACCACCCTGATCCCGGGCCTGGCCTCGGGCGCGGCGCAGGACGCTGGCATCGTGCTGCGGCCGCTGTCGGCGCTGACCAGCCGCACCGTCCGCATCGTCTGGCGCACCCATTTCCCCCAGCGCCCCGCTGCCGAAGCCGTGGGCGAGATCATCGCGGCGCGGCTGAAGGGCTATGCGGAGGGGGCGGCGGCGGGGGCGGTTTAATCTCCCCTCTCTCTTAGAGAGAGGGAGGGGCCCGCCGCGAAGCGGTGGGAGGGTGAGTGGTTACGAGGTCTGACGGCGTGCCGGCACGCCGGCTAGCAGCGTACCCCCTCACCCCAGCCCTCTCCCCATGGGAGAGGGAGCTACAGCTTCACCACCCAGTTCTTCCGATACATCACCCAGCCCAGCAGCCAGCACACCAGCATGTAGGCCACCGCGCACAGCAGCGAGCCCACCGGCCCCGGCGCGAGCGCCTGGAACACATGCACGCCCACCCACTCGTAGGGACCCACGCCGCCGATCGCGAACTGGTTCAGGGTGACCACGAACAGTTCCGAGAACAGGTAGATCACCAGCGGATTGAGGCCGAACACCTGGAAGAAGCGGGTGGCGGCGTTGGGCTCGCGGCCTTCCAGCACGGCCGTCAGGGCGGCCAGCAGCAGGAGGTCGATACCCACCGTCAGCAGCACGAAGGGGCCGGTCCACAGTTTCTTGGCGATCGGGAACCACGGGTTCCAGGCCAGGGCCGCCAGGATCAGCACGCCGCCGATACCGGCCATGCGGACCAGGGTCTTGCGGGTGTCGGTGGCCTGGCGCAGGGCGCGGGCGGCCAGATAGCCGGCCAGCACGTTGACCGCCGACGGCAGGGTGCCCAGCAACCCCTCGGGGTCGAAACCGCCGTCCTTGCGATAGAGGTGGTCGCGGCCGACGACCAGCAGGTCGAGCTTGGTGCCGGCGTTGCCGAGCTTGGAATAGGGATCGCCGTCGCCAAACCCCAGCAGGATCGCCCAGTAGCCCAGCAGCAGACCGGCGCACAGCGCCAGGATCCAGCGCGGCGACAGGAACCGCGCGGCGAAGGCGGCGATCAGGTAGCACAGGGCGATCCGCTGCATCACGCCCATCACCCGCGTCTGCGAGAACGGCGCCAGCGCCCAGTGCCCGTCCACGTGATGCACGAACGGGAACCAGTACATCAGGAAGCCGAGCAGGAAGATCAGCGCCGTGCGCTTGGCTACCTTGCCCGTGAAGTCCGGCAGCGGGATCGGCCGCGAGAAGGCGAACGCCATCGAGCAGCCGACGGCGAACAGGAACGAGGGAAACACCGCGTCGGCGGCCGTGAAGCCGAACCACTTGGCGTGCACCAGCTGGGTGAAGGCCTTGGCGCCGGGTCCCGCGGTGTTGACCACGATCATCAGGCAGACCGTCAGGCCGCGGAACACGTCCAGCGACAGGAAGCGGGGGGCGGGCTTGGTCGTCATGGCTCTGTCTCTCCCCCTTTTAGGCCCGGTCGATGCGCGCGATCAGCGCCCTGATCCCGGCGACCGGATCGGCCGGCGCCTGGCGGCGATAGGCGACGTCGGCGGCCACCCAGGCCTTTTCCCAGACGATCCCGTCCTTGACCACGGCGGCCTCGTCGAAGGCCCCCGTGCCCGCCGCCTTCAGGGCGTCGAGGAAACGGCCCCAGCGCGGCAGGTAGAAGTCGGCATAGAGCCCCTGCCAGGCCTTGGAGGCGTAGTCGTTGAGGTTGCCCTCCCCGCCCCACACCGTCACCTGGGCCTTGGCGTTGCTCACATAGGTCGCCTTGTCGGCCGGCGTGTCGCCATAGGCGCGGGCGTCGTCGATCCAGGTGGCCAGGGTCTCGGGCTGAACGCCCAGCAGGGCGTCGACGGCCAGGGCCAGGTCTTTGACCTTGCGGCGGGCGGCGTCGCCGGCAACCGCGTCGCCCTTGCGATAGGCGGCGACGGCGGCCTGCAGCTGGACGTCGATCTCCAGGCTGGCCAGTTGCCGGGCGGCGTCGACCAGGTCGAGCACGAACAGCTTTTCCTTGGCGTAGCCCGGCGCCAGGGCGCTCAGCGCCCGCACGGCCTGATCGAGCTTGGCCCGATCGCCCGGATGGCCCGGGAACTCGCCGATGGTCGCCGTCGGCCGCTTGAAGAAGAGATAGGCCCCGGCCTTGCTCTTCCACCAGCGCGAGGACCAGTAGCGGGTCGAATAGGCGCCCTGGACCAGCAGACCCATGGCCGCGTCGAGCTGCGGCGAGGTCTTGCCGTAGCGGGCCTTCGAACGGCTCGACAGCCAGGCGCCCGTCGAGGCCCCGCCGCCGTTCCAGGCCAGGTCATAGACCGCCTCGTAGACGATCGAGTTGTTGTGCAGGCCTTCGGGGAACATGCCGAAGCCCGACAGCTTGCCGGTCTCGGAGCTAGCGGCCACCGCGGCGATGTCGCGGCGGTAGTAGTCGAGGTCGCCATAGACCGGGTTGCTGCCGCCGTAGTTATGGACATAGCCGTAGATCCACGGCTTGCCGCCGAAGGCCTTGGCGTTCTTCCAGACGTCGGGATAGCGGTCGTTGCCGATGTCGAGGATCATCAGCTTCTCGTCCGGCACGCGGCTGAGATAGGCGCTGATCGCGGCCGGATCCCAGAAGTGGCTGTCGGCGCCGAACAGCCAGCCCTGCATCACCCACACCGCGTCCGGCCGGGCCTGGCGGATAGAGTCGTAGATCGCCTTGCCGTAGGCGGCCAGGCGCTCGGCCTTCAGGGCCGGATCGACCTCGACCTTGGTCTTGGTCGCCGAGGTGTTGGCCGTGCCGTCGCCATAGGCCGCGTCGCGCGCGTCGGCGCCGTCGGCGTTGATCGGCGGCAGCATCTCGTTGAAGGAGTCGGCGAGATAGTAGGTCCCCGCGCCATAGGTCTCCGTGTAGAGCGCCAGGAACCGGCCGGCGATCCTGGCGAACAGCGGGTCGGCCGGATCCAGCCAGTAGGTCTCGTGGAAACCCTCCCACGGCCGCATGCGGTAGATCTTGGCCTTGGGGTTCTTCTTGGCGAAGGCCTTGGGCACGTAGCCGCCGAAGGCCGGCAGGATCGGCGTCATGCCAAGGCCGCGCATCCGCGACAGGATCTTGACCTGCAGGTCCTTCTTCTTGTCGATCCAGGCGGTCGGCAGCGGGGCGGCGTAGCCCTCGATATTGCCCATCCGATGCCAGGGCGTGAACGCCGCCCCGGAGAAATACTCGGCCAGCTCGGCCTCGCTCAGCCCGAACTCGCGCCACAGGGCCCGCCAGACATATTCCTGGCCTTCCATGGCCAGCGGCATGTCGACGCCGTGGACCGCCATCCAGTCGATCTCGCGGCTCCAGCGGTCCCAGCCCCACCAGGGCGTGGTGTAGCCGTAGGTGCAGGTGTTGAGATAGGCGCGGTGGGCGAAGGGGCTCTCCACCCGGCCGGTGTCGGCGTCGGGCAGGCGGGCCGGCAGGGCGACGCGATCGCCTTCCCAGCTGACCGAGGCCGCGCCGTTGTCTTTGAGATAGGCGTAGGCGCCGCGGGCCAGGGCCACCGGCGTGTCGCCGCTGATCGCCGCCTTGCCGCCGGCCGCCTTCACCACGTAGCCAGGCTTGCCGCCCTTGGACGCCGTCAGAGCCAGCTGGATTCCAGCGGCCTTGGGTCCGAACCGCCGCGCCAGCACCGCCCGCGCCGCCGCAACGCCGCCCGGCTCTCCAGCCGCCTTGCCCGCCGTCTTGCCTGCCGCCTGGGCCAGCGACGGCGCGGTGGAGACGGCCATCAGGGCCAGGGCCTGCTTCAAGGTCTGGCGACGCGAGGGGATGGGCGGCATCGTTGGCTCTTGCTCCAAAACGAAAATCTGGTCGCCGCCCAGGAGTCAGGCGGCGACCAGCAGTTGCGCCGCACGGAACGGCGTCTCCGGGGAGGAGATACGGGGTTACATCTTGTACTGGAACGACAGGTAGTAGCTGGGGCCGGTGACCGAGGTCATCTGCCAGCGGCTCTCGTTGCCGAGATAGGCCTTCTCCTGGGCGTTGTTGATGTTCATCGCCGCGAACGACAGGCTGAGCTTCTCGTTGATGTTGTAGCCCAGGTTCAAGTCGAACTGGGTGCGGGCGTCAACGGTGTGGCCCAGCGGGCCCGAGAAGAAGCTTTCGACCGAGGTCTGGTCGTAGGCGCTGCGATAGTTGGCCGACAGGCGCGCGCTGAACGTCTGGTTTTCCCAGTAGATCGTGCCGTTGGCGGTGTGCTCCGACAGGTTGGCCAGCTTGAAGCCGGTCACCGAGGTCGCCGGATTGACGTGGGTGTAGTTGGCGATCAGGCCGAAGCCCGCGATCGGCAGCCAGGCGTCGAGCGACTGTTGCCAGTTCAGCTCGTAGCCGTGGATGTCGACGGTGCGCGCGTCGTTGAAGCTCTGGGTGATGGTGTAGGTGTCGCCGGCGGCCGAGACGCAGACGCCGCTGCTGTCGGTCGACAGCGAGGTGCCTTCGTACGCGGCCGGGCACATGGTCGAGGTGTAGACGCCGTTCTTGACCTTCTTCGAGAAGAAGCCCGCCGACAGGCCGTTGCCCGAGCCGTAGTACCACTCCAGGCTGACATCCAGCTGGTTGGCGGTCATCGGATCCAGCGAACCCTGGCCGATCGAGATCGTGTAGACCTTGTGGCCGGTGGTGTCGGTGGTGCTGGTCATGGTGGTGGCCAGCTGGTTGTTGGAGTCGATGATCGGACGCACCAGCACCTTGGCCGCGGCGACGCGCAGCAGCAGGTTGTCGGTGATGTCGAAGCTGAAGTTCGCCGACGGCAGGACGTTGTCGTACGACTTCTTGGTCGTGTAGGTGCCGGCCACCAGCTTGACTTCGGTGTTCAGCGGGTTGGCCGCGCCGCCGACATAGCCGTTGACGGTCTGGTCGGTGCTTTCGCGACGCACGCCGATGTTGCCGCGGAAGGTGCGCGACAGCACTTCGCCCTTCAGGTTGGCCATGGCGTAGAGCGAACCGAGGTCACGCTCGACGCGGAACGAGCCGGCCGGATCGAAGGCTTCGTAGACGGTCACGCCCTGGGCCTTGAGGGCCGCGCGATAGGCGTCGAGGTTCGGCGACACCCAGCTGCCCGGCAGGGTCATGTCGCCGTCCAGGAAGTTGGTCACCAGGATGCCCGAGCCGGCCATGGTCGGCGAGTACGAGGCCGGGATGGTGTTCTGGCCGTCGCGGCGCACGACGTAACGCTTGAGCACTTCCTGGCGGATCTTCGCGCCGAACTGCACGGAGTCGAGGATGCTGAAGTTCACGTAGCGCTTGGCGTCGAACTGGCCGGCGTTCTCGTAGGAGTCGATCGTCCGGTAGGCGCCGTTCGGGTAGGTGTTCCGGATCAGGGTCGAGGTGTTGTACTGGGCGGTGTCGTCCAGCGCCGTCGCCGTCGAGAACACGATGTTCTTGGGGTTGCTGATGTCGAGCGTGGCGCTCGAGATGTTGACCCCGAGGATCGCCGCCTCTTCGTTGAACAGGGCGTGGCCGCGCGAATAGTGGCCGACGCCGCTGAAGTCCCAGTTCTCGATGCCGGTCCAGCGCACCTTGGTGGTGAAGGCGCCGGTCGACTGCGGACGGTCCTCGTGCTGGTGGTTGTTCTCGAGGCGGAAGTTGTTGATCTGCACCTTGGTGGCGGTGTTGTTCGCTGTCGCCAGAGTCACCACGTTCGAGGCCGAGGGCGTGGTGAACAGGAAGACCTGCTGGTGCAGTTCCTGCGTCGTCTCGTCCTTGGCGTAGGTGGCGATGGCGTCGATCTGCAGGTCGTCGGTCGGCTTGAACTGGATGGCGCCGTTGACCATGCTGCGCTTGGTCTCGCGGTCGATGCGGCGGTAGCGCAGGCGGGCCGGCGTGTAGACGCCGTTGCTCACGGTCCAGCGGTCCATCCACAGATAGTCGCCGCGGTCCTTCAGCTCCTGGTAGCCGGCGCCGAGGAAGACGCCCAGCTTGCCGTCGAGGAAGTGGTCGACATAGGTCGCGCCGAACTTGGCGGTCGGGTCGCCGCCGATCAGCTCCTGCTGCTGCAGCTTGCCGGCGAAGATCAGCTGGCGGCCCTTCACGTTGAAGGGGTGCACGGTGTCGATGTTGACGGTGCCGGCCAGGCCGCCCGCGTCCATGTCGGCGGTCGGCGACTTGTAGACCTGGATGCCCGAGGCCAGCTCGGTCTGGATGACGTCGTAGCGGAAGCCGTCGGTGAAGTTCGAGCTCTTGAAGGCCTGGCCGTTGACCGTGGTCAGGGCGTACTGCGGACCCAGGCCCCGGATGCTGATCGTCGAGCCGCGGCCGTTGATGTTGGAGATCTGCACGCCCGGAATGCGCTGGATGGCTTCAGCGATGTTTTCCGACGGGAACTTGCCGATGTCCTCGGACGAGATGCCGTCCGAGACGCGCACGTCGTTGCGCTTGGTGTCGAGCGCGGTGGCCAGACTCTTGCGGAAGGCGGTGACCACCACCTCGTCGACGGCCTCGCTGGGCGCGGCGTCTTGCGCGGCGGCGACGCCGGCGAAGCTGACGCCCGCCAGCAGGGCCAGGGCGAAGGCCTTACGCTGGGCGGCGGGCCTGAAACTCGTAAGCTTGTGACCGATCATCCTGTTATCCCCTCAAGCTGGCGCGGTGCGCGCGCCCTGTGAACGCCGCTCCCCCGCGGCGTTGTTTTTGAGCAGACCATTTAAAGACCTTTTTTCGCTGCTCACCGGCAACCTAGGGGCCGACGCGATACCCGTCAAAGCCGACAACCCGTTCTATTGCTTGTATTTCGGCAGAGATTGCCGGTTAGGCGCCCAATTTGTCGGGCTAAGCCGCGCCGCATATCGGCGATCGGCAACAAATACGAATGAAGTCAGTCGATTAGTGAAATTTTGTCCTTATTGGACAGGGTCAGGCATAATACCAATTTAATGCCTTTTTTGCGACCATTCGCGCCCAACACCCCGGGCGTACGCAAGCTCCGCGCGTAATCGCCCGACCTCCGCGCGCGCAACTTGCGCCCGGCGCCCACGAAAAGGCGCCCGCGCCCCGCGAGCGCGGCCCCGCATGACGCGAGTCGTCGAGTCTTGGCCAGGGATCGACCTCGAGCGGGAGCTCTGCCGCCCCCTCCCCCGTAAAACCCCCGCGAAAGCGGGGGCCCAGGCTTTTTCTGAAACGCGCGGCGCTCGACGATAAAACGCCTGGGTCCCCGCTTTCGCGGGGATTTGACGGAAGGGGGAGAGCCCTAGACGGCCACCGCCTCTTGCAGCGCCCTGGCCACGGCCTCGGCGTTGGGTCCGAGCACCAGGTGCACCACCGGCCCGCCCAGCCGCACGAGCGCGCGGACGCCGACGGCCTTGAGCGCCGCCTCGTCGAGCTTGGACGGATCGACCAGTTCAAGCCGCAGACGGCTGGAGCAGGCGGTGACGGCGAGGATGTTGGCCGCGCCGCC